>CAMLNB010000109.1 GCA_946481205.1 uncultured Kangiella sp. | reverse complement strand
TTCTCCGTTGGGTTCGGCTTCATACCACCATTCAATAATTGATTCTTGCATATAACCCCTAGGGAGATGATTGCTGCATCGTCGCCAAGGTCATTGCTGTCAACGCCCTCACACCGAGAATCAACCCGCTTTCATCGACATGAAAGCCCGGGGTATGGTGATCGGCAACCTCTTTCAGATCCTTGCCCGGAATCTTGCCACCCAACGAGATATAGAAACTCGGCACTTCGTTGGCAAAGAACGAATGATCTTCTGCACCGGTTTGGGCGATTTCTTCGATCAGATTTTTCTCACCAGCAACCTGCTTCAATACCGGTAACAGTTTGGCGACGGTAGCGGCATCGTTCTTGTTGACCGGGTAGTGGCTGGAGTAGGGCAGGTTGATCTCGACGGTGGCGCCCATGCTGGCAGCGATGTTTTCGGCAGTTGTCCGAATGCGTTCGTGCACCAGCTTGCGGGCCGAATCATTGAGCGTACGAACGGTGCCGAGCATTTCGACTTGTTCCGGAATGATGTTCGAGCGCACGCCACCCTGAATCTTGCCGATGGTCACCACCGCAGCACCTTCGGTCAACGGCACCGAGCGCGAAACAACGGTTTGCAGTCCATTGATGATTTGCGCCGAGGTGACAATCGGGTCGACGCCGGACCACGGATAAGCGCCGTGCGAGCCTTTGCCTTTGACCACGATGCGCAGATCATCGACGGCGGCGTGAATGGAGCCGGCTTTCCAGCCGATCTTGCCGGCGTCAATCGATGCGTCGATATGCAGCGCGTAAATGACATCCACCTTCGGGTTGTCGAGCACGCCTTGTTTGACCATCAGTTCGGCGCCGCCTTCTTCGCCTTTCGGCACACCTTCTTCAGCCGGTTGGAAAATGAATTTGACGGTGCCGGCCAAGTCTTTCTTTTGCGCGGCCAGCACTTCGGCCACGCCCATCAGAATCGCGACGTGGGTGTCGTGGCCACAGGCGTGCATCACGCCGACTTCCTGACCGTTGTATTCCCCTTTGGCGGTGGATTTGAACGGCAGATCATTGCGCTCGGTGATCGGCAGGCCGTCCATATCGGCACGCAGTGCGACGACCGGACCGGGTTTGCCGCCTTCCAATAAACCGATCACACCGGTATGCGCTACACCCGTTTGTACCTTGATGCCGAGTTTCTTCAGATGCGCGGCAACTTTGGCGGAGGTTTTGAATTCGCGGTTGCCCAGTTCCGGGTTTTGGTGAATGTCACGACGCCAGGCAATGACTTTCGGTTCGACGGCTTTGCATTGATTTTCGGTCGCGCTGGACAAACCGAAATCAGCGGCAAAACTCGGCGCAGCCAACAAGCTGGCTAGCAAGGCAGGCAATGCAAAACGCGTGGTGTAGCGGTGGGGCATGGCTCAACTCCGTCAGGAAATCCGTTTCGGGTGGCTGTTCTGTTGCGGTGCGTCAGTCGCGGCACCGCTATTGTGAGCCACTGAGCCTGCGCAAAAGTGACGCCAAGGTCAAGTGTTGGCCGTGATTGCTGGCGATAAAACAAAACCGCGCCTGGGCGCGGTTTTGTTCGTCACGGCGTGTGCTTATCAGCGCTTGCCAAAACTGGTTTGGAAACGGGCTTTCTGTTGCTCGCTTGCCCGCTGCTCCGGTCGTACATATACCTCATCATAAAAGAAGTGGTCGATATCCAAACCGAACTCGCTGTAGTACGGTTTGAAATCGAAGCGCTCCTTGCTTTCCACGGCATGGGCAAAGAAGGCCGTCATGTCCTTGCCGGTCAGGGTTTTGATGTGACGAATGACATCGGCCAGCTCATAGCGCTTATTCGGCTGGTTGAACTCGCTGAACAGCGAGCGCATCAGCGCCTCCAATGTGACTTTGTCATTGCTGGCTTTGCGCAGCTCGATATCCAGCGCCAGTGCGGTGATGGCACCGCCGCCGTAAACCAGCTGCCGATGCTTCTGCTTTTCTTCACCCGCGCCACGCACGGTCATGTCGGGAGAGTGGGCGTAGCGAGCAAACAGATAGCGACGTGGAATGTTTTCCAGCCGGCGGAACAGCTGCTCCTGGCTGTCGATGCCGTTGCGGGCCATGGTCATCGTGGTCAGGTAATCGGTGAAACCTTCCTTGAGCCATTCTTCGCGGGTATCAGCAGGCACCATCGACAGACCATTCCAGAAATGCAGCAGCTCGTGCGCCATGATGTAGCCCCAAATCACGCGATTGGTTTCGGTGGCATCCTCGCCAATCAACTGACTGAAACTGTTCGAGAACGCACCACCGTCATCAAGGCCTTCATTGACGATGACCAGATAGCGCTTGGATTGCGGATCGGCGCCAAAGAGTTGCTGATAGCTATGCAACTGCTTGCTAAGCAATTCGGTGAACAGCGGTTTGGCGCTGACAAAACGCTTGCCGAGTACCAGGGTCAGATCAATGCCGCCGGCTTGGATGGTCTCTGTTGCCGCGGTGCCAAAGAACAGCGCGTTGTTCAGCAGTTCGCGACGGTTTTCGACAGCAAATCGGTTGCTGTCGCCGATGCGTTGCCATGGTGTGCGTGCATGCCAGCCTGTCGGCAGCTCCACCGTCACTTCAATCGGTCCTTCCATTTTTTCACCGGAGGCCAGCAACAGGCTGTAACCGGTAGCCATCAGGCCCTCGTCGGTGTGGTACAGCACTTCTTCAATGCCGGCCGGCCACTGGTATTGGTCGTGCTGCAGTTTGACTTGGTAACTGATGCGGATGCGCTGATCACCGTCGGTTTTCCATTCCCCTTCGCCTTCATTCTTGTATTTGAGTTTTTTGCCTTGTGCATCGACGACTTGCAGATTTTCGATCAGATCGGCTTGGCCATTCTTCAGATTCGGCAGACCTTGCACCGAGAACATCGACAGATAATCACCGGTCAACCAGAGGTTGGCTTCAACCGTGGCGAGCTTGGCGTCGTCGCTGATGCTCAGCGTGTAGTGATTGGTTTGGCCGTCGTAGCTGGCGGCAGATGCCGGAGCGCTTGCCAGGCTTAGGGCGAAACCCAGCGCCAAGCTCAATGACAAAGCGCAGGAGAATTGATGCGGGGTGTTGATGGACATGAAGGGCTCCGGATGAACGTACGGGCTATGGGACGCCGTTGTGCGGAAATCGGTTTCAGTCTCAGCGGGAAATTTCTGATCTGCTTTACTTGGCGCAGAGGTACCAAGCGTAGCTCTGGGAATAACGCCTCTGGAAACAACGACTCTGAGAACAACGCCTCTTGGAACAATGCAAGGAGGACTTATGTCGCGCGTTATCCATTTCGAGATTCATGCCGAGCAGCCGGAGCGCTGCTCGCAGTTCTATCAGCAGCTGTTCGGCTGGCAGTTTGCGCGCTGGGGCGCCGGTGAGCCTGAGTACTGGCTGATCACGACCGGGCCAGACAGTCAGCCGGGCATCAATGGCGGCATGATTCGGCGGCAAGGCCCTATTGATGGTACGGCTGTTATAGCGTTTGTCTGCACGGTGGATGTGCCGAATGTCGATGCGGCGGCGCTAAAAGCCGGTTCGCTGGGCGGAACGGTGGTGGTGCCGAAGATGCCGATCCCCGGAGTGGGTTGGCTGACTTACATCAAGGATACCGAGGGCAACATCGTCGGCATGATGCAGCACGACCCGAGCGCGACATAAGCCGCTGCGTGCTGCCATCGATTCCGCTTAGTTCAGGCCATCGAGTTTGCGCAGCAGGCGTTTTGCCGCATCAAACAACGTACGACGACCGATCATGAAATGGCGGCGACGGCCACCAAGCTGACGCCACAGCACGGCGCTGCGCAGGCCACAAAGCAACAGGGCGCGAATGCGGAACTGATTGTCGCGAGCTTGCAGATGGCGCGACTCGCCAGTGACTTGAATGCGCTGTGGCAGCGTGGAGATGGTGTCGGAGTAAATGCCGGCCAGTGAGACGAGCAGGGCGTCATCATCATCCGGTTGGTGAGTGCGCAAACGGCTGGCTTGCTGCAACCGCACCGACATCGTTTCTTGCATCGCCGGATTGCGGTGCAGAAAGCGCTCCAGCTGCACGAGGTTGGCAACATAGCGGCCGATTTGCAGATCGCGCTTGGCGGTTTGCAGATTCAGTTGATCGCAGAGCGTCAGCAAACCGGGGCGCAGCCGCTCGATGCCGCCATAAATACTGTTGACGTCTGGGGCGTTCAGCATCAGCACGCTTTCCAGCAAGGGATCGAGCTGTTCGTAATCGAGTTTGCCTGAATGGGCGACTTCATTGACCAGCCGTGCTGCTTGGCAAACGGCGGCCAGAGGTACCACGACTTTGTCAGCGCTGGTGGCGTTCAACAATCCAAACATCGGTTTGACAACTCACATGCAGTCAATGGGAGGGGATGTGATCGGTGTCGCGAGGTTATTCACCAACGCTTTCGCCACGCTCGGGTTCCAGCGGACGCAGCACGATCAGCAAGCCGAACATCGGGTGATCGAAATAATGCAGCTCATTGCTTTTGAGTCGGCGGCTCTGGCTGAACTGGAAAAATTGCAGCCAGTCTTCGTCGCTGGCCATGCTGTCGCCGGTTTGCCAGGTCAGGTTGCTTTCGCTGGTGCCGGTCGTCGGTGCGGTTGTGGTTGCAGCCAGTGGTGTAACGGTCGGTCGACGGAACAGCATCTCGGTTTCTGCGTGCAAAAAGCGCGACGCCGATAACCGAACGTAACCATCGATTTCCCAGAGTCCTTCGGCGGCGGGTTCATCACCGCTCGACAGCAGTTTGCCTTGCATGCCATAACGGCTCGCGTAGTCCTTGCCGCCGACCAAGCGCACCTTGAAATTGTTCTTGCCGGTGCCAATGGGTTGCCGCCATGCGGTGTGCAGCAGTGGCCGGTAATTGCGTGAGCGTGACAGCGTCTTGAACGCGTCTTGCAGTTTGTATTGCGCGCTCGGCACGGCGGCGAGCCGCAGCAATTCTTGCGCGCTTGGTGCGGCCCCGACCAGCGGTGTCGTGACGGTATTGGGTGCGGGCACGGCACCGTCCAGACTGATGCTGACGGCATCGTTGGCTGGCCATTTCTCGACCGAGGCGTCGGCATTCAGGTGCGAGAACACCAGCACTTCCACTTCGTACCAGCGGTCTGCGGCCTGGGCAACCGAGGCAGTCCACAAGGGCAAGGCCAGCAGCGCTGACAAAAACGACCGTACTTTCATTGTTGTCTTCCTTATGGGATGGCGAATTCTAAAGCGCTGCCATCCATTTGGATATGGTGAATCCGGTAACCGGGCCGCCGTTGGAAACGGCGAGCCGGGATTAGTTCTTGTTGCCGCCGGCCAGCAACGTCAGCAGCTCGCGCAGAAAGACCAGTCGATCGGCCGGTTCGGCCAAGGGCTTGCTGATTCTCAGCGCCTGCGGGCCATCAAACTTGTACAGCCGCGATTGGGACTGCACCAGCTTGATCATCAGCATCGGGTCGACCGTGGTCTGCGCGGTGAATTCGACCCGACCGCCGCTGGCGGTGACATCAATGCGGCGAATGCCGAGCGCACTCGCGCGCAGCCGCAAGCGGGTCAGCTCGAACAGGTTCTGACCGGGTGTCGGCAGCATGCCAAAACGGTCGATGATCTCGGTTTGCATGTCATCGATTTCGCTGTCCGTGCCACAACCAGCAATGCGCTTGTACAAGCTGAGTCGGGTACCGATATCGGTTACGTAATCGTCCGGCAGCAGCGCCGGCAGGCCGGCATCGATCTCCGTGCGCTGCGACAGCACATGCTGCAGCGTCGGCTCCTTGCCGCTCTTGAGCGCTTTGACCGCTTCTTCCAGCAACTCCATATACAGACTCAGGCCGATGCCTTCGATCTGACCGCTCTGATCTTCGCCGAGCATTTCGCCAGCGCCGCGGATCTCCAGATCCTGCGAGGCGAGCAGGAAGCCGGCGCCGAGATCGTCGAAGGTCTCGATCGCTTCCAGGCGCTTCTGGGCATCCTGGGTCAGCAGATTCTGCGGTGGCGTCAGCAAATAAGCGTAGGCTTGGTGGTGCGAGCGGCCAACGCGGCCACGCAGTTGGTGCAGCTGGGCCAAACCGAACTTGTCTGCGCGTTCGATGATGATGGTGTTGGCACTCGGCACGTCGATGCCGGTCTCGACAATGGTCGAGCAGACCAGCACATGGAAGCGCTGGTGATAGAAGTCGCGCATGATGCGCTCCAGCTCGCGCTCGCGCATTTGGCCGTGGGCGTAGGCAAAGCGCACATCCGGCAGCAGTTCCTGCAATTTTTCGGTGGCCTGCTCGATGCTTTCGACTTCATTGTGCAGAAAGTAAACCTGACCGCCACGCAAGGTTTCGCGCAGGATGGCTTCTTTCAGCAGGGCGTCGGTTTTCTCGCGCACAAATGTCTTGATCGACAAGCGCTTGGCGGGCGGTGTCGTGATCAAGGACAGATCGCGGATACCGGACAGCGCCATGTTCAGCGTGCGCGGAATCGGCGTTGCGGTCAGCGTCAGCATGTGGACATCGGCGCGCAGCGCTTTGATCTGCTCTTTCTGACGGACGCCGAACCGGTGTTCTTCATCGACGATCAGCAAGCCCAGTCGCTGGAACTTGATGTCCGGCTGCAGCAGTTTGTGAGTCCCGACGATGATGTCGACTTTGCCTTCGGCGGCTTGTTCGAGTGCGCGTTTGGTGTCTTTCTCGGTGCGGAAGCGCGACAGCAGTTCGACCCGTACCGGCCAGTCGGCAAAGCGATCGCAGAAGCTGTTGTAGTGCTGCTGAGCGAGCAGGGTGGTTGGCACCAATACGGCGACTTGCCAGCCACTTTGCACCGCGGCAAACGCGGCGCGCATCGCTACCTCGGTTTTGCCGAAGCCGACATCGCCGCAAACGAGCCGGTCCATCGGTCGGCCGCGCTGCAGATCAGCAAGCACGGCGTTGATCGCGCTTTCCTGATCCGGCGTTTCTTCAAAAGCGAAACCGGCGCAGAAGCGCTGGTATTCGTTCATGTCAACATTGCCACGTTCGCCTTTGCTGGCCGCACGTTTGGCGTGCAGGTCCAGTAGTTCGGCAGCAACATCACGAATTTTTTCGGCGGCTTTCTGCCGGGCTTTGCCCCATTGCTCGGAGCCCAGTTTGTGCCAGGGTGCCGACTCGGCGGCGGCGCCGAGATAACGGCCAATCAGGTGCAGCGATTGCACCGGCACATAGAGCTTGTCGTTGCCTTGGTAATGCAACACGAGGTATTCGGCTTGAACACCGCCAGCGCTGAGGGTTTGCAAACCCTGATAGCGGCCGACGCCGTGATCAATATGAACCACCGGATCGCCAATACGCAGTTCGGCGAGGTTGCGGATGACGGCATCGGGGTCGGTGACCTTGCGCCGACGGCGACGCTGCTGGACCAGTTGGGCACCAAACAGATCCGGTTCGGTGATGACCGCGAGCGAGTGATCAATCGCAACAAAACCGCTTTCCAGCGGAGCAACCGTCAAGACAATCCGATCACGGCTGGCCAAGGCATCATGCCAGTTGTCGCACAACACCGGTTCGAGATTGGATTGTTTCAACAGCGGCAGCAGCACCTCGCGCCGGCCGGCCGATTCGGCGCACAGAATCATCCGGCCGGGAAACTCCAGCGAGAAACTGTGCAGGCTTTGCAATGGCACGGTGGCGCGGGTGTCAAGCCGCAGATCTGGCAGGGGGCTGCTGACCGGCATTTCCGGAACGGCAGCGGAATCACGATCAGTAAAGCGGGCGAAATTTTTCAGTGCGCCGAACAGTTCGTCTTCGCGCAGGTACAACTCAGCCGGCGTGACCAATGGCCGCAGCAGATCGACTTTGCGCTCTTCGTAGCGGTCTTCGAGTTCGTTCCAGAAATGCTGGGCAGACTGGTTCAGATCACCGAGCGTGACCAGTCGGGTGCCGCTCGGGAAATAGTCGAACAGCGACGCCAGCTCGTTAAAAAACAGCGGCAGGTAATATTCGATACCGTTCGGTAAAAAGCCTTTGCTGACCTGGCCGTATACTGATTCAGGATGCAAGGAAGCATCGAAACGGGCGCGAAACGCCTGACGGAATTTGGCGATGCCATCTTCATTCCACGGAAACTCGTGCGCCGGCAGCAGCCGGATTTCATCGAGCCTGTCGCCGGAGAGTTGGGTTTCCGGATCAAACAGGCGGATGCTTTCAATTTCGTCATCAAAGAAATCGAGCCGGTAGGGCTGCTTGCTGCCCATCGGGTACAGATCCAGCAGCGCGCCGCGCACCGCGAATTCGCCGTGCTCCATCACTTCCGCTACGCAGCGGTAACCGCTTTGTTCGAGCTTGCGCCGGATTGCCGGCAGATCCATCCGGTCACCGACTTTGACCAGCAAGCTGTTCAGATTGACGAACGATGATGGCGCAACTTTCAGCAACAAGGTGGGCAGCGACAGCAACAGAATGCCGCGAGTTTGCTGCGGCAACTGCACCAACGTCTGCAGGCGCTCGGAAACGATGTCCTGGTGTGGCGAGAAGGTATCGAACGGCAGCGTTTCCCAATCCGGGAAATGCAGCACCGGCAGGTCCGGTTGCAGCACCTTCAGCTCGCGTTCCAAGCGGGCGGCGGTTGGCGAGTCGGCGGTGACCACAACCAGCAGGCCAGCTTGACCGGCCAGGGTGCTCAGTGTCAGCGGCAGGGCCGCGCCATGGCTGGCCGGCAGCAGTGTGCGGCGGCCGGGTTCGGCTTTGAGGCCGGTCAGGGCAGTCAGAAACGGCAGCAAAACGGAGCTTTCCTTCGACAAGACGGGTGATACGGCAGGCCCGGCATTATACGGGCCGACGCCGGCGGGGCGCTGTCAGCAGTCGCAATCGGCTTGATTGGGGTTTTCGGCTGGTATTTCGATCGGATTAGATAGGCGAAATTTTCGCCAATGACTATTCTCTTATAAGAACAGGAGCGAACAAGGAGACTTTGGCATGAAGCTGCAGCAGCTCCGCTACATCTACGAGGTGGCCCGGCACGAGCTCAACGTGTCGGCGACCGCCGAAAGCCTTTATACCTCCCAGCCCGGGGTTTCCAAGCAAATCCGGCTGCTGGAGGACGAATTGGGGGTGCAGATCTTCACCCGCAGCGGCAAACATCTGATCGACATCACCCCGGCTGGCCGACAGATCCTGGAGGTGGCTGGGCGGATGCTGCGCGACGGCCAGGTCATCAAGGACATTGCCCGCGACTATGCCCAGCCCAATGCCGGCACCCTGCGGCTGGGGCTGTGCCCGTTGGCGGCGCGCTATCTGGTTGCCGACCGGTTGGAGAAGTTTGCCAAGGAATACCCGAAGGTGCAGATCCAGCTGCGGCAAGGCGAGGAAAGCCACTTCACCGAATGGCTGGAAAGCGGCGAGGTCGATCTGGCCATCGGCCTGCGCCAGACCCATGCCCCGGCACTGGTCAGCCTGCCGTGCGTGCGCTGGCGCTACGCCTGGCTGTCGCGCTCGGACCGCGCCCGCGCCGCCGAAGCGATGCTGGTCTTTGCCCAAGACCGCGAAGCCGAGGACGCGCTGCACCGGGCGCTGCCGGCCGACAAGTCCAGTCAGCGCTGGGTGCTGGTCAGCTCCGATCCCGATGTCATCAAGACCTATGTTCGGCAAGAGTGGGGCATTGGTCTGTTGCCGGCCATTGCGTTCGATTCGATTGCCGACAGCGATCTGAGCCTGCGGCCAGCGGCCGACACGCTGCCAGAAGGCCGGTTCTGGTTCAGTTACCGGCGCGATTTGCACTGGCGCAAATTCCTGCACAGCTTTGCCCATTTGTTGTCGCCGGTGTTGAAGCCGGAGTTGTTGCAGCAAGCGGCCGGATTACGCTTGGCCGATGAGCAGCTGGCGCTGGTACACGCGGAAAGTTTGCCGACGCATTGAGTTCGCTCATCGTGTGACGCACGTGGGTTGCAAATCGGACGCTGCTCACGCACAGTTCCGGCCACTCGCTTTTTTGGATTATTCGCTGACTCATGGATGGTTTCCCGTTTGCCACCGCTTTGCTCGATGCCGACGGCACGCTGCGCCAAGCCAATACCCGCTGGGCCAGTGAATTTCCACCGCTGAAACAGCTCTCGGAACTGTTGCACCCGGTCGATGCGCTGCGCTTGCGCAGTGCGGTGCGGCTAAAAGCGCGGCTGCACGTGCCCGTGCGCTTGCGTCGCAGCGGGCAGTGGTTTTCAGCCGAGGCGCTACTGTCGCCGCAGGTGGATCATTGCGCACTGTCGTTGATTGTTGATAACTCGACGCCGATCAGCAGTGCCGTGGTTTCTCCGCATGCCGAGTTGCTCGGCAACGTCGTGCACAGTTTCAATAATTATCTGTCTGCCATGATGGGGTTTTCTGAACTGGCTCTGCTCGATTTGGAACCAACGCATCCAGCCTATGGCCAGTTGCAGACGGTATTGGAGTCGGGGCAACAGGCTGTGCAATTCACCCGCGATCTGCTTGCCAGTGCTGGTCGTGCTGTGCTGACACGCAAACCGTTTTCGCTGACGGCTTGGCTGCGCAAACAGCTGGAGCAGCACGCCATATCATTGTCAGCACCCGATAGCGATTGCGCCATCGAAGCCGATGCTGAATGGTTAGCGCGTGCGCTGGAAGCAATCATCGCATTCTTGCGTGAAGGTGAGCCCAGTGTGTTGGCCGCCGATTTTCGTGAATGCCATCTGAGCGCAGCCGCTGCGCAGGCACTGAACCTGCAAGCCGGGCGTTATGGCGTGCTGAGCCTGCGTGACCGCGGTCGTGGTCTCGATGGTAAACATCTGCAGTCGCTGTTTGCGCCGTACTACAGCAGCAAAACCGTGCGTGGTCGCAAAGGCTTGGGGCTGGCGCCCGTTGAAGGCATTGTCCGTCAGCATGGTGGTGCCGTGTTTGCGCTGGCGGAGGTAGGTGAGGGCTGCAATGTGCAGCTGCTGCTGCCACTGATGCAAACAGCAGCCAATGACACGGCGCTGCGTGAGACCGGTACCGCGCACCGCTACCACGCCTGGATGCTGACCGATTTGCCGTGGTCGGCAAACTTGGCGCAAGCGCATTTGGCTGCGGCTGGTGTTTCGGTCGCAGCGGTGACCAGCGACGAAGCACAAAGCTTGCTCGCGGACGAGCTGCGACCGGATCTGCTGTTGTCCTGGCGTCTGAAAGAAGAGGGCGCCAGCGCAGCGCTGCGCCAGCAACTGAAAGTGCCGGAAGTGATCTGGACACCGTTTGCCGATCACCGACCGCAAACCGCTGTCGGTGTCACACTGGCGCGTTTCAGTGCTGATGGTGAATTATTGCGCACCGCTGTTGCTGCTGTATTGCGTCAGCATTGATGGCCTTGAGAAAATTTCTCGGCGGAGAGTTAGGCGGCCGGTTCAGGGCAAGCTGAACCGGAATGTCGCAC
>CAMLNB010000108.1 GCA_946481205.1 uncultured Kangiella sp. | reverse complement strand
CATGACGAATGAATGCCTGCTCATTCATTCGGGTGATTCGCTTGCGCACATGAGGACTGATGCTCATGTGCTAGGGCATAACCTATTCCCGCAAAAACGCCAACGTAGAAAGTTTGGCTGCTTTTTTGCGGTTTATTGCTTTCGTTGGTGGCTGAGGCTCTTTTTCTCGGCAATGCGATGAACTGAGCGGCTTGCTGAAGCCCAGTACCTCCAATCCACCGCCTCACCAAACTCAATGCGAGCGATCACACGCATGCAGTAACAATGGCGATCCAGCTTGGCATCATCCTTGATAAGCATACGAAGTGAGGTTGAGTTCTGCCAATACTGCGTTCAGATGTGCCATGGCTTCGTTAGTGGGGCCTGGATAGTCACCAGCGATGGGCACATTGCCGAGATAGCCAATATCTTTGCTGCCTTCCGGTGAGCAGAAGAAGGCCGCAAGCACGAGTCCTTTGAATCGGTCGAAGGCTTTGGCAATGCGTTGGAACGCTGCCGGTGTCTGTTCATTGTTCCAAGCGATGTCATCGAGAATGGCGACTTGCTGTGTGGGGGCCAGCATGGTGAACGGCTTGTCAAAGCGCAAGCGGGATTCGTCATCTATCCATGCCAGTGCGTGCAGGATTGTTATCCGGTCGCGTTGTTGATCGTCATACGGTGCGCTGACCCATTCGTCGATTACATCCGGCACCTTAACCTCTGACGCCGAAGGAATGTTGCCTTCACGTGGCGCGATGTAGTCGCTCAGCACAGCAACCAAACTCAGTTGTTCTGCCGTCAGCGTAAGTGGCCACGGTGATGCGGGCGGCAAAATCAGGTTTGGATCTTTACCGTAACCTTTGGCAGTGATGGGCTGGATATCGAGTTGCGGCCAATGTCCCGTATCAGCGTTAGGTTCCGACGTCAGCGATAACGAGCTGCAGCCAGCAGAAGCCAGTACGGAACCTGCCGCCAGCACACTGAACCATTTCAGTGAATCACGACGGCTCAAGCCAGTTTGATAACGGGAGAGAACTTCATTCTCGTCTTGTTTGTTCATCTCAGCTTGCTCCTTTACCCAGGCGGCCAGCGCTTAACTGCCCTGCGAGCCACGTGGCATTGCGCATGGCCAGCGTCATCAGCGTCAGCGTGCAATTCTTGTGCGGATTGGAGGCGAACACGCCGGCATCCATGACAAAGAGGTTATTGCAGTCCCAGGTTTGGCCCCATTGATTGGTCACCGAGTCTTTTGGTGAGCTGCCCATCCGTGTCGTGCCGACTTCATGGATGATCGAACCGCCTTTGGAAATGGCGGCCTCGGCCGTCGGCAATTGCTCAACCTTGGCACCCATCGTTTCAAGTAACAGCTTGGCGGTTTTCAAACCGTGCTCGACTTGCTTGAGCTCATGCGACGACCATTTGAAATGAAACTTGGCCACCGGGATACCCCATTGGTCTTTGACGCTGTCGTCGATTTCCATATAGGTGTCATCATTCGGCAGCATTTCACCGCGCAGCACAAAGCTGATGTAGGCACCGTAATGCTCGCGCACTTTCTGTTTTAGCGCACTGCCGTAGCCGCCAAGGTCGCCGGGCACATAGTCGCCGGGTTCGCGAAAACCGGTACCGAGTTCAAAATGATAGCCACGCGGAAAATCCAACTCACCTTTGGCTTGTGCGGCGTGACCCCACCACGGTACGAAAAGGTGGTTGGCGGTGTGACCGTCTTCGTTGTAGCGCGGGCGACCCTTGAGTGCTGGCACCAGTGCGCGCAGCGAGGCCCCGGTGGAATCCATCAGGTTGCGGCCGACTTGCCGGCTCGAATTGGCAAGACCATGGGGAAAGCGTGCGCTCTTTGAGTTGAGCAGAATACGTGCCGATTCGCAGGCGCTCGCCGCCAGGATCACGACTTCGGCGCTGATGGTCTGTTCCGTTTTGGTTTTCTTGTCGATGTAGCGAACACCCGTGACGTTGCCGTCGTGATCGGTTTCAACCGTTTTCACCATCGCATCCGTGATGATATTCAGATTGCCTGTCGCCAGCGCCATCGGGATCAAGGATGTCGTCGTCTGAAACGCTGCGCCAATGGAACAGCCGCGACCGCAAGGTGTTGCGTAAAAGCAGGCAGCCCGATCGCCGAGCGGTCGGGTCAGTACCGCGCGATGCATCGGCACAACCGGAATACCATGCTTTTTGGCAGCCGCTGCGATCAGCAGCTCCGGGATGCGCGCAGCCGGCGGTGGTTGCAAAACGCCGGGAGAAGAGGGCGGCATATCATCAAGGCCGGTATTGGTGCCACAGATGCCAACCAGTGCTTCGGTTTTGTCGTACCAATCCGCCAAATCCTGGTATTCAAACGGCCAGTCGGCGCCCAAACCATCGCGCGTCTTGCCTTTGAAATCGTGCTCACTGAAGCGCAACGAATAGCGGCCCCAATGATTGGTGCGGCCGCCGAGCATACGCGCACGCCACCACCAGAACTCGGAATCTTTCGCAGTGGTGTAGGGTTCACCCGGTACCTGCCAACCGCCATCAACGGTGGCGTCGTAAAAGCCGAAATCCTTGTCTTTGTTGCCAGCGCCCATGAGCGGCGCCTCACCGTTGCGATTGAACATCGGTGTTTCGGCTTTCGGATCATAGTTGCGACCAGCTTCGAGCATCAGCACCTTATGGCCAAGACTGGCCAGCGTATAGGCAGCCATGGCACCACCAGCGCCAGAACCCACGACCAAAACCTTGTGATTGAATGTTGTCATGCTCAAAGCGCCCGAATCTTGAGATTCTTGAACCAGACCGTGTCGCCATGATCCTGCAGACCGATATGGCCCACGGCACTGCCAGCAAAACCTTGCCAGGTTGCGAACTTGCTGTTGGCGACCAAGGTGTTCCAGGTGCTGCTGCCGATGACAATACTGGTGGTACAGATACCGTTTTGCCACACCTCAAGATGCTTGTCCTGCAAACGGATGCGAACCTGGTTCCATTCGCCTGCCGGCTTATGCGACGACACCGGTGACGCGACCAGGTCGTAAAGTGAGCCGGACAGATGCGAGTCAATCTTGTTATCTGAATGCGCCTGATTGTCGAGGATCTGGATCTCAGGGGCGTGCGAATAGATCGCTTTACCCGTTTCGTCCGCCATGAAGAAAATGCCGCTGTTTCCGGCCGCGGAGATTTTCCATTCCAGCTGCAACTCGAAGTCGCCATATCGTTGCTTGGTCAGGATGTCACCACCGCCCGCAGACAGCACCATAGCACCGTCCTTGATCTGCCATTTTTCGCTCAATGACTGACTCTTGAAGTTGCGCCAGCTGGACATGTCCTTACCATTGAACAACAGTTGCCAGCCGGCTTTTTGCTCGGCGTCGTTCAATTGATTGTCTGATGCCAGTGCGATCGGAGCGGCATTGAGTGCCAACGCAAGTGCGGTGAATCTCAGATGTTTCAGCATGAATGGCCTCGTCTTGTCTCGACAGCTACGTTATGAATGAGCATTGGTTTGCTGGATACGTTTTCTGATGAAGACATAGAACCCGCCAAAGGCCAGAATCAGCACTGCCGGAAACAGAAACAGATTCTGCAGTACGACTTGGCCAGCCAGAAGCTCCGCCTCGGTGGCGCTAAGGCTGGCGGCTTGCGCCTGATTGCGCGCGTTATCGATCCAGCTGCCAATCACCGGATTCCAGAGGCTGACCGCGAACATGCCAGCCCCACCCAACAGTGACATTCCAAGCGCGCCTGTTCTTGGTGTGTATTCGGCAACACAACCCAACATCGTCGGCCAGAAATAGGTGACGCCCAAGGCAAATAGTACGGCAGCAAAATACAGGAACGGCCCTTGTGTCTGGCTCATCAGGAAGATACCGGCGGCAGAAAGAATCGCCGAGCCGAGCAATACGCCACTCGGATTGAATCGATGCACGATGGGGCCGGCAAAGAATCGACCAATTGCCATCAGACCGGTGATCAGCGCGAGAATCAGCATCGGCGAGGCACCGCTGGCGCCAAGGATGCGTTCAATCCACTGCTGAGTGCCCAGCTCGGTGGTCGCCGTCAAGGTCATGCAGATGACGAGGAACAAATAGATCGGTGAGGCGAGATTGCGCAGATTGTCACCGGTCGAGTGACTGCGTCGATCAAATTGCGGGAAGACGCTTTTCCGGATCAGGGCGCCGTAGAGCAGGGTAGGCAGCAGAATCAGTGCGACCTGCCATTGCCAGTTGTAGCCAAACGCCGTCATGGCATTGGACGCCAACGCGCCGATGACAATGCCGCCGGGAAACCAGACATGAAAACGATTCAGCATGGTGGTGGTATTGTTCGGGTACATTTCTGCAATCAGCGGATTGCAGCCTGCTTCAACCAAGCCGTTGGCAAAGCCAATCAGGAAGGTCGAAATCAGCAAGCCCCAAAAACCGTCAGCGGTAATGGTGAGCACCAGCCCAGCAAAGTGACTGAAGAACGCCAACATCACCAGCTTCTTGGCGCCAATGGCGTTGTAGATGGCGCCGCCCAACATCGTCGCAACCGGAAAGCCGAGAAACGCCATTGCATTGACCCAGCCAAGCTCGGTATCGCTCAGACCAAACTGGCTACCCAGTTGACCCAAAATGCCGGCGCGGATCGCAAACGTCATCGACGTCACCACCAGGGCAATGCAGCAGAGTCGAAACACCAGCAGGTTTTGCTTGTTGTTCATATTCTTTCCCTGTGATTGAAGAGCGACAGTTTTGTTATTCGAGACCCAGGATTCTGTTGTTCAGCGCCTGGTCTGTGGCAACGCCGGCAAAATCATCAAATGCTTTATCGGTTGGTGTGATCAGATGCCGACGAATGAACGCCGCACCTTCTTCAGCCCCCACCTCCGGATGCTTGATGCAACACTCCCATTCCAGCACCGCCCAGCCGTCGTAACCGTATTGGGTGAGCTTGCTGAAGATGCCATTGAAATCCACTTGGCCATCGCCGAGCGAGCGGAACCTGCCGGGACGCTCCAGCCAGCCTTGATAGCCACCGTAAACGCCGCTACGGCCGCTTGGATGAAACTCGGCATCCTTGACATGAAAAGCCTTGATGCGATCGTGATAGATGTCGATAAAGGTGAGGTAGTCGAGCTGCTGCAACACGAAGTGACTGGGGTCGTAAAGGATATTGGCGCGGCGATGATGCTGGGTAGCGTCAAGAAAGCGTTCAAACGTCACGCCATCGTGCAGATCTTCACCCGGATGCAATTCATAACAGACATCCACACCGGCCTCATCAAACTGATTCAGAATCGGCAGCCAGCGTTTGGCCAACTCAGCAAAACCCTGCTCGACCAAACCGACCGGGCGTTGCGGCCATGGGTAAACCGTGTGCCAGAGCAGCGCCCCGGAAAAACTGGCATGACTTTTCAGGTGAAGACGTTGACTGGCTTTAGCCGCCAGTATCAGTTGCTGCGTTGCCCACTGCGTACGCGCCGTGGCATTGCCGCGCAACGCGGCGGGCGCAAAGCCATCAAACATCTGATCATAAGCAGGATGCACTGCAACCAGCTGCCCTTGCAGGTGCGTTGAAAGCTCGGTGATAGCAAGACCGGCCTCGGCTGCAATGCCGGCAATTTCATCGCAATAGTCTTGACTGCTGGCGGCTTTTTCCAGATCGAACAAACGCTGTTCCCAGGTCGGGATCTGAATGCCGGCAAAGCCGACGCTGGCAGCCCAGCGACAGATATCGCGAAAATTATTGAACGGCGCCTGATCCGCAGCGAACTGTGCAAGGAAAATCGCCGGGCCTTTTATCTGCTTCATTCCTTTAACCTGTTTCATCTGGCGCTCAGCTTATTCGACAGTGAATGGATGCCATTTGCGTTCTTGCTGGCTGGCGCGCACGGCGTTGTCGATAAACGCCATGCCGCGAATCGCCGCGTCAATGCCCGGTACGTCAAACCGGGCGTTGTCAGCGGGCGCACCGGCTTTGAAGGCGGCAATTTGTCCAGCGAAGTTGCGATAGATATTGGCAAACGCTTCAAGATAGCCCTCGGGATGTCCGGCCGGCGTTCGCATGGCTGCGCGCGCTGCGGGAGATAATTCACCGACGCCGGCGCGAAACAGTTGGGTCGGCGCATGCTGGCTCTTGAGCCAGAGGCTGTTCGGTTCCATCTGCGACCAATCGAGACTTGCGTTTTCGCCGTAGATGCGCAGCCGTAGATTGTTTTCTTCACCGACTGCAATCTGACTGGCCATCAATACGCCTTTGGCGCCGTTGTTGAACCGCAGCAGCACCGTGCCATCATCATCCAGACTGCGGCCAGCGACCACGCTATTCAAATCGGCACACAGCTCGGTAATCGTCAAGCCGCTGACATATTCGGCAAGATTCGCGGCATGCACACCGATATCGCCCATGCAGCAACTGATGCCGGATTGTTTGCTGTCGAGGCGCCAGGCGGCTTGCTTGCTGGTTTCATCTTGTTTGGCAGCTAGCCAACCTTGACTGTATTCAATAACGACTTTCCGGATCGGCCCGAGTTTGCCACTCGCCACCTGATGACGTGCCTCTTTGATCATCGGGTAACCGGTGTAGGTATGCGTCAAACCATAGAGGAGGGGATAGCGGTCGAGCAGGGCACGCAGCGCCAAGGCTTCTTGCAGATTGAGCGTTGCCGGTTTATCGGACAACACATGAAAACCGGACTCGATGGCGAGTTTGGCTACCGGAAAATGCAAATGATTCGGTGTGACGATGGCGACGAAATCCATCCGCTGCTGCGCCGGCAAGCGGGCTTCGCTTTCGAACATCTGCTGATAGCTGGCGTAACAACGGGAAGGTTCAAGAAACAAGGCGCGACCAGATGCCACGCTGCGCGCTGCATCCGCGCTGAAGGCGCCGCAGACCAGCTCGATCTGACCATCAAGATTGGCCGCCATGCGGTGCACCGCGCCGATGAAAGCGCCTTCGCCACCACCCACCATGCCCATCCGAATCGGTTCGTTGCGCATAGCCACTCGTGTGTTGAGCCCAATTCACTGACCATAGTGTCTGGACTGCCTTTGGCGCTAATAGAAATTCGGTCGGCGATGCAACAAAATCGGCGTTTGCGGTATCCTAGGCTCATTCGTCAAACCGCTGGATTCCGCAGTGATGGCGCCGCAGAACATCCTGCAACAGGCAGGGCTAAAGCAAATAATTGCCGCGTTCGACCTGCTGCCGGACATCCTGTTCTGGATCAAAGACACCGAAAGCCGAATCCTCTACGGCAACACGCCATTCATTCAGCATCTGGGCTGCGACGCGCTCGAACAAATCCTGCTGAAAACCGATTTCGATTTCTCACCGCCGCACTTGGCGTTTCAGTACGTCACCGACGACAAACGCGTGCTGGATGGTCTGGAGGCAGTTGACCGCTTGGAACTCAACCGTACCGCCAGCGGTGAGCTAGGCTGGTTTTCCACCTCCAAACAAGCCCTGCGGGATGAACACGGCACGCTGCTCGGCACCTACGGCATTACCCGGCATCTGGAGAAAACCTCAAAAGCCTTGTTGAACGTCCAGGCCATCGAAGCACCGGTGCGTTTCATCTACGCCAATTACCATCGCCACATCAGCATTGAGGAGTTGGCGGCGCAGGCACATCTGTCGGTCAGCGCGTTGGAACGGCGTTTCAAGAAGCATCTGGCCAAGACGCCGAACCAGTTCATCAACGAGGTCCGGCTGGAAAACGCCCGTCGCTTGCTCGTCGAAACCCAACTCCCGGTGGCGCAGGTGGCGTACCAATGCGGTTTTGCCGAGCCAAGCTATTTCAGCAAACAGTTCCGCCGGCTATTTGGCGAGATTCCATCTGAACTACGTAAATCAGAGTAAGTGGAGCACCTTTTATTTAACATAATATACATTATAAGGCGTTAAGGAGGTGCCGGCCCATACCGGCAAAACCAAGGAAATTCGTGCTTTAGCAGCAGCAAATTCGCGGCTGACTCCTATGCTTGGTCTGTCGAACCAGAAACCATGGACCTTCCAAACTGATGATTCCGGACCACGTTGTCGGACCGGCGGCCAAACGGCGTGCGTTGTGCGTGCTGTGGTGGCTAGCCGGCTCGCTGGTACCGTTCGCACCGGGTTATGCCGGTAATGCGGCTGTTCCGCGTGAATACGAGATCAAGGCAGCGTTTCTGTTCAACTTTGCCAAATACAGCGAATGGCCTGATGGCGCGTTTACCCAGCAGCATTTTCAGTTCTGCGTGGCCCAGCAGGCCGATATGGCGGCAGTGCTGACCCAAAAACTTGGTCAACAGCGCGTGCATGGCTTACCAATTCAAGTCAATCAATTGGTCAGTGACGCGTTGACAGGTTGTCACTTGGTGTTTGTTTCGGCAACGGTACCAACCGCGCGTCAACAAGAACTGCTGGGCCAGGGCGTGCACGAACCCATTCTGTTCGTCGGCGAAACGCCGGAGTTTCTTGCTCTGGGTGGTGACATCAGCTTCTTCCTTGGCGGCGGTACCGTGCATTTTGAAGTTAACCTCGATCATCTGCGCCGGCATCGTTTGACGCTGAGTTCGAAGCTGCTTCGTCACGCCGATCGTGTGCTTGGCAAACCGGATACGGATATTGCTCCTGTCAAACCAGACTCCAGGAGCGAACCATGATCAGCTGGTCAACTATCAGCTTGCGTGGCGCGCTACTACGAGTGCTTGGCTTGACGGCCATTGTTGCCATTTCGTTGGTGGCCTTGGCGATTCTTGGCTACGAAGCGCGAACTTTTCAGTCGCGCTTGCAACAGGAAGTCGGCGCGCAACTGGAAGTGATTTCGTTGAACATGCAGGCAGCGCTGGATTTCGATGACCGCGAGTCTGCCCTGGAAACCTTGCGAACGCTGGCGCTGGATTCACGCTTTCGAGCTGCCGTGGTCATCAAGCAAGGCGATGATGAGGTGTTTGCGCGTTACGTCAGTCCGGAGCTGCAGAATTTTGTCTACCCTCCTTCACCAACCAGCAGTTTATTGCGGATGGAGCAATCGGTCATTTACAACGAACAACCGCTGGGAAAGATTGAAGCCTTTTATTATGTGCCGCCGCTGACCGATCGCCTGCCGCAGTACGTGATTGTGCTCGGCATTGTTATTTCTGCGCTTGGCATCATGGCGGTGTTGCTCTATATCGCGGTAGAGCGATTGATTGCCAAGCCAGCACGCAAGCTGGCCGAACGCGCGCGGACAATGGCTGCCGATGAGGGGGCCGATCTGCAATTGCCAGAGAATGAAATCCAGCAACTGCAGGTCGATTTTGAGCGCATGCTGCATGCCATTGTTCGACGAGAAAGCAGTTTGCGTGAACAACAGGCACGGATGCAACTGGCCCTGTCGGCTGCCCAGCAAGGGGTTTGGGAGCTGGATCCGGCAAATGGTTCTGTGATTTGGGATGAAACGATCTATCGGATGACTGGATTGCTGCCTGAGCATTTTCAGCCAACCTGGAACGGCTTCCGACAATTGCTGAGTCCGGATGATGCCGCATTGGTGGCGGAAACGCTGGCGCGCATTCTGCAAAGCGGCAAACCGGAGACCACCACATTTCGCTGGTCGCATGTTGAGCGCGGTGAACGTCACCTGCAGATGGCAGGCAAACTGTTCATCACCGAAATACCGGCCTCGCGGGTCGTACGCGGCGTCATGCGCGATGTCACCGAAACGATTCAGTCCGAACACGCATTACGGGAGCGCGAGCAGCAATTCCGGTCATTGGTTGAGCAATCGCCAGTCGCAATGTCGGTGATCAATGAAGAAGGCCTGGTGCTGCTGATCAATGAAGCATTTCAGCGTTTGTTTGGTTATGACTTGAAAGCGCTATCGAATCTGTCGCAGTGGTGGGCTGAAGCGTATCCGGATCCGGAATACCGGGCGATGGTGTTCCGGGAATGGCACGCCAGATTGGAGCACACCGACAGCACCGGCGAACAGTTCGAACCATTGGAAGTCCATGTCAGCTGTCTGGATGGTGAGGTACGCGATATCGAGTTCAACGTTCAGCGCATCGGCGCCCGGCGCTTGGTGATTGCCATTGATCTGACCGATCGAAAACGCTCGGAACGCGAAATCCGCAAACTGAACGAAGAGCTGGAGTTGCGTGTCCGGCAACGTACCGAAGAATTGGAGATTGCCAACCGGGAACTGGAAGGCTTCAGTTATTCGGTATCGCACGATTTGCGGGCGCCGCTGCGGGCCATCAGCGGCTTCGGTACGGCGCTGGTGCAGGATTATCGCAGCAAGCTGGATGAAGACGGCCAACGTTATCTGGATCGCATGATGTCGGCGAGTCAGCGCATGGGGATGCTGATCGACGATTTGCTACGCTTCTCTCGGCTGTCGCGCACCGAGATGTTGCGCGAGCCGGTTGATATGCAAGAGCTGGTCAGCCAGGTCTGGCAGGAGCTGCAAGACAGCACCGATGAGGACATCGGCCAGCCTGTCATGGGCGTGCTGCCACCCTGCTACGCCGATCGCAGCTTGCTCAAGCAGGTGCTGGTGAATTTGTTATCCAATGCGGTGAAGTTCAGTCGCAACGCCTCATCGCGCAGCATCGAAGTGTTCTGCGAGCGCCAGGATGGCGAGCCAGTTTATGTGGTGCGCGACAACGGTGTGGGCTTCAGTATGGCGTATGCCGACAAGCTGTTCGGCGTCTTTCAGCGCCTGCATCGCGCCGAGGAATTCGAAGGCACCGGCGTTGGCTTGGCCCTGAGCCGGCGCATTGTCGAGCGCCATGGCGGCCGGATCTGGGCGGAAAGTGCCCCAGGGAAAGGCGCGAGCTTCCGTTTTACCTTGCCCGGTACGGGCCTGGTCGCAGAATAACCACCCACCATAAGATTCATATATATTGCATCTTTTAGCCGGCCAATTTACTCTGTCTTTGATCGTTATGTACACAGGAAGCAATGGGCCTTCGCTCGCACCTTGATCTCAATCAAAGGTGGTTCGGAGCCAAACCTCGACAATTTGTAAGGACAATTAACGGGTCTTTGTGGCAGTCGGCGCGATGCGGCCTGCTCGCACTGGACCATCTGAACGTGGAGGCTTCATGGGGAACAACAGCGTCCAGGCAGGCGTGGAGTACGAATTCCGTGTCGTACGCCAATTTGCCATCGCCACCATCCTGTGGGGAGTTGTCGGCATGCTGGTTGGCGTCATTATCGCCGCCCAGCTGATCTGGCCGGAACTCAATTTCAATACGCCATGGCTGTCATACGGCCGACTGCGACCACTGCATACCAATGCCGTGATCTTTGCCTTTGGCGGCTGTGCGTTGTTTGCCACATCGTACTGGGTGGTCCAGCGCACCAGTCATGTGCCGCTCGCATTTCCCAAGCTGGCCGCTTTCACATTCTGGGGCTGGCAATTGGTGATTGTACTGGCTGCCATCACGCTGCCGCTCGGTTACACCTCGGCGAAAGAATATGCTGAGCTGGAATGGCCAATCGACATTCTGATCGCGGTGGTTTGGGTGGCGTATGCG
>CAMLNB010000107.1 GCA_946481205.1 uncultured Kangiella sp. | reverse complement strand
CAATCGCTGTTCGTTGCCAGGCAGCGCAGTCATTGTGGAACTGAAGCTGTCTGCTGGCTCGGGCGCTGCCCGTCGTGACCCACCCAACCGGAGGCAGTATGCGCACCATCGGTCTTATCGGCGGCATGAGCTGGGAATCCAGCGCGATCTACTACCGGTTACTGAACGAAGAAATCAAAACCCGGCTTGGTGGTCTGCACTCGGCGCAATGCCTGCTGTACAGCGTTGACTTTGCCGATATCGAGCGCCGCCAGCGTGAGGGCGATTGGGATGGCGCGGGCCAGATCCTGGCACAGGCGGCACAGTCACTTGAGCGCGGCGGCGCCGAAGCTCTGGTGTTGTGTACCAACACGATGCACAAAGTCGCGGCGCACATCACTGCCGCGGTATCGATTCCGCTGCTGCATATCGTCGATGCCACCGCGCAAGCGATACAGGCCGCGAAACGCCAGCGCATTCTGCTGCTGGCAACCCGATTCACGATGGAGCAGGCGTTCTATCGCGAGCGGATGCAGCAATTTGGTATCGAGCTGTTGATTCCCGATGCGGGCGAACGCGACGACATCCATCGCATCATCTATCAGGAACTCTGTCTTGGTCAGGTGCTGCCGGCCTCGCGGCAGCGCTATCTGGAAATCATCAATCACCATGTTGCAGCCGGCGCCGAAGGCGTGATCCTCGGTTGCACGGAAATCACCATGCTGATCAAACCGGGCGACACCCAGGTGCCGCAGTTTGATTCCACGGCTTTGCACGCCGCTGCCGCGGTGGATTGGGCGCTGCGTGCATAAAAAAGGCCCGCCATCTGGCGGGCCGAAGTCAAGCAGTGCTAGCTGATCCATACCTGCAGAAAGCTTGATTATGGAGTGGGTTCGCCCGAGGCCGGCGGCGGGTTGCGCTCGACGGTGACATCGCGGTTGCGGGCACCGGTTTCGGCATCAATCGAGCCATTCACCGTCACCGTGCGGCCACCGCCGTTGGCATTGGTGGTCGTTTGCGTGCGCACCCAGCTGCCATCATCATTGCGGACCAATTCACCGCTTTGGCTGACCGTCTGGCCATTGGCATTGGTCCGGCTCGCTTCACGGACGTAACCATTTTCCGTGCGCGTGGTCACCGCATTTGCCGTCCATTCGCCGTTGGCATTGACGCCATTGCTGGTACGGCTGACGGTGCCGCTGGCGGCATCACGAACCACTTCATCATGACGGCTGCGCTCGCCATTCGGGCCGCTCGCCTGCACGTCACGGACAATGCCGTTCTCGGTGCGCGCCGTCGTCGCGGTGCGGCTGAATGCTTCGCCCTGGAAATTCTGACCGTTCGTGCTCACGGTGCGCACACCGTTTTCAGTGACCACTTCGGTATGGCTGCTTGCGCTGCGGCCATCGCCAAGCGTTGTGGTGCGGTCGCGGATCAGCCCGTTCTCGTTACGCTGACCGGTGATGGTTGTGCTGGCGCTCTGACCGAGGCTGTTGCTGCTGTCGATCTGGCGCTGGAAGCTGCCAGTTTCCGGATCACGGCTGCCGCTGGCCGAGCGGGTGTAATCGACACCCGCACGCGTGGTACCGGTAACTTCGCGGGTGTAGCTGTTGCTGTCGCGGTCGACTGTGCCTGTGACGTTGCGAGTGCCGACCCGACCTTGGGCGTCGGTGGTCACGGTTGTGGCGGACCAGGTGCCATTGTCCCGGTCGACGGTGCGGCTGTGCTCGCGGCTGGCTTGGCGGCCGTCTGGCAAGGTCACTTGGGTATTGCGCTGGACATTGCCGGCCGCGCGCAGCTCGCGGCCCTGACGCTGTACTTGCAACTGCTTGCTGGCTTGGTTGTTGACGCGCAGGGCGCGCTCAGCGGCATCGACCGGTGCGGTGCTGGCCAAGCCGGCAGCGATAACAATGGCCAGTGCAGACAGGCTGGTGATGGTTTTCATGTTCGGCTCCTGAAAGTAGAGGGAAACAACCCGCGCAATCCGCGCTTGTCTCCTTCAACGACTCAGGTAGCGGTCGGTTGACAGCCTGCCGCGACTATTTGCCTACGCCGCCAATAGCGGCTGCACCAGCAACCGACCATTGCCCACCAATTGCCGGCCCCGTGCCCAGACCGAATGCACACCAAGGCGCGGGTTCAGCAATACCAGATCCGCATCCTTGCCAGGGGCGAGTTCGCCCTTCTGTGTCAGCCGCAAGGCCTGGGCCGGGTTGCGCGTGATCACCTGCAATGCATCACCGAGTGCGACGCCCTCGTGCAGAACAGCATCGCGCACTTCAGCCAGCAGACTGCCAATCCGGCCGATGCCGAGGCCGACAAAATTGCCCTCGGCATCGAAGCGAGGCAGAGACGCATTGGCATCAGATGAGAACGTTATCCGGCTGATCGGTACACCGGCATCCAGCGCTTCTTTCAAACCGCGCGAGCACTTCACTTCTCCTTGCGCGAGCAGCTCCGGTGTAGTGCTGGTGGTGAAGTCGATGTAACCGCCATGGCGCGCGTAGTCGAGTGCCGTGATAAACAAGCGGCGATTGCGGTTGATATGGGTAGGCAGGAACTGGGTGATCGGAATATCGCTTTCGGCAACCAGCATTTCAATCAGACTCAGGCCTTCCGAGGAATCGCCAACGTGCACGCTGACCACGCCGCCCTTGCCGGCCAACATGCCACCGACCCGAGCCTCGGCGGCGAGCTTTTTCAATTCATTGAGCGTGGGTTGTGATGAGCGGTGGTCGGCGATCGCGACTTCGCCAACGCCGATGAATTTGTCGATCAGGATCAGATCTTCCTGTACCGATCCGAACAAAGTCTTGACCGGGATCTGATACGAGCCGGTATGGCAATAACAGCTCAGGCCTTCCTCGGTCAGCGCGCTGGCTTTCGCCAGCAGGTTGGTCAAGGTGCGGGTAACGGCATCGGTGCCGAGCACACCAACCAAGGTGGTAACGCCAGCGAGCGCGGTTTCGGCAAAACCCAGTTCCGGTGTGCGGGTGCGAAAGCCGCCTTCGCCACCGCCACCAATAATGTGGACCAGCGAATCGACGAAACCCGGAGTCGCGATAAGACCGCTGCCGTCAACGACGGTGACATCGCTGCCCTGCAGTGCAATCTCCGGCGCAATGCGGGCAATGCGTTCGCCGGCGAGCAGAATGTCCTGTTTGCCGAGTGCAGTCGGCGTGTAGACGTCGACGTTTTTAATCAAGGTAATCACAAAGTATCCATTCTGTTGTGGCAGCCGCGCGGCTGCCTAAAAAAACTGGCCGGAAAAATTCTTGAAAGAGCGAGCGCGCTCGCACTTACAGAAATGCCGCGGAATCTCAGAAACCGATCGCCACTGCCACCGCGACGGCAATCAAACTGAGCAGCGCCATCAGCAGCTGCATCGACCAGACGGCACGCAACCATTGCACGAATGGCACTTTTGCTACCGCCAATGTCCCCATCAGCGCCGCCGACGTCGGGTAGATCAAATGGGCAAGGCCATCGCCGAGCTGGAACGCGAGCACGGCGGTTTGCCGGGTCACGCCGACCAGATCCGCAAGCGGTGCCATCAGCGGCATCGTCAGCGCTGCTTGCGCCGAACCGGAGGTGACAAAGAAATTGAATACCGACTGGAACACCAGCATGCCCTGCGCCGCCATCCACGCGGGCGCATCGCCTATGAAGTCGGCGGCCGATTGCAACATCGTGTTGACCACACTCGGTTTGGTCGGGTCGACACCGCCAAGCAGAATCATGATGCCTTGAGCAACACCGACGACAATTGCTGCCGGCAGCAATTGTGCGGCACCGGTCTTGAACGACTCCGACAAGTCATTGGCGTTGCAACCGGGCAGCTTGCCGGCCCAGGCGATCAATCCGCAGGCCAGACCAATGGCGAGAAACTGGCTGGCGATTTCACGCAGGTAATAAGCGTGCATCACAACGCCCCAGACCACCCAGACCATGCCGGCGCCGAAGCACAGCAGAATCAGGGCATGTCGCTTGTTGAAATTGTGTTCGATGCTGATATGGCGCTGTTCGCCACGTTCCCGATGGCGATTGGCATACCACAGCACCCAAATCAGAAATACCAGCGTGAACACCGCCCACATCGCAATGCGGAACGGCGCGCCGGACAACACCGGCAAGCCGGCGATGCCTTGCGCAATCGCCACCGAAAACGGATTCATCCACGAGGTCGCGAAGCCGACTTGCGTGGCGCCGTAAGTGATCAGTACGCCGGTTACGCCGTCGTAACCGAGCGCGCGCACCAGCGGCACGATGAACACGGCAAACGCCATCGCTTCTTCGCCCATGCCGAACACGGCACCGCCGGCAGAGAAGAGTAGCGCAAGGGTCGGTAGCAACAGCACCGCGCGCTCACGCAATTTGTCCGTGAGCCATTTGATGCCCTCGTCAATGGCACCGGTTTTCAGAATGATGCCGAACGCACCACCAACAATCAGAATGAACATCACGACGCCAATCGCAGCGCCATGCTTGTTGCCGGACGTCAGGCCGTCGAACAGTGCATTGAGAATGCCCGGCGATTCGGAACCGGAAAAGACGGCAACCCCTTGCGCTTCGCCGCCGTCCGCGTAGGCGAACGAGCCCGGCACTACCACCGGTTTGCTCGAGGTGGCACTGGGCGCGACGTCAAACTGGCCGCGCGGTACCAGCACAGTGAGCAAGGCCGCCATCAGCAACACACCGAACACAATCAACAACGTGTCGGGCATGCGCCAAGCGGTTTCCGCGTTCGGGTTTTGCATCGTCAACTCCACGTTTGCCACAAGGCCAACGGTAAAAAAAATAGACCGGGAACTGCGGATTGGCTGCTGTTTGCCGCCAAAACCTCCCGGTCCCAACACAGGGAGCAAAACATTCAGCATCCGCCGACACCCCGACGGATCTGAACGAAGCCAGGAGAAAACCACCGGCGCGATCCCAAATGACCGCACCGGCTTGCTACACCTTCACTGCCGCCACTCAGAACGACTGTGTGTACCGTATCGATGCGACCCGACCAAAGAAGTCGTGTACCGATGCGGCATAGCCGGATGTTGGCGACGACGCGAACGGCGGTTCCTTGTCAGCGAGGTTGCGTACCGCAAAGGTGATGCGGCTGCTGTCGCTGAAGTCATAGCCAAGGCTGCCGTTCCAGACTAACCAAGCGTCTACGGTCGGGTGATCATCGAACTGGAAGTCGCCGTCACCGAGTTCATCGGTATAGTTGCCGGACAAGGACCAGTTCCAGGCATCGCCGCGCCAGTCAACGCCGAAGTCGGCGACCAATTCCGGCCGACCAATCTCGTTCTCACCCGACAAGCGGCCGAGCAGATCTTCTTTCGGCAGGTCCGGCGCGATCTGGCGTTCATAAGACGCGGTTTTGGTCGCCGCCAGGAACAGGTTGTAGGCACCGAGCTTGTATTTGACGTTCAAATCAAAACCGTCGGTTTCCTGCTCGCCAACGTTGAAGAAGCCGGTGCGCAAGAAGAAGATATCGCCCGCGCCATCAACGGCACAACCAAATGCGCCGTTCAAGTCATCCGGGTCGCTGACAACCGGTGCGGTGCCGGCCACGCAACTGCGTAAGGTGGTATTGGCATCCACATCGACAATATCTTCGTGCTGGTAATGCCAGTAGTCCAACGTGACTTGTAGGTTGTCGGTGAGGTTCCAGCTGAAGCCGATGTTGCGCGCTTCGGACGACTCGGCATCCAAATCACGATTGCCCAGCGTTTCTTGATCAAATTCCAGCTCGCCGGCGCTATTGCCAAAGGTGCCGCACAGCGCGCCAAACGGACGGGTCGGTCCGCAATCAATGAAGTTGGAGCCAAGCGTTGTGCCAGAGCCCAATTGCGACAACGACGGCGCCCGGAAGCCGGTGCTCCACGACGCGCGGAAGATCAGCGCGTCAGTTGCCCGCCAACGCAGTGACACTTTCGGATTCACGTCGCTGCCAAAATCGCTGTAGCTGTCGTAACGGACGGCGCTGATCAGATCGAGCGAATCGGTAAGCGGGAACAGGAACTCGCCGTATACCGCATACTGGCTGCGATCGGCTTCAGCGTCGGTTGCGCCGAGGCCGTAGATGCCATCAGCCTGAGCGATTGCCGCCGGTTTGTCGAACATCTCTTCTTTGCGGTATTCGCCACCAAGTGCCGCTTTGACCGGGCCGGCCGGCAAACTGAACAGATCGCCATTGAAACGGAAATCCCAGGTCTGTACTTCCGATTCACCCTGGCGTGGTGCTTCGTCGCGCAGTGCGGCTAATGTCGCCGCATCGTTGTCGCGGCCGAGATTGAACGGATTGAAACTGCCGTCGGCGATCGCGTCAGCAACGGCATCAAACGAATAGAAACCGCTGACGTGACGGATGGTGCTGTCGGCCTTGCCAAGCGCCAAACCGGTTTCCCAATCCCAGTTGCCGAGATTGCCGCGCAGGCCACCCAGTACGCGGTAGCTGGTGTCTTCAAATTCCTGAATGCGGCGATCCGGGAAGCGTGAGCGCACGCGGATCTGCCCGAACGAGCCGTTGTTGTCGTCGATGTCGAGCGCCCATTGCGGAATGCTGGCGGAGCCGGCTGGCACCCGCACATCAAAGCTGGCCGCGCCTTCGTAAGCATGACCTTCGTTGCGCTGATACATCAGCTCGGCGAAAAATTCGGTGCCTTCGCCGAGGTCATAATTGTGGTGCAGCGTGAAGCCGAGATTTTCGGTATCCGATTGAATGGCGCGTTGGCTGACGTAATCGTAACGACAACGGCTGCCACCATTGCTGGTGTTGGTACCGCACCACGGTTCGGCATAGTCGGTGCCATCAATGGTGACGCGCGTCGAGGAGAACAGCGTCACGTCGATCGGCCGGTCGGTGTTCTGCAAGGCATTGCGATCGTAGTAATCCAGCACCACCGTGGTATTGCTGTTGTCGCCGGCAAAGCCGCCGACATACGTCAGGTTGTAGCGACCGAAATCGCCTTTCTCGGTGTCATCACCGTACATCGCCGAGACTTCATGGCCGGTGAAATCCTTGCGCAGAATAAAGTTGATCACGCCGGCGATGGCATCGGAGCCGTAGATGGACGAGGCGCCGTCGGTCAACACTTCAACCCGGTCGATCGCCGACATCGGGATGCTGTTGATGTCGACAAACGAATCAAATCCGTTGGTGAAGGAGTCAACGGCAACGCGGCGGCCATTGATCAAAACCAGCGTCGAACTGCTGCCGAGTCCGCGCAAGCTGACACCGGCAGAACCTGCCGGTTGGCCCCGGGTGCCGGAGGCAATGCCGCCGGCTTCCGAGAACGTGCCGGCGCTGGACGTTTGCGGCAAATCTTTCAGAAATTCGGCGACGTTGTCGTAACCGCGTTTCTCCAAATCTTCCCGATCAATTTCAATAACCGGGCTGGCGCCTTCCAGATCGACGCCTTTCAGGCGCGAGCCGGTGACTTCGACCCGTTCGGCGGAATCCGCCGGCGCGGCCTCATCAGCGGCATAAACGCCGCTGCTGACACCGAGCAGGGACAACATTATCGCGTGGTACAGCTTGTGTTGGCTCTTATTGTGTTTCTTGTTGGTGGCTTGCATGACGCACTCCTTAGGGTTTTACGTGCCGCATCTCGCGGCGGGTCTGAAACCGTTTGGGGCGCGCGTACGCAGATGACTCAGCGGATCGCAACGGTCAACAACCGTCGCGGCCACATGACTTGGCATGGCAAAACGCAGGCGAGCAAACGCCAAGACATGGGCAGAACTGAATAGGGGAGAGGGCGATCAGATGCGCATGCAGACGCACACGCTGTGCTGCCAAAGCTGAGAAAAAATCAGGCCAATGGCGGCGCTACTGTTGCCGGGCTCCCTCCGCGTCGCGCGGAGGGCTGGCTAATTGTTGAACCACTCGGACAGGTAGTACGGGGTGTAGCGATAGCTACCGAGATTGAAGGCTTTCTTCAGCATCTCCCGTCCTCCTTTGTCCGTTGGGCGCCACAGGCGCGTGGTGTGTTGCGGAATGTGCCGTGTGAATTTTTATCTGTCAATGCGCATTTGCTTTGTCGAAGAAAATTTTCTTAGAGTGCGCGACCTTGACCGCAGCTGCGGATTGCATATCTATGCGAAAACATTTGTTGCCTGTGCTGATGGCCGGGCTTGTATGTACAGGCGCGGTCGCCGAAAAACCGCGGGTGATGGTGCTGGCCGGTGGTCATTTGCCGGTATGCAGCAGTATGAATCTGGATGCATGTGCAGCCGATCAGCGCGAGCGCTTGCGCGCTCGCTGGCAACAGGAATCCGCCCGTTTCGACACGGATTATGACCCGGGTCAATTGAGTAATGATGCCTTTCCGTATGGTGTTTCCCTGGCGCCGGAACGGGAACGCGTCATCATCGCCGCGCTGAATCCGCTGCAAACGCCGCCGTATCGGCGGGCCGATATTGAAGCGGCCTTGACGCAAGCGGGAGTTCGGCTCAGCGAAGACGAAGCATATTGGTTGTACGACCGTCTACCGGTCGAAACGCTTGACGATCACGGCATGCCGGCGCGTATCGAGCAGCTGGATCTGGCCGCGACCGATCCACGGGTGCGCGAAATTTTTGTCCGTTTTGTTGAAGCCAGCCGACAGGCAGGTCAACGCAAGCCGCGCATCGGTTTTCTGACCAGCGCTGCGCGCGATGTCACGGCTGCCGTTGAGTTCTACCATCAGCTGTTTGTCGCGCTCGGTGCCGAGCCGGTGTGGCTGCCGCTCGACCCCGCCAGTCGTATCCTGCGCGACAACCGGCAGCCCTTTTCGACGCCCGATCCGCTGCGACTGGGCAAATCACTCGGCCACTGTGATCGTCTCTATCGCGAGCGCGCACGGCAAAGCGGCGTGTCTAGCCATGTGCTCGGCCAGTCCGGATTTGCGGCTCGCTATTGCGAGAACGTGGATCTGGTTGCCGAACTGAAAACCCTCGATGGCCTGTTCTTCAACGGTGGCGATCAGACTCTGCATCTGCGCAGTCTGTTGCAGCAAGATGGCCAGGATTCCGCTGAACTGGCGATCATCCGGCAACGCTATCAACGCGGCGAACTGGTGCTGATGGGCACCAGTGCCGGCACCGCGGTGCAAAGCGGCAATGCCACGGCAACGCTGCCGATGATCAGCAACGGCGAAACCGCGCATGCGCTGCAGCATCCTGCCATTGCGCAAGCGCCGCGTCTGCCGTTCTGTCAGCTGCGCAATGACTGTCCATTGTTCTGGCATCCGGACCAGCTGCGTTATCGGCCACAAGGTGGTTTGCGGTTGTTTACGTATGGTGTGCTGGATACGCACTTCACGGAACGTGGTCGCCAGGGTCGCCTGCTGATGTTGCTGGCGCAAACACAAACGCAGCAACAGAGTGCTGGGCGTATGCTCGGGTTTGGTGTTGATGAAGCCACCGCGCTGGTGGTCAGCAGTCACAGCGATCAAACTGCCAGTTTCGACGTGATCGGCCGTGGCGGTGTCTGGATTATCGAGAAAGGCGCAGTCACGGTGCCGTATGGCAGCAGCCATTATCTGATCCGCGGTGACCGTGCGGCGCTGCATGACAATCGCCTGGATCTGGCATTGCAGGAATGCGTCAGCAAGATGGCCAAGGTGCCCGCCGAGCTGACCGGCGAGCGGCTGTTGGCTGGCGTCGGTGTGCACGAAGCAGCACTACAGCTTGCGAGCAACAAAACGCCGCTGAATATCAGGGCATCCGATCAGTCAGAGTGGTCGTTTGTGCGGGGCATCAATTTTGCGCTGTGCCCGAAAGCCGATGGCCGCTGGTCGTATCGAAACATGATGTTGCACATTACATCGCCGGCCAGCATGGCTGGCGCCTTGCCTTGAGACCGGTTCAGCCCAAACCGACAAGCGACGTGCTACCGTAGCGGCCCATCACAAAACGGCCATCAAATGGCCACAAAACGGTCATAGACGGATTTATGCATTGGTTGTGGGTGAAAGCGGCGTTGCTGCTGGGTTTTCTGGTGGTGGCGCATTGGCATCTGCCGGCGTTGATCAAGGATCAAGAGCGGCTCAGCGGTGGCCCGCTCTGGTTCACTGTGGCTTGGCTCTGCGCATTGCTGGCGACGGCGGCGGTAGCGCTGGCCCGGCCGCTGTGGTTGCGGCTCGGTTGGGGCCTGTTGATGGTTTATGCCGCCGGCAACGCCCTGTCTTATCTCTACATCACCGGCACACCGCTCAATGCCATCGAAGTCGAGCGGTTATTTCAGGACATCGCCTTTCTCGATGAAACCATCGAGTTCTACGGACCGCTGATTGGCAAATCGATCTTGGTGGTCACGTTGCTGCTGCTCGGCATCGTGCTGCCGGTACCGCTGTTGCGTCGTAGTTGGCGGCGTGTAGTGCGCCACGCCATCTGGCTGCCTGTGTTGCCCGTTGCCGTGATCGCCGGTGTGGTCTATTTCGATGGTGGTGGCGACAGCGACAGTTTTCCGCAGCACATCAGTCCGATTGGTTTTGTTGCTGTGTTGCTCGGCGATGAAATGCTGAAACCCGATCCGGGCCCGCGTCAGCAAGTCGCGGTGACACCGACACCGAGCGCGCTCGACAAAATCGTTGTAATCATGGATGAAAGCGTTCGTGGCGATTGGCTCGATATCAATACCGCCAACGGCATTCCGACCGGGCTGATTCCGCACAGCCACCGCGCTGCCAATTTCGGTCTGGCGGCGTCGCATGCCAACTGCAGTGCCGCCAGCAATCTGAGTTTCCGTTACGCCGCGCGGCGCAACAGCTATCAACTTGATGAGGCGGTGCGGCCATCACTGTGGGCCTTTGCCAAAGCTGCCGGCTATCGCACGGTCTATCTCGATGGTCAGCGCACCAATCGGGAACTGCAGAATTTCATGACGGCGCAGGAGCTCAGCGAAATCGATGAGCTGATCCAGCACGATGAGGCAACCGTCGCCCGCGACAAGGACATGGTGCTGGTCGAAAAACTGCAGGCCCTGTTGGCACGGCCAGAGCGGTTATATATCTACGTCAACAAGAATGGCGTGCACTTTCCGTATGAAGGCAAATACCCGCCGAGCGCAGCGGTGTTCAAACCGCATATGGAAACCGGCACCATTGTCGGCCTGAACGAGGGTAATCAATACGGCGACGGTTTCGGCAACGAGCCGTTCCGCAATAGCTACAAGAATGCCGTGGCCTGGAACACCGGCGAGTTCTTCAAGCGCTTGCTGCCGCAAATCGACCTGAGCAAGACGCTATTGCTGTTCACCTCTGATCACGGCCAGAACTTCACCAAAACCCAGGATGTTGGTTTTCTTACGCACTGCACCACCGGACCGGCGCCGGCTGCCGAAGGCACCATTCCGCTGGTGTGGCTGACCGATCACGCCGCAACGCTGAGCGCACTGCAAGCAAGTGCCCAACGTTGGCAACACCGGGCCTCGCAGTGGAACACGCCGAGTACGATTCTGCAGCTGATGGGGTATCCTGCCGACTGGCTCGCCGAGCAATACGAACCGACGCTATTTGCCGAGCAGCTTGGCAAGCCGCAATTCATCTCGACTTATTTTGTCCGGTTCGGTTTGCAGCCGGTCTGGAATGATCC
>CAMLNB010000106.1 GCA_946481205.1 uncultured Kangiella sp. | reverse complement strand
CACCCCATTTGATATCGCGAGTGACGCCGGGCAAGGCCAAGGCGTGTTGCTCAACCGCCTGACGCAGCGAAGCAAAGGAAGAGGCCGGCGCGGATTTTGCCGCCATAAAGGTCGTCCTGCGAGATGGGGATGCCTGCAAGGTAATGCAAGCCGGCGCAATCAGCAAACCGGTGCGATGTGTAGAGTATCAGGCAAGTAAAACGGGCGCTGAGGCGCCCGTGGCGAAGCACGAGTCTGGACCGTAAACCTTAGCCAGCCGAATAACTGCCAACCGATACCTGCTGAATGCCGACCCGTTTGGCGGCATCCACCAATTGCAGCATCAGTTCTGTGTTGCTGTCGTGATGGGCCTGAATCAGCACGCTGCGGTTTGGCTCGATGCTGAGTTGTTGTTCGAGCAGTGCTGGCACCACGGCCAAATCCAGCTCACGGCCCTGGCTCAGGACGCGGTTGTCGGCCGTCAGCTCCAACAAGGTAATGCTGTTGATGGGGCCGCGTGGGCCTTCGCTGGCAGACGGACGGGCAAACGACAATCCCGACTCTTTCAAGAAGCTGCTGGTGACGATAAAGAAAATCAGCATGATGAACACGATGTCGAGCATCGGCGTCATGTCGATGTCATTTTCCTGCGGTGATGCCAGTGACAGTTTGCGCATAGCGCCCTCCCTCATTTGCGTCCTGACAACTTGAATGTAGGGGCTGGCGCAGATCTTGACCATCGGTAAAAGTGCACTGGTCGCTGTCGCAGAAACAGGTGATGCTGAAGGAATTCATCGACGGCAGCTGTTGCGATAAACAAGGTGGCATCAGCCAGACGCTATCTAGCAAATGATCGGCAAACAAAAAGGGCAGCTGACGCTGCCCTTTCGCATTTCGAGTCGGAACGCTTAGGCGTCTTTCTCGTAGGTGCCGACCGAGACCTTGTCGATGCCGGCTTCTTTGGCGGCGTTGACAACGCTGATCAGAATGTCGGTGTCGCTGTCTTTGTGCGCTTGGACAATCACCGAGGCATCCGGCGATTCGGCCAATACTTTTTCGACGTTGGCGCGAACCGAGCGAACGTCGATTTCACGTTCGTCCATGACCACGGCGCCGGTGCTGTTGATGGTGATCAGCACGTTCGCTTTGACCTTGGTGGTCGAGGCCGACTTGCCCGACGGGCGCTGGATATCGAGACCGCTTTCCTTCACGAAGGAGGTGGTCACGATGAAGAAAATGAGCATGATGAACACGATGTCCAGCATCGGGGTCATGTCGATTTCGGCGTCTTCTGCGGCGCCACCGTGCTTCTTGCGCATGTGTATTTCACTCTTGGACGGGATCTGACCTGCCCCCGCAGGCCAGCCCCGGAACTATACCGGCCATGCCGACCGCGATCCAGATCGGTTTTTCAGTGAATTTTCCGGCCTGTGTGATCGAGACAGCGGCGAAAGGTCAGGCCAGTTGCAGGGTTTCCCGCACCGTCGCTTGCACAATCCCGTCGCGGGCGGGGTCGAGACTGCGTTCGATCAGCCGCAGCTCGCCGTCCCGGCGCAGGCTCAGCAGGCTGGCGGCGCGCGTGCCGTACTGCGGGCCGGTGATCAGCAGCGGCGACAGCCAACGCTCCTTGGCCAGGCCGATACCGGTATCGGGCAGCTCGGCATCGGGCGCAGGTGTGCGATCGGCCAGCCGGTCCAGCCAGGACTCGTCGGGGGCGCCGGCATCGACCAGCAGCGCGTGCAGGGTTGCCTTGGCGCGGCGGACTTTCGGCCAGGGCGCGTCGAAGTCGCCATTCGACAGCGCCGAAACGCCGACCGGCACCGGCCGGCCAGCAAAGCGGTTACTGCCATAGTGCAGCGTCAGCGCGCCGGCTTGCCAAGCACCGAACAACAGATTGAAGCCGCTATACTGCGCGGCCTTTGCCAGCTGGTCGGCGTGTTCGGCAGCGGGCTCGTCAGTGGGAGTTGGCAGGCTATTCAGCCAGTTGGGCACCAGCTCGCCGCGAGAGCGAGCACTTGCTTGCGGCGTCCCTTCGCGGACATTGGTTACAGCAGCAAAGCGGCCGTTACGGTGCACGCCCAGCCAGGTGCCGCCGGCTTCCAGATCGGTACCGGCCAGCGTGGCGCCATCTGGCCACCAGCCGAGCGGTCGGGTCGGCCGGGCGACAAACTCGTCGCGGTGGGCGAGCAGGATCAACGGGTAGTCCGGGTGTACGTCCCGGGCCAGCACAATCAGGCACACGACAGATGAATCCAGAGGTTTTGCAGCCGGCAGTTTACCTGTCCCTTGCGGCGGCCTGCTTGGCGGTCGGGGCGCTGTCCGGCGTCTTGGCCGGCCTGCTTGGCATTGGCGGTGGCCTGATTCTGGTGCCGGCGCTGCTGTGGTTGCTGCCTTACATCGGCGTGCCGGCCGCCGCATTGATGCCAACTGCAATCGGCAGTTCGCTGGCGGCCATTGTTCTGACCGCAGTGGCGTCGACCCGGGCGCATGCCAAGCGTGGCGCGGTGCAATGGCGTTTGTTCTGGCTGCTGGCGCCGACCGTGGCGCTGGCCGCTGCGATCGCCGGCGCGGTGGCGGCCAAGCTCGGTTCGCAAGCGCTGACGCTGCTGTTTGCGCTGTTTGTGCTGGTGCTGGCGGTGCGTACCACGGTGGTCAGCATTACCACCGGTACCCGGCAGCAACCGCCGCGCTGGGCCTGGGCCGGGTTTGGTGGCGGCATTGGTTTGCTGTCTGGTCTGGTCGGTATTGGTGGCGGCTCGCTGACGGTGCCGCTGCTCTTGTATTACGGCGTGCCGATCACCCAGGCGGTCGCGACCTCGGCCGCGGTCGGTTTGCCGATCGCGCTGTTCGGTACGGCGGGTTATGTCGCGGCTGGCTGGTCGATAACGATGCCTGCCGGGGCGACCGGCTTTGTATACTGGCCGGCGGTGCTGGCCATCACGGCCGCGTCATGGTTTACCGCGCCGATTGGTGCCAAGCTGGCGCACCGCTGGCCAACCGCACGCCTGAAGCGGGTGTTTGCCGCTTTTCTGGCGGTGATCGGTTTGCGGCTGGCGATCAAAGCTTTGTTCGGCATCTGAGTCGGGACCGCGCCTCCAGCGTTGAGGCGGGGCTGTCATCATTGAGGAAATACAATGGATTTTCCGGTCATTGATCCGGTGATTGTTTCAATCGGCCCGGTTGCACTGCGCTGGTATGGGCTGATGTATCTGCTCGGTTTCTTGGCCGCGTGGTGGCTCGGTACGGTGCGAGCAAAACGGCCGGGTAGCGGCTGGACTGCCGAGCAAGTCAGCGACTTTCTGTTCTATGGTTTTCTCGGTGTCGTGATCGGTGGCCGGCTCGGTTACGTGTTCTTCTATCAGTTCGAGTTGTTTCTCAACAACCCGATTTATCTGTTCAAGATCTGGGAAGGCGGCATGTCCTTCCACGGCGGCCTGCTCGGTGTGCTGGTGGCGTTCTTCTGGTATGGCAAGGCGCACAAACGGACATTTTTTGAGGTGGCGGATTTCATGGCGCCGCTGGTGCCGCCGGGTTTGTTCTTCGGCCGCATCGGCAATTTCATCAATGCCGAATTGTGGGGCCGGGAAGCCAGCGCCGATGTGCCGTGGGCCTTCCGGTTTCCGACCGATCCGGATCGCTTGCTGCGGCATCCGTCGCAGTTGTATGAAGCCATACTCGAAGGCGCCCTGCTGTTCCTGATGCTGTGGCTGTTCTCGAGCAAGAATCCGCCGCGCATGGCGGTCAGTGGTTTGTTCGCGCTCGGTTATGGTGGCTTCCGTTTTATCGTCGAATTTTTCCGCGAGCCGGATGCCCATCTGGGCTTGCAAGCGCTGGGGCTGTCGCGTGGCCAATGGCTGTGCGTGCCGCTGATTGCGCTCGGCATTGCCTTGCTGGTGTTGGCTTATCGCAAGGCGTCGGTGCAACCGGCGCTGGCAAAATAATCAAACAGGCGTTGTGATGAAGAATTATCTGACTCTGCTGCGTGATGTGCTCGATAACGGTGCGATCAAAACCGACCGCACCGGTACCGGCACTCGTTCGCTGTTTGGCGCGCAAATGCGCTTCAATCTGCGCGAAGGTTTTCCGCTGGTGACGACCAAGAAGCTGCACCTGCGCTCGATCATCCACGAGCTACTATGGTTCCTCAATGGCGACACCAACATCCAATACCTGAAAGACAATGGCGTCAGCATCTGGGATGAGTGGGCCGATGAAAACGGCAACCTCGGCCCGGTTTATGGGTATCAGTGGCGCAGCTGGCCGGCACCAGATGGCCGCCATATCGATCAGATTTCCCAGGTGATGGAGCAAATCCGCAAGACGCCGGACTCGCGCCGCTTGATCGTCAGTGCCTGGAACGTCGCCGATCTGGACAAGATGGCGCTGCAACCTTGTCATACGATGTTCCAGTTCTATGTCGCCAACGGCCAGTTGAGTTGTCAGCTTTATCAGCGTTCGGCCGATATCTTCCTTGGCGTGCCGTTCAATATTGCCTCGTATGCGCTGCTGACCCATATGGTCGCGCAGCAATGTCAGCTGGATGTTGGTGATTTTGTCTGGACCGGGGGCGATGTGCATCTGTACAGCAATCACCTTGAGCAAGCGAAAGAGCAACTGAGCCGGGCGCCGCTGCCGCCACCGCGCTTGCAGATCAAGCGCAAACCGGCCGATCTTTTCTCCTACCGGTTCGACGATTTCGAAATTCTCGATTACCAATCCCACCCGGCGATCAAAGCGCCGGTTGCGGTGTAGAGCATCATCATGCGCCTGCCTCTGCGCTGTGTCTTGGCCGTGTTGTGGCTGAGCGCAGCCAGCTGGGCGCAGGCGCTGGATCTGGTCGCGCCTACCGCGTCCGAACGACCGCGCATTGAAACCGAACTGGCGTCGGCAAAAGGGTTGAACCGCGCCGTCTTGCTATATCGATTGACCGAACTGGATCGCAGCTCGAAGCCGGAAGCCGCGCTCGATGCCGGTCGCGAGGCGATTGCGCTGGTCGGCAGCATGACCAGCAGCGAAGCGCGCGAGCTGCACAGCTTGTTGTTGGCCAATACCGCCTGGGCCTACGGCATGCTCGGCGATTATGTTCGCGCTCAGCAGGATGTCGAAGCTGGGTTGGTGCTGGCGCGGCAATTGCGCAGCCAGCGCGCCGAAGCGCGCAATCTCAACGTCATGGGCGTGCTCAGCCGCAATCTCGGTGATATCGAAGGCGCGCTGGGCTATTTCCAGCAGACGCTGGTGCTCGAAGATGCTTTGGGCAATTTGTCGCGCAAAACCTCAACGCTGAACAATCTCGGCGTGCTGTTTCTGAATCTGGAACGCTTCGATGATGCATTTGCCATGCTGCGCGAAGCTGAGCATCTGGCGAATCAGCTGCGTGATGAAAAACTGCAGGCCTATTCGCGCGTCAATCTTGCCGAAGCTTACGTGCGGGTCGGCGAGTATCAGCAAGCGCTGGATTGGTTACAGCGCGCTGCCGAGCTGCCGACCCAGCAACAGCAAACTTATATACAAGCGTTCATTCAGCACAATCGTGGCTTGGCCCTGATCGGTTTGAAACAGATGACCGCGGCGCGCGCAGCGTTCCAACAGGCCTTGGTGCTGCGTCAGCAAAGCAGTGATGAGGCCGGCGAAAGCAATACCCGTAGCGAGCTGGCGCGCTTGGCGATGTTGCAGCGTGAATTCACTGAAGCTGCGCAGCAGATTGCCGCGGCCGAAACCATCAGCAAACGGATCGGCAATCGCACCCAGCTGCAAGACGTGCTGGAGAACAAGATTCAGCTATTGGAAGCGCGTGGCGATTATCAGGCAGCTTTAGCAGCGAGTCGCGAACGCGAAGCGCTCGGACGACAGATTTTCTCCGAACGAGCGGCGCTGCGCATTGGCCAATTCCAGAGCCGGGTTTCGCTGGCCCAGCGTGAGAACCAGATTGCGCTACTGACCCGGGAAAACGAAATTCAGCAGTTGCGCGTGCAGCAGCAGAATACCGTGCTGATCGGCGGTGCCATCGCTGGCTTGCTATCGCTGATCATCGGTGCGCTGCTGTTTTTCCGCCTGCGCAATCGCAAAGCGCACGCCGAAGCCACTGTTGCCACGCGCAGCCGCTTCCTGGCCCAGATGAGTCACGAAATCCGTACGCCGATGACCGGCATTATCGGTGTCAGCGAGCTGCTACAAGATACGCCCTTGAACGCCGAGCAGCGCGACCTGCTGCAGACGATCCGGCAGAGCAGCGAATCCCTGCTTGGTTTGGTCAACGATATTCTTGACCTGTCCAAGCTCGATGCCGGCCGAATGCCACTGCATAACCAGGTCTTCGATTTGCGGCAGTTGCTGGAATCGGTGCTCGATGTGTTTGCGCTGCCGGCCGAGCAAAAGCAGTTGACGCTGCTGTACGACCTGCCGCTGTCAGCGCCGGTACAGGTCAAAGGCGATCCGCTGCGGCTGCGGCAGATTCTGCTGAATTTGCTTGGCAATGCGATCAAATTCACCGAGCAGGGCACGGTGCAGTTGCGCGTTCGCTGGCTTGAGGGGGCACGTACGCGTGAGCTGGAGTTGATTGTCGAAGATTCCGGTATTGGCATTGCGCCGGAATTGCAGGCGCAAATTTTCGAACCGTTTTCGCAAGGCGTTGCCGATGCCCGCGCGTCGGTCGGCACCGGTTTGGGTCTCACCATCAGCCGACAGCTGGCGCGCTTGATGGGCGGCGAAATCAGCTTGCATAGCGTCATCGGCAGCGGCTCGCGCTTTATCGTCCGTGTGCGTTTGGAATTGCTGGAAGCCGAGCACGCTGCCATCGCGCCGTTGACGGTGCCAGCGGTATTCGGCTGGCAATTGCCAGCGGCCCTGAACAGCCATTTGCAAGCATTGCTGGCGCAATGCGGGGTCCGTTATGTCGACGTCGGCAATGCCGACATCAGTGCCTTGGCGGCGGTGCAGCCGGCGTTGTTGTTGCTGCCGGCAACGGCAGCGGGCGAGCAGCATATTCCGGTCGTACGCAGTCAGCTGCCGAAATGCCGGATCTTGTTGCTGGCGGGGCCGCAGGCGCGTCGCCGTTTGCGGGAACAGCAACTAAACATCGATGCGGTGGTGCCGCTGCCGCTGCGACCGGCGGAATTGCTGGCCGCACTGCTGCCACAACCAGTGAGCACGCGGCTCGATGCCGACGTCGCGCTGACACCGGTGCCGACGATGCTGACGGTGTCGCCGCTGGCGGCGCATGGGCAACGTCAGGCCTTGATTGTCGATGACAACGAGATCAATCGCCGGGTCGCGCAGAAACTACTCGAGCGGTTTGCATTTCAGGTGACCACGCTGGACGGTGGCCGTGCAGCTGTCGCCTTGTTGCAACAACGGCGTTTCGATGTCGTATTTATGGATTGCCAGATGCCGGACATGGATGGCTTCGATGCCACCCGCGCCATTCGCGAGCAGGAATCCGATGGTTTTCGTCAGCTGATCATTGCGATGACGGCGCATGCGCTGAAAGGTGATCGCGAGCATTGTCTGCAAGCCGGCATGGATGACTACCTGACCAAGCCGGTCAAGCTGGATGCGTTATCGGAAATTTTGCTGCGTTGGGGGCTGGAGACACGCGAAGTCAACGAAGCCTGATCGTGATCACGGTGTTTGATCGCCGATCAGCACCTGCGCCAACCATTGTCGCAACTGACCGCCGTGCATCGCACCGGTTTGCCTATCCAGCTCCTGACCGCGGTAGAAAATTGCCAGTGTCGGAATGCTGCGGATTGCGAATTGCGCACCCAGTTGGGGTTCGGCTTCGGTATTGACCTTGATGAAGCGCAGGTTCGGTTCCAGATTTTTGGCGGCGTCGGCAAAGATGGGGGCAAACGCTTTGCAGGGGCCACACCATGGTGCCCAGAAGTCGATCACAATCGGAATGTCGGTGTTGGCCAGAATCTGGCTCAACTCGGTTTGCCCGGCCTCGATCGGCTTGCCTTGAAACAGTGCTGCCTTGCAGCGCCCGCATTGTGGCTGGTTGGCGACTTTGTCGGCAGGAATGCGATTGCCAGTATGGCAGCTCGGGCAGGTGACATGAATCAGATCGGTCATGGTGGCGACGCTAGGTGTGAGGAAATTGAAGCTGACTGTAAAGTCCAATATGGCGTCAGTATCGCTGTTTGCAAGTCCGGCGAACAGTTCTGCGGATACATAATTCCGAATAAGTAAACGTATGGTGATGTCGGCGCTGGTTGCTGAGCGTTACAGCTCAAGTGAATCATAACAAGGGAGGTTGCAATGAAAGCGGTATTGATCGTGTTGTCAGGTTTCTTGCTTGGTGGTTTGGTACGAGCCACAGAGCTGCCGGTGCTGGACATGAAAACGGCAAGCGCGTTGAGCCCTGAGCTGATTACCGGTAGCCAACCGAGTCAGGCGGATCTGGAAAAGCTCAAAGCGGCCGGCATCACCACCGTGATCAACCTGCGCGGCGCGAGCGAGGATGCCGGTTACGATGAAGCGGCTGCCGCGAAAGCGCTCGGCCTGAACTATGTCAGCATTCCGATCGCCGGTGCCGGTGATATCACCGCCAGCAATGCGGCCAAGCTGGATGCCGCCCTGCGTGCTGCCGATGGCAAAACCCTGCTGCACTGTGGCAGCAGTAATCGGGTTGGGGCTTTGCTCGCGCTGCGCGCCGCCGCCGCCGGCCAGAGCGAAGAAGAGGCGATCTCCTTCGGCAAGAGCGCCGGGATGACGTCGCTGGAAGCGGCAGCACGGGCCCAAATCAAGGCTGTCGCTCCTTGCAATCCGATGATGAAAGATTGCCAATAAACGAAAAGCTGATGTGCACGTCTAGCAATTGACTGTCGGTGACCGTGAACAAAAAGCCCCTCAAGATGGGCCTTTCTCGCTGTCTAACTCAGCGCCATAAGCGCTCGATGCCGAGCGCCTTCAGCACGTATTTTTCATAGATCGGTTCCGACGTGCCGCTGCGGATCTTGTGCAGGAAATATTTCTCGAAGGCGATTTTGGCCAGATGCACCCATTTGCCTTTCTTGAACCAGTTGACATTGCGCGGCGGGATCTGCGGCAGCGCAACGAAGGCTGCACCGGTATCGCCCATGTCGGCCAGACAGATCGCATTCCAGGTCGCACGGGCATCACCGGTTTTACCCGCCAGATCGGCCGCGATGTTTTCAACAATGGCGCTGACCATCGTCTCAATCATGTAACCGGTTTTCGGTGCTCCGGTAGGCACCGGTGTCGCTTCAACCGGCGGGATCGCGACGCAGACGCCGGCCGAGAAAATATTGCGATAGGCCTTGCTGCGCTGATGTTCGTCTATCAACACGAAGCCGCGCGGGTTACACAGGTTCGGCACCTGCGCCACCGCATCGACCCCCTTGAATGCCGGCAGCATCATCGCCAGCTTGAACCCGATCTCGTGCTCGCGCAGCACATTGCCGAGGGTATCCAGTTCACTGGTGATGAGCTTGCCTGCGTCCACCCGACTGGTTCTGGCGTTGGTGATCCATTTGATGTCGTGATTGCGGAACTCGCTTTCCAACATGGACTTGGAGTCGCCAACACCACCGAGGCCGAGATGGCCGATATAGGGCTCGCTGGTGACAAACGTGATCGGTACTTTGTGGCGCAGCTTGCGCTTGCGCAGATCGGCATCAAGGATGAACGCAAACTCGTAAGCGGGACCGAAACAGCTCGCACCCGGCATGGCGCCGACCACGATCGGTCCCGGCGCCTGCAGAAACTGCTGGTACTCGGCCCAGAACCGTTCGGCATGCTCGACCGTGCAGATCGAATGGCTGTGGCCGCCGTGCGGGCCGGCACCCGGCACTTCGTCAAATGACAGCTTGGGTCCGGTGCAAATCACCAGATAGTCAAAAGCCAGCGTCTGGCTGTCGCCCAGCGTCACGCTGTTCTGTTCCGCTGCGATCTGCGTCACCGGCTGGCCGATGAAGTCGATGCCATGTTTGTTCAGCAGCTCCGGCAGCGACACGGTGATCTGCTCGCGTTGCCGCCAGCCGACCGCCAGCCACGGATTCGACGGCACAAACTGGAAGTAATCGGTGGCGCTGATCACCGTGATCCGATGTTCGCGACCGAGCTTCGCCCGCAGCTCGTATGCAGCGGGCAGGCCGCCGATACCGGCGCCGAGAATGATGATGTGAGCCATGATTTGCCTCCTCTCCCGTTTGCCGAAACCCGACTGCGTGTGCCGCGGCCGTCAGGGTGATTACGTTCCGGGCGGCGGTGTCGACACCAACGGCACGCTGACACTGAACGCGCCGCGCAAATCGCCGGGACTGAAACCGGTAGCGTGATCCGACGGATACAGCAAGCGCAGGCTGTCGCGAATCTCGTCACTGAGTTCAGTGCCATGGCACATCACGCACGGTCCCTGCAGCGCGATTGCCTGCATGACATGCAGGCGCGGCGCACCGCTGCCATCCAGCACTTCTTCAAAGCGCAGCTGGTTGATGTCGGGCGCTGCCGGCGCGGCAGCGGCAAATTGTTTCAGCACGCCGGATTCGAACGTGTCCGGGGCATTGGCCGGATTGCGCCAGCGTTCACTGGTGCGTCGGATGGTCACACCGAGCGATTGGTTCAGCTGCGTTGCAATGGCCGGCGCGCGTTCCCGGCAGACGCGGATTGCCGCGACGCCGCCACCTTGTTGCAATGCGGTTTGCAGCTCCAGCTTGAGCTGGCGCTGCATTTCGCTGATGGCCTGATCGGCGCGCGCACGCGCCTGCTGCAGTGTGGCCGTGTCCGGTTCCCCGGCCGCAACCGTTGCCACCAGCAATGCACTGGCGGCGGCCAACACGGTTTGAACTCGCATGCTTGCCCTCCTGGCGCCTGCTTCAGCGCGCTTCGTTGATCATCGTGGTCAACTTCTGCTCGACTTCTTCGGCAACGCTGAACAACTCCGGCGCGTCGCTGAACATCGCCAGCAGCGCGGTCGGTTTGACCATGCCGATATGGCTGCCCTTGTTGTCGTGATAAATCGCGATACGGCAGGGCAGCACCACCGCCATGCCCATGTCGGCGCTGAGCACTTCCTTGGCCTTGTGCGGATTGCAGACGTCGAGCACGCGGCAGGGCGCACCGAGCGTGACGCCCTTGTTGGCCATCGTGGCTTCCAGATCATGCTGGTGAATGACACCGAAGCCGTGCTTCTGCACCGCCGCGGTCAGATCGGTCACCAGTTGATCGACGCTTTTGTTGCTGTCTACGACATAACGCATGGGGTGATGCTCCGTTGGTATTGGAGGTTCAGACGCCGGGCTGTACGCCGAGTTTGCGCAGGATGCTTTCCAACAGGCACCACTTGGTGAACGCGCTCTGAAGCAGGTTCAAGCCGACGAACGCGGTAAACGCCAGCCAATATTCCGAGACAAAAACCGGACTGCCCTTGACGCCGAGCGCCAGCGACAGCAGCACAAAGAAGCCGGCGAACATGCGCACCATCTGCCAGGATTTCATTTCTCACTCTCCTCGAAGCCGGTCGGCTTCATGCTGATTTGACTACGAACCTTTAACCAGGAAGTCTTAACTAGGAAGTTTTAACCAAGACACCATTGCCATCCCGGACGCTGACTGCGACCGGAATGCCGTGCCGGA
>CAMLNB010000105.1 GCA_946481205.1 uncultured Kangiella sp. | reverse complement strand
GTGACCGTAAAGCTGTCGGCGCCGTGGAAATTGGCATTTGGTGTGTAGGTGTACGTGCCGTCGGCGTTGACGATGACGGTGCCGTTTGCGGCAGCGGTGGCGAGCACATAATTCAGCGCATCACCATCGACATCGGTGGCGCTCAGCGTGCCGGACAGCACGCTGTCTTCGTCGCCCATGATGGCGGCATCGACACCGACCGGCGCGTCGTTGACCGGATTGACGGTCAGGCTGATCGTGATCGGCGTGACACCACCGCGGCCATCACTGACGTTGACGGTGAAGCTGTCGCTGCCGTGGTAGTTGGCATCTGGTGTGTAGCTGTAACTGCCATCGGCATTCAGCAAGACCACGCCATTGGTCGGCGCGGTTACCAGCAGATAGCTGAGCGGGTCGCCATTGGCGTCGCCGGCGATCAGCTGGCCGTTGAATACGCTGTCTTCGTCGAGACTGAAATTCTGTTGTGGCGCGCCGGCGACTTCCGGGGCGAGGTTGGCATCTTCAGCACCCGCGGCGAACGGAATCTCACGATCCGGCGCGGCTTGAACGGCGCTGGCGATTTCGGCCGGCGGCAATTGCTCGCTGATGCGCAGCAAGCGGACAAAGCTGTGGCCGCTACCACCGCTGGCGCCACCGGCAGCGGTGGCGGCGAGCAGGGCGGTCGGGTCGGCGCCGGCTTCAATCTGCTTCAGGATGCTGTCGAGTTCGCCGCTGCTGGCGAGCTTGGCTTCATCAGCGCCAGCCGGTTCCGGATGATTGGCCGGCGAGCGCATGTCGGTGCTGACCAGCACCTGCTCATTGGCCGGCACCGTGAACGGCGATTCATTGCCCATGGCCAGTTCGATGTAGCCGTCTTTGCCGGTCGCAATGAACTCGTTCGCGTAAACCGGTTCACCCAGCTTCAGCTGGCGGCTGCTGCCGTCACCGCGCTTGGCGAACACTTCTCCACGCAGGACTTTGACGTATGCGACGATCTCGGCCATGACAACTCCAGACGTTCTGTGCTGCCTTGGCGGCAGCGAAATGAGGGGTATTGCTCGCGAGGGTAAGGCAGGCAAGGGGGCTGCCGCATCGTACCGAGGTACAGGTCGGGCGCGGTGTCAGGAATTCCCGACACGAACGTCGGGCAGTGGACTCGCCAGCGCGGGTTAGCGCTGGCGCAAGCGGGCAACCAGCTGCAGCCGGTCGCGGACCTCAAGCTTGGTGAAAATGGTGGTCAGGTGGGCTTTGACGGTGCGGACCGTGATGGCCAGCCGCTCGGCGATTTCCTTGTTGGCCAGCCCCTCGACCACCAGTTCGGCGACCGATTGCTCGCGCTCGGTCAGCGCCGCGAAGCCGTCGGTATTGCGTGCCGGCAGCTGTTTTTGCACTGCCGTCAGCAACCGCAGCATCAGGTTGCGGCCCACCCAAAGTTCGCCGGCGGCCAGCACCTGGACGATTTGCTTCAGCTGTTCCGGGTGGCAATACAGATGGCAGTAACCGGCGCAGCCGGCCTGCAGCGCATCGAGGCCTTTGTCATCGTTAGGGGTGGGGTCGGCCCACAGCACACGGTGCCGGCTCAGAATCGGCTGCCAGTCCGGATCGCCGCTAAGCTTGCGCAGCAGCGTCGCGTTGGCTTCGATGATCAGCACGCCCGGCGGCGCCTCGAGTACGGCAGCACGACCGCCACCGTCGACAAAACGCCACTCGCTCAGCGCGTTCTGCCAGCGATCTTTCAGCGTGGTGTTGCCCAGCCAGCACAAAACCGTTTGCATCAGGCTTCCCCCAATGCCCGCTGCGTCGCGCGCAGCACCGGTTTCAGCAGGTACGACAACACGGTGCGCTTGCCGGTCAGCAAATCCACTTCAGCGATCATGCCGGGAATAATCGGCAGCCGGGCGCTACCGAGAAACGCACTGTTGGTTCGCACTTTCACCACGTAGAAGGCATTGCCTTTGTCATCGGTAACGGTGTCGGCGCCGATCTGTTCGACCGTCGCATCAAGCCCGCCATAAATCGCGAAATCATAGGCGGTGAATTTGACCAGTGCCTGCTGACCGGGGCGGATAAAAGCGATGTCCTTCGGCAAGATCCGCACTTCCAGCAGCAGATTGTCTTCCAGCGGCACAATCTCGATCACGCTTTGCGCCGGTTGCACGACGCCACCGAGCGTATTGACGTGCATCTGCTTGACCGTGCCACGCACCGGCGAACGGATTTCAGTGTGCTTGACCCGGTCAGCAAGCGCGCCGCTGCTTTCGCTCATGCCTTTCAGTCGCGCTTGGGTATCCGATAACTCGTTGCCGACATCGGTGCGGAATTTCAGCTGCACTTCATCGATTTTCAGTTTCGCTTCGGCGACAGCCGCTTGCAGCCGTGGGATCTGCGCATCATTGGCGGCTTTTTCACCGCGCAGACGTGAGACCTCGCGCTCCAGCCGCAATAGCTCCACGCTGGATACCGCGCCGGTTTCCACCAGCGGCTTGGTTACCTGAAATTCTTTCTCGGCCAATGCCAGGCCTTCGCTGGCTTGTTGGAAGCGAGCGCGAACTTCGGTCAGCTCCTGCTCGCGCTGGCGCAGTTGGTCGCGGGCAATGCCGAGGTTGTTCTGCAAACCGGCTTTGCTGTTTTCGTAAACGGCGCGTTCGCGGTCAACCAAGGCCGGATCACTGGCCACCACGCTGGCCGGTGGCTCGAACGGCTTGTCATTGAGCAGCGCTTCCAGCCGGGCGACTTTGGCTTGCAGTGCTTCGACCTGCACCGTGGTTTCGCGCAGCGTCGAAGTAAACCGGGTCGGATCGATGCGCAGCAGCAACTGGCTTTTCTCGACGACGAAGCCTTCGCGGACCAGAATTTCTTCCACCACACCGCCGTCGTAGCTTTGCAGCACTTGCACTTGTGAAGAGGGAATCACTTTGCCTTCGCCGCGCGCCACCTCATCAATGCGGGCCATCGACGCCCACAGCAACAGAATCAGTGCCAAGGCAACGCAGCTCCAGATCACCGCGCGCAGACCGCGCTCGTCCTGGGCCAGGATCTCGGCGTCGGCGTCTTCCATGAAATCCATGTCGCTGGCGAGCGAGCGGTGCTCGCGCCATTCGCGAACATTTTCCAGCTGGAACGCCAGCCAGGTACGAAAGCGTTGCCAATGCACGCGCGGAGAAACGGTCATGCCACCGCTCCTTTGATCCGGCCTTCGCGCAACGCTTTCAGCACCTCGTCTTTCTTGCCATCGGCAATCAGTTTGCCGTTGTCGAGCACCAGCAGGCGGTCGACAAAATCGAGCAGGGCGGTTCGGTGTGTGATCAGGATAACGGTGTGGCCAGCAACGACGGGTTCCAGCTGGCGTTTCAACCGCTCTTCACTGATGAAATCCATATGGCTGGTCGGTTCATCGAGCAGCAGAATTGGCGGTGTCAGCAGTAAGGCGCGGGCAATTGCCACCGATTGTCGCTGGCCAGCCGAGAGTGCTTCACCGCGTTCACCAACCGGCATCGCAAAACCGGACGGATGCCGGTTGGCGAAATCGCTGACGCCGGCCCGAAACGCGGCAGCCAAGACTTGTGCGTCGCTGGCGTGAGGTGCGCCGAGCGCAATATTGTCGCGCAGGCTGCCGAACACCAAACCCGGATCTTGTGGCACATAACCGATGGCGCGACGCAGCTCGACCGGATCGAGCTGTCGGATATCAATGCCATCGATCAGAATCGAGCCGCCGGTTGGCTGGTACAGGCCGGCAATCAAACGCTGCAGCGAAGATTTGCCAGAACCAATGCGGCCAATCACGCCAACGCGCTCGCCGGGCAGCACCCGGAAACTCAGTTCACTCAGCGCGTCCTGTTCCGTTTGCGGATAACGCAGGCTGACGTTGCGGAACTCGATGCCGCCTTCAAACTTGTCGCGGCTGATGAACTGGCTGTCTTGCGGCCGTTCGACCGGCGTTGCCATCACGCTGTCCAGCGACTGCAATGAAGTACGAGTTTGTTGCAACTGCGTCAGCAGTGCAGCAACTTGGCCCATTGGCGCCAGGCAGCGGGCCGACAGCATCATCGCGGCGATCAAGCCGCCTTGGCTCATCTGGCCCTCGGCCATCAGATAAACGCCGACGATCAACACCGCGACAGACGTCAGCTGTTGCCACGTCAGCGTGAACGCGACGGTGCGTTGACTCAAGTTACGAATACGGCCGTTGATGTGCGACAGGAAGCGTGTTGCAGTTTCCCAGCGCGCCTGGATCTGGCCCGCAGCGTTGAAGGCGCGCAAGGTTTCCAGACTGGTCAGTGCTTCCACCAGCGTTGCACTGCGCTGGGCACCGGCGCGATGGGTTTGTTCAGCGAGTTCGGCCAGCCGTTGATGGCTCCACCAGGCATGCAGCGCGATGATGACAATGCCAAGCAACGGCGGAATGACCAGCGGCCAACCGATCACGGCCAGCACAATCAGGAAGATGATGCCGAACGGCACATCAATGAAGGTTGTGACCGAAGCGGTGGCAATGAAATCGCGCACCGATTCGAATGCGCGCACGTTGCTGGCAAACGAACCGACCGATGCCGGTTTGTGTTCCAAGCGCATGCCGAGAATCTGCTCCATCAGGCGCGCGGACAGTTTGTTGTCGATGCGCTTGTTGGCAAGCTCCAGCACCCAGGTGCGCAAGTTGCGCAACAAGTAATCGAAAGCGAGCACCAGGATCGCGCCGAGTGCCAATACCCACAGGGTCGAGAAGGCGTGATTGGGTACGACGCGGTCGTACACATTCATGGTGAACAGCGGCATGGTCAGCGCCAGCAAGTTCAGTACGAACGCGAGCAGGAAAATATCGCGGTACAGGTGCCGGGCCGAGAAAATCGCCGACCAGAACCAATGCTCGCTGCGTTCACGCAGTGCACTCGGTGCGCGCAGATCGAACAGGAATTTCGGCCGGACATAAATGGCGACGCCGGCATAGCGCTCAGCCAGTTCAGCGTCGTTCATCCGGACGATAGCGTTGCCCTGTTCCGGGCCACCTTGTCCAGGAAAGACTTGCCCAGGAAAGACCACTTCGGCCAGACCGTCGCGGTTCCAGCCGAGCAGCACGCAGGCTTGATCGTCTTTCAACAACAACAGGCAGGGCAGTAGCGACGACGGAATATGGGCAAACGGTCGGCGCGCGAGCCGGGCGTACAGGCCGGCACGACGTGCCGCACGCGGCACCAGTGATGGCAGCAGCCGGCCTTGTTGCAGCGGCAGGCCGGCGGTCAGCGTCAGTGCCGAACGCGCCCGGCCATGATGGCGGCAGAGATAAAGCAAACCGTCCAGCAGGGCATCGCTGGTCGGTGTGGGTTGTTCACCGAGTTCGGTGTCCGTCATGCGGTTGCCCGGTCGAGGCTGAGTAGCGGTCGCAAACTGGGGCTCACGGGCCAATCCTCAGCGCATCAAAGTGTGACTACTATACCTGCTGCAACTATAACGGCTGTCAGAAGGTATTGGGCACCGTACAGCCGGTCGCAACTGCCGCTGGGGGTTCTGCTTCGAAACGGGCGGTGTTGACGCGCAGCGCGTTCAACAGCTGACCACGTGGCGCCAGCACGCGGGCGGCGGCCAGCTCCAGATCGTAACGGCCGTTGGTCAGCGCGCGTTGGGCCTGGAACAGTTCGTTTTCGGTGTCGAGCAAATCGAGCAGGGTGCGCTGACCGAGCTGGAACTGCTGACGATAGGCTTCGCGCACTTTGCTGATCGACTGCACATGCTGCTCAAGCGAGGTCAGTTGTTCGCGCAGTGTCAGCAAATCGCTCCAGGCCACCGCAACCACTTGGCCGACTTCGCGACAGCTGGCATCGCGGCGCGATTGCGCGGCGGCGAGCTGGTTGGCGAATTGGCTGACCCGGGCTTTGTCGCTGCCACCGTTGAACAGGTTGTAGCTCAGCACCACGGCGACGCGGGTGGTTTCCTGATCGCCGACCACGCCATCAATGTCAGTGCCTTCGTCGCGGCGGGCTTGCAGCTCCAAGGACGGGTAATAACCGGCTTTGGCGCCATCTTGGGCGCGGCGGGCAGCATCGGTTTCGGCGAGGGCCGCCAGCAATTGCGGGGCGGTATCGAGTGCGCCAGTGCCGACTGCACCTTCCGGCACAGCGGCGGTGATATCGGGCGACGGCTTCAGTTCAGCGGCCGGACGGGTGCCGATGATGCGCTGGAAACGGGCCGAGACGTCCTGCAGATTGCTGCGTTCAGTCAGCAGATTGCTGCGGGCGAGCGCGAGACGGCCAATCGCCTGTTCGCGATCGACGCCTTTGCTGACGCCGGCGCCAACGCGTTCTTCGATTTGCTTGAGCGTGGTCTCGTGGGTTTTCAGATTCTGTTCGGCCAGTGTGAACAGCTCGCGAAAGCGCAGCATGTCCAGATAGGCTTGCGCCGCTTCCAGCGCGGTCTCCTCAGCGCTCTGGCGCCAGCGGTAGTAGGTAGCAACGGACAGGTGATCGAGCCGGCCGACTTCCGCTGGGGTAGCAAAGCCGTCGAACAGCATTTGCCGCAGCACCAGCGCGTAGCTGTCGCCATCCAGATCCTGTTGCACCGGGCCGAGCAGTCCGGGCCGTTCGCGATCTTCCTTGACCCAGTTGGCTTCGAGATCGAGCCGTGGCAGGTAATTGCCGGAGGCGCTTTCGCGGGCATCAAGCGAAGCCTGGAATTCATGCCAGCTGGCGCGGGTGGTCGGCTGATTGGTCACGGCAAGGGTCACCGCGCCGCGCAGATCATCGACATCGGTCTGGGCTTGTGTGGGCAGCGTCAGCGCTACGCTGATCAGGCTGGCCAGCAGCGCAGGCAGTACACGCAAAGACGATGGCATCAATTGCTTCCTTGTGTTCGGGAGTCGGAGGTGGGCATTGGTTCACTCGCGCATGTTCGTCTGATCGTTCTTGCGCGCTGACACGCCAAACAGCCCTGCACCAAAACGGGCGCCGGGCCATAGGGCAAGAACTATGCCGTAATCAGGTGATTTTGGCTGTCAGGAGGTCTCGATTGCCGGTTTCGAAGCGAAATCCGTCGAAATCGATTAGATGGCCGGACGTCACCACCGAGACCGCTGTTTAACCTGATCAACTGTACTAATTTCGAGCCGGGGTATCCTGTGATGCGGCTGACAATTTGCGGCATATTACGCCACTACAGGGCGATGCATTGTGATGCAAAGCAAGCAAAAACAATAGTTTATCGCGTCGGTTTTCAGGCAGCCTCATAACAGCCACAAATTTGACGCGTCATTTCCGCGCTATTTTTTGCCAGGCAGATTTGTTTAGCGGCCACGTCTACCTAACGGAAAGTATCGCAGGCGGCCAATTGGCCTTGGTTGAGCCCGGTCCGAAACCATTGCACGCGTTGAGCACTGCTGCCGTGGCTGAACGATTCCGGTACGACTTGGCCGCCGGCCTGACGCTGCAGCCGGTCGTCGCCAATCGCGGCGGCGGCAGTCAGCGCTTCTTCGACGTCGCCGGCTTCGAGAAACTGGAAACGGCCTTCGGCATGGTGCGCCCAAAGCCCGGCCAAACAATCCGCCTGCAGCTCCAGCTTGACCGACAGCGCATTGCCGTCGGCTTCGGACAATTCTTGCCTGGCTTGATGCACTTGCTCGGACAGGCCCATCAGGTTCTGCACGTGATGGCCGACTTCGTGTGCGATGACATAGGCTTGGGCAAAATCGCCGGGCGCGCCAAAACGTTGGTGCAGATCGCGGAAGAAACTCAGATCGATGTAAACCTGCTCGTCCGGCGGGCAGTAGAACGGCCCCATTGCTGACTGCCCCATGCCGCAGGCCGTCGGCGTCGCGCCGCTGAACAGAATCAGGCGTGGTGCGCGGTACTGGCCGCCTTGTTGGGCAAACAGAGCATTCCAGACATCTTCGGTGTCGCCGAGCACGTGCGCGACCATTTCCGATTGCGGATCCTGATCCGTTTGCAGCGCTTCACCTTGCTGGCTGCTGTTGCTGTCGAGCATTTGCGCGCCCTGCATCAGCATTTGCGGATCGAGGCCGAAATACCAGGCCACCAGCAAAATCACGATGCCGCCGATACCGCCGCCGAGCAGGCCTTTGCCACCACCGCGGACACCGCGGCGATCCTCGACGTTGCTGCTGCGGCGGAATTTTTCCCATTTCATCGCGAAGCTCCTGGTCGAGGGCGGGAGGGTCCTTGCTAAAGGCGCAAATGCCGGCGCAGCGATTTCTGTTCGCGCTCGAAGGCCTGCACCAGCGCCAGTTGTACCGCAGCGCGGCGCAGGTTGTCACCGGCTTGTTCAACCCGGAAGTAGTGATCGCCGCTCAGGTGATCGGTCAAAAAGCGGATGGCCAGTGTTGTGGTGACCGCCAGTGTGGCAGGCAACAGTGCTTCCCGTTCGACCCGGCTCAGCTCGCGGTCGAGCACCGACAAAAAGCCATCGGCCAGCGCGCGGAAACGCGATGTCGAGACGCTGACCGCATCCGGCACGCTGTGTTCGCCGGCTGGGTTGCAATAGGAACGCGCCATGTCGGCAAAATCGAACACCAGACTCGATACCATGACCGTGTCGAGATCCATCACCGCCAGCGCATTGCCGCTGCTGTTGAACAGCACGTTGGCGATCTTGGTATCGCCGTGAACAAAGCGCGCTGGCAAACGGCCGCTGACACATTGCCGCTCCAGTTGCTCCAGATAGCCGATACGCTGTTCCAAACCCGCGATAACGGCAGCGGCGTGGTGTGCACGGCCGAGTCGATCGGCGTGCACGGCTTCGCGCAGCGCAACGATGCGGTTCGACAGCTGATGAAATTCCGGCAGGGCCGGCTCGAAATGACGCGGATTGAAATCGCGCATCGCCAGCAGAAACGCCGCGATCGCGCGGGCGCCTTCGCGGGCAATCGCGTCGCTGCTGACCCGATCATGATTGACGCCACCGGCGATGAAACGGGTGGCGCGCCAGAGGCCGCCATCGATCAGCACACCGTACTCGCCGCTGCGGGCCGGCACGGCCTGCAAGGCCTGCTCATGGTAGCTGTGGTCGGCAATGTGTGTGGCCAAATGCCGGCTGACCTGAACCACGTTATCGACCACGCGCTGCGGTTGTGGAAACACGCTGGCGTTGATTCGCTGCAGCACCATATCGCCAATGCGCAGGCTGACGTTGATGCGGCTTTCTTCACCACCCAAAGCTTGGGCCGGCAGGTCCGGCAACGCCCAAGCGGCACGCAAGGCGGCCAGCGTGCCAGCCGGCAACAACGGCGCCGGCGCGGTGTTCATCGACATCTTCAATTCTCGGCCGGGAAACCGGGCGGCAAATAACGGCGCGTAGCGTGGTAGCGAAGCCGCGGGCTGTCAAGCGCAGCGCACACAAAACCGCGCTGAATCTGCGGCTTGAAAAACAGGTCAGACCGATGCTGCCTCGCGCAGCAATTGCACCAAGGCGCGACCGGCATTCGACAAGGTCCGATCGCGGTGATGCACCACGCCGAGCGAACGCTCGATGGCAATCGCCGGCTGCACGTTCAGTGCGACCAATTCTTCGCGCACCATGATGTCCGGCAGCAGCGCCCAGCCTTGGCCGGCGGTGACCAGCATCGCGATGGCTTCGAGGTAGCTGCTGCTGGTGCGATCGCGCAGCTCGACCTGATGGGCGGCAAACAGCTGATCGACTTTCTGCTGCGTAAAGGTATGGCCGCCGAGCAAGACGGCGCGGTGCGCGGCCAGTTCGGCGATGGCAACCGTGCGCTTGCGGGCCAGCGGGTGGCTGCGCTGGACGCAAGGGATCAGCCGTTCGCGCCAGACCGGCACCGCCGTCACCGACACCTGCGGTTCATCTGGCAGCGTGACAATGGCCAGCTCGCGCAGGCCTTGTTCGACTTCGTGGTAGGCCTGCTCGGAATCGACGAAATCGAATTCCAGCGTCACCTCGGGGTAGCGGGCGGTGTAGTCGCTGAGCAGCGCCGGCAGCCGGCGCAGGCCGATATGGTGACTGGTGGCGATACGCAACGGGCCGGCGATGCGGCCGGTCAGGTTCGATAGCGCGGTGGCGGTGTCGTCCATGTCCTGCAGCAGCCGGCGTGCGCGTGGCAGCAAGGTCTGGCCGGCCGGTGTCAAGTGAACCGCGTGGCCGACCCGGTCGAACAGGCGCTGACCGAGCTCGGTTTCGAGGTTGGCAATGCGCTTGCTGACCGCAGGCTGGGTCAGGTGCAGCTGGTCGGCGGCGCGGGAAAACGACTGGCCGTCGGCAACCGCGACAAAGGCTTTGAGTTGGGCGTTGTCCATCAGGGCAATCCGGCGGCGCTGCATTCCATAATGGAATGCAATTCATAAAAAAACGAAATTGGAGTTATTGTAGGCTGGCCGTCTATCCTTGGCCATCTTTTGATAATGGCCGCTCGTCCAAAGCGGCCAGTCTGGTAACGGAGACCGAGCGATGGGCCGCACCCTGTATGACAAGCTGTGGGACGAACACGTCGTCCTGCGCGCCGACACCGGCGCTGAACTGATCTACATCGACCGCCAGCTGCTGCACGAAGTCACCAGCCCGCAAGCGTTCGACGGCCTCAAGCTGAACAAGCGCAAACCCTGGCGCATCGATGCCAACCTGGCGGTGCCGGATCACAACGTGCCGACCGAAGGCCGGATCAAAGGCATTGCCGATCCGATCTCGCGCTTGCAAGTGGAAACGCTGGACAAAAACTGCGATGAGTTCGGTATCGTCGAATTCAAGATGAGCGATGTTCGTCAGGGCATCGTGCACGTGATCGGGCCGGAGCAGGGCGCGACGCTGCCGGGCATGACCATTGTCTGCGGTGATTCGCATACCGCGACGCATGGTGCGTTTGGTGCGTTGGCATTCGGTATCGGTACCTCCGAAGTCGAGCACGTGCTGGCGACGCAATGCCTGTGGCAGAAGAAAAACAAAAACATGCTGGTGAAAGTCAGCGGCAAACTCGGTGTCGGCGTTGGCGCCAAAGACATCGTGCTGGCGGTGATCGGCAAAATCGGCACCGCTGGCGGCACCGGCTATGCGATGGAATTTGGCGGCGACACCATTCGCGGTCTGTCCATGGAAGGCCGGATGACGATCTGCAACATGGCGATCGAAGCCGGCGCCCGTGTTGGCATGGTCGCCGTCGATGACACCACGATCAATTACCTGAAAGATCGGCCGTTCGCCCCGAAAGGTGCCGACTGGGACAAGGCGGTTGGCTACTGGAAAACGCTGGTGTCCGACAACGATGCCACGTACGACACGATTATCGAACTGAAAGCTGAGGATATCGAACCGCAAGTGACCTGGGGCACCTCGCCCGAGATGGTCGCACCGGTTTACGCCAAGGTGCCGAACCCGGCCCTTGAAGCCAACGCCACCAAGCGCGAAGGCATCACTCGCGCGCTCGAATACATGGGTTTGAAAGCCGATCAGCCGATTACGTCTATCAAGTTGGACCGCGTGTTCATCGGCTCCTGCACCAATTCGCGCATCGAAGATCTGCGTGAAGCCGCCGCCGTCGCCAAAGGCAAGAAAGTGTCGCCGACGATCAAACAGGCGATGGTGGTGCCGGGCTCCGGTCTGGTGAAACTGCAGGCGGAAAAAGAAGGTCTGGACAAGATTTTCCTCGACGCCGGTTTCGAATGGCGCGAGCCGGGCTGCTCGATGTGTCTGGCGATGAACGCCGATCGTCTGCAGCCGGGCGAGCATTGCGCCTCGACTTCGAACCGCAATTTCGAAGGCCGTCAGGGTCAGGGTGGCCGCACCCATCTGGTCAGCCCGGCGATGGCCGCGGCGGCCGCGATTGCCGGCCATTTCGTTGACGTGCGCACCTTCAACTAATTCGGATCAATGTGGGAGCGGGCTTGCCCGCGATGA
>CAMLNB010000104.1 GCA_946481205.1 uncultured Kangiella sp. | reverse complement strand
ACATCTTCGGCGGCCGCTTGCACCGACGTTTGACCGATAATATCTTCGCCCGCGCGCATTCCTTGGCCCGTCTGGATGCGGGGCAGCAACTGCCCATTCTTGTTCAAGACAATCCTTCTCGGGACTTCCATTTTCCTATCGACATTCAAGAAGTAGCGGATACTCTGATGGCGTTGTCGCCAAATCATGGCGCTGCGATTACACATATATGGTTCCGCCGCAAAGCGATGACCTTGCCAGGAGACGATGAGCGCCTTGCCGAGTACATATGCGGTAGTGGCGTTCGCGTCATCGTGCTCTATCCATGGAGAACAGACGGCTCTTACTGCCTTGGACGGATGAAGCCGCACGCGAGTGAGATGGCTCCGTTTCGTCGTTTTGGCGGGCAATTGCAGAAGCGTGATGATTCATGGTGGGTGCAACTCGATGGCGATAATCTGCGGCGGTTCTATCTTGAATATTTGCTCGGTCATGAGCTTGGTCATCATGTTGACTGGTACCGCCGGAATTGGAGCAAGGCAAACTGCCGGCAGGTCGAGGAATTTGCAGATCAGTATGCGGTTGTATGGGCGGCAAGAATCGGCGCTGTTGTGGCTTCAGTGAAGTAGTTCATGTAGGCGCGAATCCACGCAAGCGGCTTCGAACGAGTGAAAAGTTCGTACGGCTGAGCAGCTGCGAGAAACCCGTGCCGGCTTACTTTTCGAAACTTCAAAAAGACGTCGTAATAACATTGGGAAATCAAATCATCATGTGGAGTATTCGAGTGAGTATCAGGATGAAGTCTGTTTTAGCCATTGCCGCGCTGCTTTTCGGTGCGGTTGCGCAGCCGCTGCTGGCAAAAGGCACGGACGGCGAGCGTTTCAATGCGTGGCTTGCCAGCGAGTGGGAGGCGGACCTGAAGCGGTCGCCGGTGCAAGCGACCAGTATTGGTGATGAGCGTTATAATGACCAGTTCACCGATTTTATGACCGCGGAGTTCCGTGAGGAAAGCAAGCGGCTGGTTCGGCAGCGGATGGTGGCGCTGAAAAAGTTTGACCGCAACAAGCTGAATGGTCAAGACCGTTTGAGCTTTGATATTTATCAGATGAACCTTGAGTCCGCGCTGGAAGCTGAGCGCTTCCCGGATTGGATGCTGCCGCTGAATCAATTCGGTTCCATGCCGGCGTTCATGGCTCAGATGGGGGCGGGTAAGTCCATACAACCGTTCCGCAACACGCATGACTACGACAATTGGTTGAAGCGCTTGGACAAGGCCGTGCCATCGATTGACACCATGATTGGCAATCTGCAGGCAGGCGTGAAAAGCGGTGTGGTGCAGCCCCGCCCGATTGTCGAAAAGGTGCTGCCACAACTGCAGACCCTGATTGTGGATGACGTCGAAAAGTCGGTGTTCTGGGGCTGCATGGAAAGTTTTCCCGAAGGCGTCAGCAGCACAGACCAAGAGCGCTTGAAGAAGCAATACAAAGCGCTACTGACCAACAAGGTTATGCCGGCGTATCGCAAGCTCCATGACTATGTGAAGAACGACTACCTGCCGCATACCCGCACCAGCACCGCCTGGTCGGCCCTGCCGGATGGCAAGGCGTGGTACGCCTACATGGTCAAGGAGATGACCACCACCGAACTCAGTCCGGACGAGATTCATGCGCTTGGTCTGAAAGAAGTCGCGCGGATCCGCAACGAAATGGACGCCGTGCGCAAGCAAGTGAAGTTTGACGGCAACCTGCATGCCTTCTTCAAGCATCTGCAAACCGCACCGGAATTCTTCTTTGAAAAACCGGAAGACGTTCTGGCGCGCTACCGTGAGTTGCAGCAAGACATCAACAAGCGCCTGCCCAAATTGTTCGATGTGTTCCCGAAGGCAGATTATGAACTGCGCGAAGTCGAGGCCTTCCGTGCACAGAGCGCATCCGGCGCGTCCTACCAGGAGCCATCTGCTGATGGCAGCCGGCCCGGTGTTTTTTATGTGAACACCTACAACCTGAAAGCGCAGCCGAAATGGGGGACTGAAACTCTGTCTTTGCATGAGGCATCACCCGGTCACCATTTCCAGGTCGCGCTCTCGCAAGAGATCGAAACCCTGCCGGCCTTCCGTCGCTTTGGCACCTACTATGTTGCCTACGGTGAAGGCTGGGCCCTGTACGCAGAGAGCATCGGCAAGGAATTGGGTTTGTTCACCGACCCGTATCAATGGTTCGGCCGCCTGAACGATGAACAGTTGCGCGCCATGCGGCTCGTGGTGGACACCGGCTTGCACCACAAAGGCTGGACCCGCGAACAAGCCATCCAGTACATGACCGACAACTCAGCACTGGCAGATACCGACATCGTCTCCGAAGTCGAGCGCTATATTGTCATGCCGGGACAAGCGCTGGGTTACAAGATTGGCCAACTGGAAATGACGCGCCTGCGCGCCGAAGCGGAAGCAGCGTTGGGCAATAAGTTCGACATCAAAGCCTTTCACCGCGTATTGCTGACCGATGGTGCACTGCCGATGAAAGTGCTGCGCACCAAGGTGCAGGAGTGGGTGGCGACTACCGCCAAGAAATGAGGTAGAGATTATCTCCTCTCCCAAACTGGGGGAGGAGATGTTGCTGTTCCGGATGTTGTAGGTTGGCGCTGAGCTTGCGACGCACAACATATGTTGTCGACTTGGAATGATGTTGGGCTTCGTTCCTCAGCCCAACCTACGGGCTGGCCGTTTACGCTCGCGAGGAGGGCCTCCGATAGCCAGAATCTGACTGCAAATTTGCAGGTTTTGCCGCAGCGCTGGCGGGTTACGCTCCGCTCCTTGCCTTGTCACATCTCGCGGTCAACTCATTGCGGGCATCACCCGCTGCCAGATTTCAATAAGCCGTCTAGACTACAACAAGCCCTTCAGCTCGCTGGCCTGTTTGGCAAGTCTCAGAATGCCGCAAGGCAATACCTGCTTCATGAAGCTTCCGATTTCAGAAAGGCACGGGCCTTGGGTAATCAATATATTGCGGAGGTCGAGTGATCACAAATCTCAGCTTTCAGGCCCGCTTTCTGGTAGTGACCTCCTTTGTCGTTATCCTGGCGATTCTCAGTGCCGCGTTCACGATGGGCTGGGTTGAAACCCGCGCACAGGAAGACGGTGTCCGGGCGAGTGCCGAGCAACAGAGTGCAGACTTGGTGCGCATCCTCGCAGTGAGCGAGCAGCTGATCGGCGAACAGGTGAAAGGTTCGATGCGTTTTCTGCGTGAGCGCGCGGTTGCCATGGGGCCAGTGAGTGTCAGCTCGGCGACAGTGCAGATCGGTGATCGCACCGTGCCAGATCTGCTGATCGGTAACCAATCTCAGGTGGGTCGTTTTGAGCTCGTCGACGGTGTCACCTCCACGCTGGGCGGAACCGCAACGCTGTTTGTGAAGAGCGGTGACGAGTATGTGCGCATTTCCACCAACGTCAAGAAGGCCGATGGTTCACGCGCTGTTGCCACCACGCTCGATCCCAACGGCAAAGCCATTGCTGCCATCCGGCAGAAGCAGCCGTTTTATGGTGTGGTCGATATTCTTGGTAACCCTTTCATTACGGCTTACGAGCCAATGACCGATAGCAATGGCGATGTCGTCGGCATTTGGTATGTCGGTTACAAAGTGGATTTGCAGGCAATCAAGGAGCTGGTTGCGAACCTGCGTTTTTTGGATAGCGGGTTCATGGCGGTGATTGATGCCAAAGATGTCGTGCGCTTTCAGTCTGCGCATATCGGCGAGGCAGAGGCAGCGAAGATTCTGAAGGAACGTCCGGACTCATGGACCGTGGTGTCCGAAGAGGTACCCGGTTGGAATGCCAAGGTCGTGGTGGCCTATCCCATCGGCGAAGTCGAAGCGATTGGCCGGGCCAAGGCGTTGCCCATTCTCGGCTTTGGTGTTTTGCTGGCTTTCGTGCTGTTGGGGATGTTAACCATCCTGTTGCGTCGTCTGGTACTGAAACCGCTCGGTGGCGATCCGGCAGCTGCCGTCGCTGCAGTCAGAAAGATCAGCGCCGGCGATTTGCGTGACGAAAGTCATACCCACGCACCGGCGAACTCGCTCATTGCGGAACTGGCGCACATGCGCCAAGCCTTGCGCGAGATGATCACCAGTATTGACACCAGCGCAGAACAACTCACCTCATCTGCGTCGACGCTCGCCAAGACCATCGATAACGTATCCAATACCGCTGAACACCAAAGCAAAACGACTACCACCATCGCGGCCGCGTTGGAAGAAATCACCACCAGCATCAGTCATGTCGCGGCCAGCGCGGAAACCGCCAACGCCAAGGCTGGGCGCACCGGGCAACTGTCAGACGATGGGCAGACCGCGATGCAGCAAGTGCGTGCCGACGTGGACGGCGCGTCAGAACGTGTCAATCAGTCCGTTGCCATGGTCAACGAGCTCGGCAAGAGTTCCAGTGCGATCAGCGCCATCGTCAACGTGATCAAAGGCATTGCGGATCAAACCAATTTGCTGGCCTTGAATGCAGCGATAGAAGCGGCGCGTGCTGGCGAACAGGGCAGGGGCTTTGCCGTCGTCGCCGATGAAGTGCGCAAGCTGGCAGAGCGCACCACGCAATCGACGGCAGAAATCGGCCGGATGATCAGCGACATCCAGAAACAGACCGCTGACATGATCGCGGTCATGGCTGCCTGGGCCGATGGCTCCAACACCACTGCCGGGAATATTCAGACCGCAGCAGACAGCATGTCCGATATCCGTTCCGCCGCCCAGGACGTGATTGCGTCCTTCGCCGAAATCTCCATGGCGCTGAAAGAGCAAAGCACCGCCACTGGCCACATTGCCGAGAATGTCGAAGGCGTTGCATTACGCACCAGCGAGAGTTCGGTCGTTGTGCATCAACTCGTCGACTCGGCTCGCCAACTCGAGGCGCTGGGGGCTTCCTTGCGGCAGATTATTAGGAGGTTTAGGATTTGAATTGGTTGGAGCTGAAAGTAACAGTCTATGCTGAGCAGCATCAGACGCGTAAGTTGGGAGAGTTTAGCTGGTCTACCAGTGCAAGTGATAGTCGAGGTAGGCTAACTTTCTTATTCAGTCCCACTTCGTTGGGGAAGTAAATGTGTCGAGAGACCTATCTAGATCTCCATTTCATTGAGGTAACTTCGCGTTTAGGTTAGGCCAAACTTTCTGTGTTTTTGTGAATTTCTATACCCCATATTTTTTCTTCAGATTATCGATAATGTCGTCAGGAACTCCATTCTTCTTAAGATCGTCCAAGCCTCTGCTGATTCTGATCTTTGATTCCTCCTTTGAGTAATGCAAGATCTGTTTGTTTTTCAAATTGAAATCGGTTTCACTTGCTACTGACGCAAGCTCAAAAATGTCGTCTTTAGTGTGAAAGTCTATTTCTGCAGGTAAGATTTTTATGGAATTTGATAGCCACTCAAGTGATATGGCTATCAAATTCTTTAAGTATTCATAAAACTCATCTATGTCGTTTTTGTATGACAAGTCAATTTCATGTCCAAATGTTTTCTGAACTCCTTCTTTATTGATAAATGAATTTATGCATGACTCAATAACAATTCTTTGTGCAGTGGCCAATCTAAACTCCCTGGATTGATTCTCTGCCTCAACAAACATGAGAGGGTCCCACTGAGCAGCCCTTTTGAGTAAGTCAATGTCAAGGTGTCCAATCCCCTTGTTTCTCGCATGATTGGGAAATTCCAGCTGTTTTCTAAGCTCCCTTGTCTTTTTTGCGTATTCAGGTTGGCCTTGAATCATTAATCTGTTTGAAACTTCACTAATGTTATAAAGGGTCAGAAAAACTGCTCTTGTCGCCCTCAGTTTCTCTATCCAATCATAAGCGTCGCGTATAGCTCTAGAGAGGGTTTCATCAAGCTTGATTAGCTCATCCTCAAGCAAGATTAAGTTTATGTAGTTGGCTTTGGTTTCTATTTGATACTTGCTTTGAACGGTATTTTTCATGCTCTATTCCAGTGTGAGGCTATGGGCGCAGCGAAACCCATTGGCCCGTGTTGCTATAAGACTATCGATAAGTTTCACAGTGTTTCAGCTTTGCAAATTCCACGCTGGTCAATTCCATACTTGTTTTTCGCTCGCGAATAACCTTCAGCCATTTCCTTCGCATGCTGATTAGGTGGGCAGGTGTCGCGTTTCATAATCGATTGACCACTCACCAAGCATCGCACATTGCTGCGCCGCAGCAGCAAAAAAGCCGTTTTAAACGATCGTTTTGTGTTGGTTGCCCGATCAAGCCTTGCTATACCTCCGCTGGAATGAGGTCTGACCAAGCCGCAGTCGCTTGGCGGGTCTCATCGATCACGCCGTGCGCGTTCTGCTGGTCACCATTCTGAGCGGGGGTTTTCCGTTCCCGTCTTGCTCGTCGTCCTTGGTGTGGCCGTTCGGCGGTTTTCTCTAACGAAAACACTCGCAACGACTTTTTCGAGGAAACACAGCATGTCGATCTCATCTCGGCGCTCGTCGAGCGCGTCGCTATTTCTCTTTTACAGTTTCGTCGTGCTGGCGCTGTTTGCCAGTGGCAGGGCAGTGGCCGGTTACCAGTATCAGGATGGCTTGCGCATCACCAGTCACGATGGTGTCCGTCTTGCCGCCAATGTGTTTACGCCCAATGGCACCAGTGCAGACCATCCGGCGCCGGCGGTGGTGTTTGTCAACAGCTGGGCATTGGAGCATCACGAGTATTTGGCGCAGGCGGCCAAACTGGCGGACAAGGGTTATGTCGTGCTCAGTTATGCCACGCGCGGCTTTGGCGTGTCGGGTGGTCTGGTCAATGTCGCTGGCCCGGATGACATGAAAGACGCGAAAGCGGTAGTCGATTGGTTGCTGGCGAACACGCCGAGTGATCCCGCGCGCATCGGCATCGGCGGCATTTCTTACGGCGGCGGCATTTCAATACTCGCAGCAGCGAATGATGCGCGGATCAGCGCGGTCGTGGCGATGAGTGGCTGGGCGGATCTGGCGGACTCACTTTACGGTGGCAACACGCCGGATGCGGTGTTTGGCGGCATTCTGGTTGGCGCCGGCTATTTGACCGGGCGGATGGACCCGATCATCGCGCAGATGTACGGCAATCTGCTGTCCCACACGAACATTCCGGCCACCTTGGCCTGGGCCGGCCAACGCTCACCGCAATCCGTGATCGATGCGCTGAATGCGCGCGGCGTGCCGATCTATATCAGTCATAATTTTCGCGACGAGTTGTTCGAGCCCAATGCCAGCATGCGCTTTTACAGCGAACTGACCGGTCCGAAGAAACTGGATCTGAATCTCGGCAATCACGCCACGGCAGAGCTTGGTGGGCTGCTCGGTTTGCGCAACCATGTCTGGGGCAATGTCCAGCGCTGGTTCGATTACTGGCTGCGCGATCAGGATAACGGCATTGTCGATGAAGCGCCGGTCAGCATGGCGGTGAAACTGGATCAGCAGCGCGACACGTTTGCCGACTGGCCGTCAGCCGATGTCCAGGAAAAAGCGTTCTATCTCGGTCCCCGCGGCTGGTTCAGCAACGGCGACCTGCGCCGCACACCGAACAACACCAGTGCCAGCAATACCTTCAATGCCGGTCTGCTGTCCGGCGCCACGGCAGGCGTTCCGGTGATCAGCGCAACGTTTGAAGCGCATCTGCAGGCACCGATCACGGCGTTCATTCCCGGCATCAATCGCGCTTTGGCGCTGGTGTACGAGTCGGACCGGTTCGAGCAAAGCCAGCGCATTCGCGGTATCCCCACGCTGGACTTGTGGCTGCGGCCGAGCAACGAACGCTTTCAGACCATCGCCTATCTGTACGATCTGGATAACTGGGGCTTCGGCACCTTGATTACGCACGGGCCGGTGACCGTGCTGGATGCGGTGCCGGGGCAAGATCGGCAGGTGCAAATCGAGTTGATCGCGACGGCTTACGATCTGCCGGCAGGGCATCGCCTGGCATTGGCGATTGATACGGCTGACCCGCAGTACAGCGCGCCGACGCTGAGTTTCTATCAGCTGACCGTGCCCTACGGCAGCGCTCGGCAGTCGCGCCTGTCGCTGCCCGTGCGGCGCTAAAAAAAAGCCGAAGCCGTTACATGATTCGGCTTCGGCTTTTTCAGGCGGGTCGGCGATCAGAAGTTGTAGCTGATCGCTTTCTTCTGCAGCACGCCACTGGTTTGGCTGCCGGTGGCGCAGGCATCCAGATCGGCTTTCTTGATCACCCAGATCTTGTGCTTGGCATCGGACTCGCCAGCTGCATCCTTGAGAATCAGCGTGACATGCTCGCCGGTGCCGAGTCGACGGGTCGAGCCGGCGTAGCTGCACAGCGTGTCCAGCAGTTGATCTTCGGTTTCTTTCACCTTAGCTTGCCATTGCTGTTTCTGCTCGTTGCGCAGCGCTTCCGCTTTGCCTCGAAATTGCTGTTGAGCCGCCTCAAAACTTTGCCGGGATTTTTCCAACGCAGCTTTTTGCTTGTCTCGCTCAGCCTGGCTCATGTCTTTGTTTTTGCGCAAAGCATCAGCATAGGCTTTCTGCTGATCGCGGTATTCGCGCGCGGCTTTGCGCTGGCTGTCGCGCAGCGCACGCAGCTGTTCCTGCGTTTGTTTGTCGATGCCGCGGCCATAGCCCATTTCGCTCATCGCTTCATGAGCGGCTTCCATTGCTTCTTCGACAACGGCTTCCATTTCTTCGGTGTCGATTTCGGCTTCTGGTGCTTCGGCATCTTCATCGTCGCTGAAGGCGATGGCCGGCATCGGCGGCAACGGCGCGATCGGCGCCAGCGGCGTGCCAAAGACGTGACCATAATGAGCGCCCGGCAAATGCACTTCAAACACCATGCCCTGACCGGCGAGGTACAGGCCTTCGATATTGACACCGCCATGTTCCCAGCGGCCTTGTCGCGATTTCGGCGCAGTGGCGGTTTCAAACACCTGGCCGAGAATCTGCACGTCTTTGCTGATCGCGCTGTAGCTGTTTTTGCTGTCGGCGGCGAGGCTGCCAACACTGGCCACGGTCGCGCCGGCTGCCACCAGGGCAGTCAGAAAGGAGCGGACCTTGAATGTACGACGGTTCATAAAACCTCCGAGTCGGTGGTGGTTTGCAAGGACGCCTTGAGCGCGCGCAACTCAAGTCGACTTTGCTGTTGAGTGGTCAACAGATCGCTGAAGGCTTTCACCTGCAACGCCTGATCCTGATCGCGCACGGTCTTCCAGTAGTCGACCCATTGCGCCAAATCTTGCTGCTGCTGTTCGCGGGCGTAATTCACCACCGCGGTCATCATTTTCTGGTTGTCCTGCTGCCGGCTGATGTCCCAGGCTGCGAGCTGGTTGGTCACCGTCAGTTGCTGCTGTTCCTTGAACTGGTTCAGGCGTTGTTCGAGCGCATCGGCGGTGAGCACTTGGCCGTTGGTGGCTTTGCTGCCACCGAAGCTGACGCGGAAACCGCCGGCATCGCTTTGTACATCGACCTTCGCAACGACCAGCAGCAGGCACAGTGCTGACGTTGCCATCGACAGCCACTGCAACCATTGGCCGCGCTGCTTTTCCGGCACGGCGAACGCGGCGCGATGCCATTCCGGCACCGGCAGATCGCGCCACTGGCGCGCCTCATGGCTGAGCGTGTCCAGCATGGCGAGATCGGCCTGGCAATGCGGGCATTGCGCCAGGTGATCGGACAATTGCTGCTGCGTGGCTTCAGGCAGCAGATGCTCGCGGTAATCGCTGAGCAAAGGGCCGGCTTCTTCACAACGCATGTTTCAGTTCCTCATTTCCCCGCAGTTTCTGCAGGGCAGTGTACAAACGCGTTTTCGCGGTGTTCTCCGGGATGCCGAGCTGGCCGGCAATTTCCTCGAAAGTCAGGTGCTGGAAGAATTTCAGTTCCACCACCAGCCGCTGGTCGTTACTCAATTGCGCCATCAAGCGCAGCAGCGTGCTGCGCAGGCTGTCCTGCTCGACGCTGCGATGACTGCTGTCATCGGCGACGATCACGTCTTCGTCCACTTCCGCCGCTTTGTGCAGCGGGTTGCCACGCCGCCGGCGCAGAAAGTCGACCGCGCGGTTGGCGACGATGCGCAGCAGCCAGGCGGCGAACACGCCCTCGGCCCGGTAATTGGGCAGGTTGCGGTACACCGCCAGAAACGCTTCCTGCATCAGGTCGAGCGCATCCTGCCGGTTACCGGTCATCCGGTAGGCGAGGTTGTAGACCCGCTTTTCATGGCGGCGAACCAGACTCAGCCAGGCGCGCTGTGATCCCCCCAGCGCCTTGGCAATCAGTTCGCCGTCGTCTGCTATTCCGAACATGGTTTTCCGTTGTTGTGGTTGACCGAAGCGGTCTGCTGTCGCGAGCTGCGCCAGCTTTTCGGTTCGTCTGTGCTGATTGTCGTTGCCGGCCGGCAAATAGTTTGCCGATTTGGCAAAAATTCACGCTCGGCACCCAGTCCGTCGCCGCTGTGGCATCGTCTGCGCCTGCCTTTTCCTATGCCAACGATGGAGCGTAAGTCATGAAAACCCTGCTGATTCTGGCCGCGACCGCACTGCTGACGGCCTGTGCCAGCGGCATCCCGACGCCGAACGCCAGCGGCCCCAGCAAGTATCTGATCAATCCAGGCAATACCCAGCGCATTTATCAGGAGTGGCATTACGCCCAGGCTGCCCGGGTCGGCGATACCATCTGGGTGTCCGGTCAGCCCGGTGCCGGGGCCGGCGTCAACGATATCGAAGGGCAGACGCAGGCGGTGTTCAAGCGGCTGAAGTCAGTGCTGGAAGCCTCTGGCTCCAGTCTTGATGACGTAGTCGAGCTGACCAGCTACCACCTGAACATCAAGGACATCGACAAGGTCGGCAAGGTCAAGGACGAGTTCATGCCGAACCATTACCCGGCCTGGACTGCCATCGGCACCACGGCGTTGGTGATGCCGGACGCGCTGATTGAAATCAAGGCGGTGGCGGTGGTCGGCAGCGGCAAGCGGGTAGAGGTGGTCGAACGCGTGCCGCAGCTGGCGCAGTAATTTGCTGCGGTGCGGCAAGCTGGTGACGGATGACCCGGCCAGCTCGGCGTTCTGTCGCTGCATGGTATAGTCCGCGCCGGATGGTGACCACCGCAACGCATCTATGATGCGCAACGCGCCGGTGCGGGTTTGTTGCTGGTCGCCGAGTTTTGATTTCGCCAACAGGGTAGCAAGGTCGAATCCTGTTGATGCTTCGCCAGACGGCGCCTTTGTGGCGCCGTTTGTTTATCGAGCTATTTGGTCGAACAACACTGCAAACAGAAGAGTCGAGATGGAACGTACAGTCCTGATAACAAATGATGTCGTGGTTATGGGCTTGCTGGCGCTGATTCTGGCGCTGGTATTCAGCACCTCGCGCAGCCAGTGGTCGCCACTGAAAGCGTTTTACACTTACGTGCCGGCGATTTTTCTCTGCTATTTCCTGCCGTCCTTGCTGAACACGTTCGGCATCATCGATGGCAGTGCCTCCAATCTCTATCTGGTCGCGCGCAATTATTTTCTGCCGGCGAGCCTCGTGCTGCTGACCATGAGCGTCGATCTGAAGCGCCTGTTTGCGCTCGGGCCGAAAGCGCTGATCATGTTCCTGACCGGCACGCTCGGCGTGATGATCGGCGGCCCGCTGATGCTGTTCATCTACTCGCTGATTTCGCCAGAAGCGGTGACCGGCACTGATCCGGATTCGCTGTGGCGGGGTCTTGCCACCATTGCCGGCAGCTGGATCGGTGGTGCCGCCAACCAGGCCGCGCTGCGCGAAACCTATAACACGCCGGGTGATCTGTTTTCGGTGATGGTGACCATCGACATTGTCATTGGCAATCTGTGGATGGCGTTTCTGTTCTTCCTGATCGGCAATGCCGAGCGCATCGATCGCTGGCTCAAAGCTGATACCCGCGCCATCGATGACGTGCGCGCGACGGTTGAGAAATTCCAGGCCGAACACAAACGCGAAATGACGCTGAACGATCTGATGATCA
>CAMLNB010000103.1 GCA_946481205.1 uncultured Kangiella sp. | reverse complement strand
CTGCCCTGACCGTAATCGGCGCCGGCAATGATGATCAGCGGCTGGCTGCGGTTCATGTAGGTTTCGATCGCTTCCCACATCCGCATCACTTTGCCTTCAGGCTCGACGCGAGCCAGCGAACCTTTCTTGACCGCGCCATCGACGACGGCCATTTCATTGATCAAGGTCGGGTTGGCGAAGGTGGCGCGCTGCGCAGTCAGGTGATCGCCGCGGTGGGTGGCGTAGGAGTTGAAATCCTCTTCCGGCAAGCCCATTTTGGCGAGGTATTCGCCGGCGGCGCTGTTCGCCATGATCGCATTCGATGGCGACAGGTGATCGGTGGTGATGTTGTCACCAAGCAGGGCCAGCGGCCGCATGCCTTTCAGCGTCCGTGGTTTGGCGAGCGCGCCTTCCCAGTACGGTGGCCGACGGATGTAGGTGCTCGGTGCGCGCCAGGCATACAGCGGGCTGATTTTCTCGGTGCTGGCGACCGAGGCGGTGAACATCGGTTCGTAGACTTTACGGAACTGTTCCGGCTTGACCGCCGATTTCACAATCGCATCGATTTCGGCATCGCTTGGCCAGATATCTTTCAACGTCACCGGTTTGCCGTTCTGATCGTGACCCAGCACGTCTTTTTCGATGTCAAAGCGGATGCTGCCGGCAATGGCGTAGGCAACGACCAGCGGCGGCGAAGCGAGGAACGCTTGCTTCGCGTACGGATGAATACGGCCGTCGAAGTTGCGGTTGCCGGACAGCACGGCGGTGGCGTACAGATCGCGGTCGATGATCTCTTGCTGGATTTTCGGATCGAGCGCGCCGCTCATGCCGTTGCAGGTGGTGCAGGCAAACGCGACGATGCCAAAGCCGAGTTTTTCCAGATCGGCTTTCAGACCGGCTTCCTGCAAATACAGCTCGACCGTTTTCGAACCCGGTGCCAGCGAGCTCTTCACCCACGGCTTGCGCACCAGACCTTTGCGATTGGCATTGCGTGCCAGCAGGCCGGCGGCGATCACGTTGCGCGGGTTCGAGGTGTTGGTGCAGCTGGTGATGGCGGCGATGATCACGGCGCCGTCCGGCATTTGGCCGGCGGTTTCGGTGTACGGTGCGACGATGCCTTTGGCGGCGAGATCGGTGGTGGCGACGCGCGCATGCGGGTTCGACGGGCCAGCCATGTTGCGGACCACGCTCGACAAATCAAAGCTCAGCGTGCGTTCATATTGCGCAGTCTTGAGTGCATCTGCCCAGAGACCCGCTTGCTTGGCGTAGGTTTCAACGAGCTTGACTTGTTCGTCAGTGCGGCCAGTCAGCCGCAGGTAATCCAGCGTCTGTTGATCGATAAAGAACATTGCCGCCGTGGCGCCGTATTCCGGTGCCATGTTCGAAATGGTGGCGCGATCACCGAGCGTCAATGCTGCGGCACCTTCACCGCGGAATTCCAGATAAGCGCCAACGACTTTGGCTTTGCGCAGGAATTCAGTCAGTGCCAGCACGATGTCAGTGGCGGTGATGCCCGGTTGCGGTTTGCCGGTCAGTTCGACGCCGATGATGTCCGGCAGCCGCATCCATGAAGCGCGACCGAGCATGACGTTTTCCGCTTCCAGACCGCCGACACCAACCGCGATCACGCCGAGCGCATCAACGTGCGGGGTGTGGCTGTCGGTGCCGACGCAGGTGTCGGGGTAGGCCACCTTGTCTTGCACGCCAATCACCGGTGACATCCGCTCCAGGTTGATCTGGTGCATGATGCCGTTGCCCGGCGGGATCACGTCGACGTTCTTGAACGCCTGCTTGGTCCAGTTAATGAAATGAAAGCGATCTTCATTGCGGCGATCTTCAATCGCGCGGTTTTTCTCGAACGCTTGCGGGTCATAACCACCGCATTCAACTGCCAGCGAGTGGTCGACAATCAATTGCACCGGCACCACCGGATTGACCTGCGCCGGGTCGCCACCTTGATCGGCAATCGCATCGCGCAGGCCGGCCAAATCGACCAGCGCGGTCTGACCGAGAATGTCATGGCAAACGACGCGGGCCGGGAACCACGGAAAGTCGCGCTCGCGTTTGCGTTCGATGAGCTGCAGCAGGCAGTCGTTCAGGATGGCCGGGTCGCATTTGCGCACGAGGTTCTCGGCGTGGACGCGGGCGGTGTAGGGCAGGCCGTCATAGCTGCCGGGCTTCAGCGCCTCGACCGCCGCGCGGGCGTCGAACCAATCCAGGGACGTACCGGTCAACTTCTTGCGAAACGCAGTGTTCATGGTTCCTGTTGTCATGGAAGTAAGGCATCCAGTGCGGGGTTGAGAAGAGTCAGGCGCCGGGGTCGGCATTCAAACGTTTGTCCATTATCCGGAAAATTACCTCAGGAATCATCCGGCTTTAGTCGGGGCCGTCATGAAAAGTCCGGCAGCCCGACACGGAAAGGCGGCGCAGAGTATATGAGCGGAAGGCATATCGCGGCGAATCGTCCATTTAAGATAAACCGAGTCCGGGCTGCGACGAATGGCGAAGCCGGCCGGGAACCGGGCCGGCTTTCCGCTACTCTGATCGTCCGATGATTTGCCTCGTACAAACGTCCATGAGCCTACGCCCTACCTCGCTTGCCTTACTGCTACTTACCGCCGTTGTGGCGCTGCTGCCGGGTCAGGCTGGCGCCGCGTCGGACGAGCGGCAGACGGCGCATCTGCGGTCGCGGCTGGTCGCCGCTGAAACCGCTGCCATGCCGGGCAGCACGCTGCGCCTCGGCCTGCTCTTTGAGCACGATGTGCACTGGCATACCTACTGGCGCAATCCGGGCGATTCCGGATTGAAAACCGAAGTCGAATGGGTACTGCCTGATGGCGTGCAGTTTCTCGGCATCGATTGGCCGGCGCCAGAGCGTTTTGTGCTCAGTGAAGACATCGTCAATTTCGGTTACAGCGGCCGGACCCTGTTGCCGATGCGGTTGTCGCTGCCGGCTGACTATGCCGGTGATGTGCTGCCGCTCACGCTGAAAGCCCGCTGGTTGATTTGCGAGCACGAATGCATTCCCGGCAAAGCCGAATACACCATGAGCTTGCCGGTGCAACGCCGCGGCGCGGCGACTGTCGATCAGCGTTGGGCCGCCGATTTTGCCCGCAGCGCCACACGACAGCCGCAAGCACTGACGATTGACGCAAGTTTGCGCGCCACGGCCGATGCGCTGCAGCTGACGCTTCGCGGAGAACGCGTGCCGGCAGATCTGGCCCAATGGACGCTGTTTCCAATTGCCGAAGAATTGATCGCCTACAACCGCCTGCCGCAGTGGCAGTCACAAGCCGGGCAATGGCTAACACCGCTAAAGCGCAGCGATTATTTTGCAACCCTGCCTGCCCAGAGCGATTGGGTTTTGGTCAAAGGCGAACAAGCATTGTGGTTTACCGCGCGAGCGGAAACGACGTCGAAGTGAGCTCTGCTTGCGGCGCGTCGGTGCATTCCCGTCTGTTTATCAACCTGCAAAGGAGACAACATGAAAACAACGTTGATTACCGCGGCGATGGTCGCCACGCTGTCGTTCACGGCTCTGGCTGGCGCCGCACAAGCCAGCACCGTTGGCCAGCCAGCTCCGGCATTCACGCTGACCGATAGCAACGGCAAGACGCATAACCTGGCTGATTTCAAAGGCAAGACCGTGGTGCTGGAATGGACCAATGCCGAATGCCCGTTCGTCAAGAAACACTACGGTGCCGGCAACATGCAGAAACAGCAGGCGGATGCGACTGGCAAGGATGTGATTTGGCTGTCGATCAATTCGTCGGCACCGGGTCTGCAAGGTCATGTTGATGGCAGCAAAGCCAATGCAATCCGTACCGAGGTCGGCGCCAAGCAAAGCGCCTATCTGATCGATGCCAGCGGCGATGTCGGTCGTGCCTACGGCGCGAAAACCACGCCACATATGTATGTGATTGATGGCAACGGCGTGCTGCGCTACAACGGCGCCATCGACAGCATCGCCAGTACCGATCAGGCCGACATCCCGAAAGCCACCCAGTATGTCAGCCAAGCGTTGACCGAACTGGCCGCTGGCAAACCGATCAGCGTCAGCAGCAGCAAGCCGTATGGCTGCTCGGTGAAATACAAGAGCTGATTGTTGTCGCATCAACCTCAGCAGAAAAAAAGCCTCCGATATCGGAGGCTCTTTTTTTGTGGCCGACTTCAAGCCCTTCGTGAAAATCACCGGACGCGCATCGGGCCGATGTATTCCTTGCTCCACACCAGCTTGGTTACGAACATCGTCATGTCGACAGGATTCTCGGTGGTGCCGCCGTGGTACCAATTGAAATCCAGATAAGCATGACCGAGTTCGCGTGCCGGGCGCGTTGAGAACGGCTGATACGGCGGCGTTTGAATCGGCAACGAGCGCATGACCATGCCGCTGCGTTTGAACGCGGCGCGACCGTCGATCCAGATATTGACGGAGCCATCGGCGATCCAGCCCGGGGCCTGTGGCGTCACCGTATTCAGATTCACCTCCATTTCGATGCAATACCATTGGCCGGGATAGATCACGCCACCGAGGCCGCCGCGCTGACCAAACATGCGGTCCTTGCCTTCGTCGGTCGCTCCATATTTATGACCGGGCGGTTGATTGGACAGAAAATCATAGGTGTGCAAACCGAGGCTGATCGCACCGCCGCTGGGCGCGCCCATTTCGATATGGCGGATGGCATACGAAAGCCGCATCTGCCAGCCATAACCGCCGCCGCTGGTGCCACTGTAACCCCAGCGGTTGGTATGGCTCGGTGTGATCCCCGTTTTGCCGGCCATGTCGGTCCATTTGAACGGGCCATTCGGTGAGTAGCGCACCTCATAGCGCTTATCAAACGAAGTGTCCTGCGGGGTACCGAACATCATGTAGTAACGGACAAAAATCCGTTTCAGCAAACCAAACTCCTCATCTGGCAAAAATATCCGCGCCAGACTGGCTCGGGTGCCGGTGGTGTCGATGATCGAACCGTTGCCAAGCTCGGGTTCGGCGAACATCTGTACGCGCATCGCGCCAACACCGGGCGCCAACGGATGGAAGCCTTCTCCCTGATAGCCCGAATTGACCAACTGAAAGTTGTCACCGGCAGCAATGAATTTGCCCAGATCCAGATGCGGCAGCTTGCTGGTGTCTTTCGGGCCACGGTTCCAGATGTCCGGGCTGTAATTGCTTTCCGAGGTGACCGACACGCCACTATCGGAAATGAAATCGCTGCGGACAGAGCCATCGTCATAACCGTGCACACCGAAAACACTGGGGTGGTTCTCCAAGCCGGCATCCAATGGCCCCGCCGTGGCAGCGAGGCCTTGTTCCAGCGGATCACGGTTGATCGGGGGATTGATCAGATTGCCAGTGATCACGGAGTTGGTGCCGGAAGGATGCTCGACAACAGTCAGGAACAATGTGGCACTGCTGACCGCTTTCTCTGGCTTGCCGAACTCCAGCATGACCGGCAGTGTTTGCGTCGGCGTGTTTGATGAAACATAAGACGTGGACGTGGTCATCCGTGCCGAATAGATTGCGCGCAGTGTTGCGCGCGATCCGTCGCTATAGGTGATCTCGATCCGTGGTGCTGATGTCGGATGGCGCCAGCCAGCGATGATGCGGGTGGCGACACCTTGCTTCAGCAGAATGGCGTTCCAGGTTTTACGGGTCACGATCGCATTCATCAAGCTGGTGACATTGATGGAGTAGGTGACCGGTCCGGAAACGGGCGGTTTCTGCGCGTTGAAACTGAACCACGGCGTGCTGCCTTGGGCAACGCCATTTTTGTCAATCCAATCACCACCGACGTTCTGCCAGTGCCAACCTGAGGAGTTGTCAACATAGCGCGCGGTGACGCCGTGACTGCGCCAGCTGTATGGCTCGCCGCCGAATTGGCTTGGCGTGAAATCCTCCGGAATCGGCTGGGACAAACGGGGCGCTTGCAGCCGGTATTTTATTGACGGCGACGCCGCAGAATGCGGCGCAAACGTTAACCAGCCGGTATCGGCAGCAGCTAGCTGGGCAGGCGTGAATAAATGAAACGTATTCTCTGCGGTATGTTCTGTGGCTGGCAACGGCGTTACAACGGGATCTGCCAGGGCGACGCTATCATCGATTGTGACATCGACTGCATTCATGTGGCACCTCACTGGATAGTCGTGTCCTGTCAAGCTCTGCTGGCGATATGACCGCGCCGGCATGTGAGCGTTGCAGGTGTGTGTGATTGCACTCCTCGCTTGTTGTGGCAGTGATTGAGTGTAGATCCTGTCGCGCATTGCTGCGACGATGCTGTCGCGCGGTTCACAAAACGGCATAACGGTCAATTTATTGTAATGTCTGCCGTGCTTATTCAATGGTCAGAAGAAACCTCTGTGCGCAAGCTGTCGCGAATGCATGCGCTGGACGTTAAGCGCTTGTTTTTGTGGCAGATTGATATTGGTGGCTGCGATGTGGTGCGTTGCCAGTGCGCGGCGAATGCTGCGTTGCAGCGCTGCGCTGTCGTGTGTGAATGAGTGATGTGGCGTCGTTCGATGTGGTTATATGCAGATTGAGAACGGATGGCTGAAGAGAAATTTACACTGTAAAGGAGCGCGTTACTCGAACGCATTCCTTTACAGTGTCGGCGCTAAGTGTCAGAAAATTTTATGGCGCAATTTTTCGCTTGAGTGTCTTTGCCAGTGAGCGCGGCAAGCTCGGCAGGGCGCGCAGCAGCCACGGCAGCACTTTGCGTTTGACACCGTTGAGCGACTCCGGCACTACCGCTTCGATCAGGTGTGGGCCGGGCATCGCTAGCGCATACTCTAGCGCTTTGACAAAATCTTCGGCGGTGGTCGCGCGCACGGCGTGCACGCCCATGCCCTGTGCGAGCTGGGCAAAGTTGAGCTGCGGGCCGCCGATGTCGAGTTGTGATTTGGCTTTCGGCCCGACTTCGTCAGCGCCAACCCGTTCCAGTTCAATGTTCAGCACCGAGTAGGAGGCATTGTTGAAAATGATCGAGGTCACGTTGAGCTGCTCACGCGCCATCGTCCACAGCGACTGAATGGTGTACATCGCGGTGCCGTCACCAATCAGTGCAACGACCGGTCGATTCGGACAAGCGATGGCGGCGCCGATGGCGTTTGGCAAGCCCTGACCAATAGCGCCACCGGTCAGCGTGATCAGATCATGACGCGGCGCGCCAGCGGTCATTGCGGACAGCAACAAACCAGAGGTGATCGCTTCATCGACCAGAATGGCGTTATCCGGCAGCAAATGGCCAACGGCTTTGCAGACTTTTTCAGCGGTGAGTCTGCCGCGTGGTCGGCTCGGGCGCTGCGCAGTCTGAAGCGCCGGCGCGGTCGCTTCTGCAGCCAGCACCTTGGCGAGTTTTTGCAGGCTTGCGGCACAATCTTGTTCTGGGGCAGCCAATGTGTGCACCGTGCAGCTATCCGGCACCAGATAGCTTTTCTTGCCCGGATAGGCAAAGAATGATACCGGCGCCTTGGCATCAACCATAATCAACTGTTCGATGTCGGCAAGCTGTACGCTAGCCAATTCAGCAAGGTAGGCGATGCGCTCGACCGCCGGCAATCCTGCGCCACGCTCGAGCCGTGTCGGGAATACTTCAGCCAGCAATTTCACTCCGCTGTGTGCGGCGATGCGCGCAGCAGCCATCAAGCTCGGTTCGCGCAGCGCGCGACCGCCGACCAGAAACGCCGTTTTTTTGCCGGAGCGGATAGCGGCAGCAATGGCGTTTACGGTGTTGTCATCAGCTACTGCGGGCGTTGGCAGACGCGGTGGCGGGCAGGGCACACCACCTTCGCCCCACGAAACATCGGCCGGCAGGATCAGCGTGGCGACTTGACTGGGCAGGCCGCGTGCGGCCGTGATGGCATCGACCGCATCCTGACACAACGCGGCCGTGGTTTTGGCGGTGCGAACAAAGCCAGGCGAGACATTGCGCGCCACCGTCTCGATATCGGATTGCAATTGCGCATCAAACGGCACGTGATAGGTGGCGTGATCACCAACAATATTGATTACCGGCACTTTGCCTTTGCGAGCGTTGTGCAAATTGGCGAGGCCGTTGCCGAGTCCGCAGCCGAGGTGCAGCAGTGTGGCCGCCGGTTTGTCGGCCATGCGGGCGTAACCGTCAGCGGCACCGGTGGCGACACCTTCAAACAACGCCAGCACGGCGCGCATGCGCGGTTCGCTGTCGAGCGCAGCCACGAAATGCATTTCGCTGGTGCCGGGGTTGGTGAAGCAGACTTCAATGCCGGCATCGACCAGCGTTTTCATCAGAGCTTGGGCGCCGTTAGGCATGGCACATTCCTCGTTTGTTTTCGTTTGGGTGTGAATTCAGATCGCCGGCGGCGGCATGAACCGGCGCATGGTCAGCGCAAACAGCAGGCCGCCGGCATACATCAGCACGCCATACAGCGCGCCGGGAATGGCCATCGCGTCGTCCTTGAGCACGGTGCTGGCGATCACCAGCGACAGCGCCGCGTTCTGCACCGCGGTTTCGATGCCGAGCGTGACCGATTGGCGGCGTGACAACCGAGCCAGCAACGCTACAGCAAACCCCAGACAGAGCATGCTGAGGTTCAGCAGCACGGCAAACGGTGCCAGTGAGGCAAAGTTGTCACGCAGCAGCGGCCAGTTTTTCAGTACTGCCAAGATCACGATAACGATAAACAGCAGCGTTGCGACGCGGGTGGCGCGCGGTTCGAAGCGCAGTGCCCAGTTCGTCCAGCGATGGCGTGCCAGCATGCCAAGGCTTACCGGTACACCGAGCACCAGCGCGACCTGACCCATCATCAAACCAACCGGCACGTCGATGGCGCGTGCCGCATCAAGGTAATGGCCCAAGGCCCAGGTCACGACGATAGGCAAGGTAAAAATGGTCAGCACACTGGCCACTGCCGTGAAGCTCAGTGCCAGCGCCACATCACCGCGTGCCAGATAGGTCAGCAGATTGGACGTGCTGCCGGTCGGGCAGGCGGCGAGGATCATAAAGCCGACAGCGAACACGCCACTCATGCCGAACCATTCGAGCAGAAAAAAGCAAGCCAGCGGCAGCAGCACGAAATGACACAGCACACCGACCAGCAGCGCGCGTGGTTGGGCAAAGATGCGGCGAAAATCCGCTGGTGTCAGACCAAGGCCCAGCGAAAACATGATGAACGCCAGGATCAGCGGCAGCAGCACACCGGAAACAATGTCACCTTGCAAAGCCGACTCCTTGTTCGAAGCCATCTCAAAAATACCTGCGCTCGACATCATGGGCGCCGGCAGTGCTCAGAATCCTCATGTATTACCTATACACTCCGGTTCTTGCGCGCTGGCGGCACCCAAGCTGTCATCGCTCGGCCTATTTTTAAGATGGCTTCTCGTTGCAACGCAAAAATTCAACACGCGATGCGGACCTTCCGCACCCCGCGCAAAGGCTCAGCTGCCGGCGACAATTGCTCGCGCCGCCGCTTTCGCGGTCAGAATACAGCCCGGCAAAAATGTCCCTTCGAGCGAACGTTTGCCGCTGGCGCCACCGCCACCAAAGCCGGCTGCCTCGCCGACACAGTACAGGCCGTGCAGCGGTTTGCCACTGGCATCGAGCACACGGCTTTGCAAATCGGTTTGCAGACCGCCGAGACTTTTGCGGGTGATGAGCTGCATCTGAATCGCAATGTAGGGGCCGGCACCGGGTTGCTGCAATGGCGCGGGCTTGCAGGTGCGCAGTTTGTCCGAGCCCCATTGCCGGGCGTGCAGGATGCGCCGGATCTGCTCGTCGTTTTCCGGCGTGTGGCCGGCGGCGAAGTTGGCATCAAAGGCGTCGGCTGTGGCTTGCAACACTCTGGCATCGACATCGTGCGAGCAGGTCAGTGCATTCATTTTGCCGGCGAGCTCGGTCAGCGTGTCAGCCACCAGGAAATGCCGGCTCTCGCGCTGCATTTGTTTGACCAGCCGGTGATTGCCGAACAGCGTTTCCTTCAGGAACATTGGAAACTGTTTGTCGCGAATGCGCTGGTTGTGTTCAGCACCGGAAATGGCGAACTCTTTTGCCGCAATGCGCCAGTTCAGCAGGTGCCAGGTCCACGGCTTTTCCTGTTCGGCGACGCGCTGACATAGCCAATGGGTATCAAAGCCGGTGACCAGCGGCTCCGGGCCGATACGCTCGCCCTTGTGATTGAGCCACAGCGCCGATTTGCACGGAATGGTCGACAAGCCATGCCCTTCGAAATGCGGATACGGGTGCGGAAAACCGGCGGCGTAATTCCACATTTCGCCGGCATGGGTGATCTGGCCGCCTAAGGCATCAGCAACCTGATGGTGCAGCCGGCCATCGGCAAACGGATGTGCGCCATTCAGCATCGTTTTCGGCAGCGGCCGATCTTTCGGCCAGTTGGCGCGGCATTCGTCGTGGTGGCCATTGATGCCGCCCATCGCCAGCACGACGGTGTCGGCGCGCAAGTGAATTTCAGCGCCGCTATTTTCATTGATTGCCAGCGCACCGCAGATCTGCCCCGCCGCGTGATCCAGCGCCGTGATGCGGTGCCGGTGCAGCAGGGTCAGCCGGCCGTTGCTGTTCGCGCCGTGCAGGGCGGCAATCATGCAGCGAGTCAGCTCGCGCGAGGTGCCCCAGACCACGTGATAACGCGGCAGGCTGTTGCCATCGCCGGCGCGGCCGCGTTCAACCCAGTTGACCGCCGGCAGAAATTTGATGCCCTGATCGCTCAACCAGTCATACACCTCGCGGCGCGAGTGTTCGACGTAATAACGCGCCCATTGCTGCGGCCAGTGCTCGTTCGGGTCCAGTTCGCCAAAGCGCTGCCAATCGCGCAGGGCAATCTCCGGCGTATCGAGAATTTTCATCTTGGCCTGCAGCGGCGTGCCGACCAGCGCCATGCCGCCGAACGCCCACAGCGCCAACCCGCCAAAGCGTTCGGGCGTGTCGCGGTCGACCAGCGTCACGGTCTTGCCGGCCCGCAGCAGTTCCAGCGCGGTGACAATGCCGGCGAGGCCACCGCCGATAACCAGCACATCCGAATGTGGCGCGTTGTTCATCACATCTCCCAATGAGGGCATTCACGCGAAGGCGGTTTGAGCCCCTGCCGCTGAGCGGAGGGGAAGCGTCACGAGCCATAGCCGATGCAGCGGCAGGTGCTTTGCCTTGTTGCAGTCCAAGATAGCCGGCTAAGATGCTGGCATGATTGACTCTATAGGCCAGTCAAATTGACCTTGCAGGCCACTGTCTCGATGAGCTGGGTCAACACTGTTATCACGGCCGCCAAACGGCTCGGGGTGGCGCCGGACCTGCTGCTCAAGGCTGCCGGCATTGATCCGGCCGAGCTGAACCGTGAGCGCTGGCCCATCGACCACATCACCCGACTCTGGCGCGCCGCTGATCGCTGCACCGGTGACCCCGGCTTTGGCCTGAAAGCCGGCGCGCTGGTCGGCCCGGCCAGCCTGAACGTGGTCAGCTTTCTGCTGCAGTCGTCGGCGACGCTGCGTGAGGCCATGACCCTGCTGCAGAAATACCAGCGCTTGATTTCCGACGGTGGCCGTTTTCAGATTCTGGCCGGTGAAAACGCCAGCTGGGTGGTCTACCACCCGCGTCAGGGCGAACTCGCTTTCAGTCCGCATCAAATCGAAGCGGTGCTCGCGGCCGTGATCAGTTTCGCGCGCTGGGTCACGGCGCTGCCAGCGCAACCCTTGCTCGTGCAATGCAGCCACGCCCAGCTTGGACCGCTCAGCGGCTATCGCGAGGTCTTCGGCTGCTCGATCGAATTTGAACAAGCCTTCAACGGTCTTCTGCTCGACAACACGCTGCTCGATCACGCCTTGCCGCAAGCCGACGCCCAACTCGCCCAGCTGCATGAGCGTTATGCGGCGGCGCAACTTGCCGCACTCAGCGAAGCAGGCGCCGCAGCGCCATATTTGCGCGAGTGGCTGGCCACTCAGCTGGGGCCAAATGTGCCGACGCGCGCCATGGCGGCACGTGCACTTGGCGTGAGTGAACGCACGCTGGCGCGCCGGCTACAGGCGCA
>CAMLNB010000102.1 GCA_946481205.1 uncultured Kangiella sp. | reverse complement strand
AGCAGCGAGGCGACGATGTGCCAGCGCCGCAACCGACTGCAGGTGCTGCTGGCGTGGATATGAACTGATTTTCTCGAAGCGAAACGACGGGCCTGTTGGATCAGGACCACTCCGCACAACACTGATGTCCGCATGGTAAATCTCCCAATTGCGTTCTGTGTTTGTGGTGGTGTTCCGGAACGGCAAATCCGGCGCTCGGGTTTGTTATAAACGTCGCCGTCCTGGCGACGTGGCGCCAGACAGAACGAATGCTGCTGGCGATTTCAAAAGCAAAACCGTGCTAGACGCGAACCTACCGGTTCGCGTCCGTGCTGTATCAACGAGAGAGAAAGCGCTCAGCGCAGGCTGGCGCGGGCGAGTTGATCGATGTGCCCGGCCAATGCCGCCGGCACATCCCAGTGCAGATCCAAAAATTCCAGCATCGCCAGCGCCGCGCGCGGCGTATCACGGTAGCCGGGCATGAACGCGCTGATCAGCGGCGCGAACTCGGGAAAGCGCTGTTCAAAGCGGCGTTCATTGGCAAACGGATCGCGGGCGCTGACATCGGCATCCCAAGTCCGTTCAATCAATTCGATGATGCGATCAACGGCCAAGCCCTGAACAAACCGGAACGCCGACAGCTTTTCGCCACGACAATAACGGCCGACGCCGACATACAAATTCGACAATGCCTCGTACAGGCACCACTCGATGCTGTGATTGACCGGTCGCGGTTCCGGCAGCGTTGGCGTCGCGATGCTGGCATCAATATCGTCACGCTTCCAGATCACCCGGCCGCTGCTGAACGGAATCGCTGCGATTTCATGCGGTTCAAACACGGCGAACTCGCAGAAGATGTCATCCTGGAACAACAGCTTGCAGCCATCGGCCGTGTGGTGAAAATGCCAGCTGACCGGCGCGATTCGATCCAGCCATTCCAGTTTCTGCAGATAGTCCGCTTTGGCGCCGGCTTCGACCACGGCAAAGAAATCCAGACCGGAATAGGCATCAAGCCGATTGGTGTCGCGGCCGATCGAACCAAGCCCGACCAGCGCCAGACCATTGGGGCGGCGCGAAAATTCCTGGCCGATGCGATCAATCCGATCCAGCAGACGCTCGGCGTGAGCCAGTGATGCGTTCATGGGTATTCTCCTCAGCGTTTGTCGTCGTGATGAATATCTGTCCGTAATAAACGGTATCAGCTGGCTACAGCGGCTGGCGCGCCGGTGCGCGCCGCGGTGCGATCGGCATGGGCCAGTGCGATTCCGGTATCGAGCATCCGGTGCGAAAAGCCCCACTCGTTGTCATACCAGGCCATCACCTTGACCCAGCGCCCGCTGACCTTGGTTTGGTTGGCATCGAACGTCGACGACGCCGGAACATGGTTGAAATCCACCGACACCAGCGGTTCGCTGTTGTAATCGAGCACACTGGCCAGCGCGCCGCTGTCGGCAGCTTTGCGCATCGCCTCGTTGATTTCCGCGGCGCTGGTGTCACGGCTGGCGAGGAAGTTCAGATCGACCAGGGACACATTGATCGTCGGTACCCGCACGGCCATGCCGTCGAACTTGCCTTTCAGCTGCGGCAACACCAAGCCCACGGCTTTGGCGGCGCCAGTCTTGGTTGGTATCATCGACTGGGTTGCCGAGCGAGCGCGGTAAATGTCTTTGTGATTCAGGTCGAGCAACTGCTGGTCATTGGTGTACGCATGTATGGTGGTCATCGATGCTTGTTCGATACCGACCAACTCATGCAGCACCTTCGCCACCGGTGCCAAGCAGTTGGTTGTGCACGAGGCATTGGAGACAATCTGCATCGCCGGGGTCAGGCTCTGGTGGTTGACGCCGTAAACGATGGTGGCGTCGGCATCGTCAGCCGGTGCCGAAATCAGCACCTTGCGCGCGCCAGCCTGCAGATGCACTGCCGCACTCGCTCGTGATGTGAAACGGCCGGTGCACTCGAGCACGACATCGACTCCGAGTGTGCGCCATGGCAGTTGTGCCGGATCCGGCTGGCTGCAATAAAGAATCTCATCGCCAGCGATAACGAGCTTGTTGCCATCATGACTGACCGGCGTGGCAAAACGGCCATGCACGCTGTCGTAACGCAGCAGATGCGCGGAGGTCGCCAGATCGCCGAGATCGTTGATCGCTACCAATTGCACGCGGTCGCGATAATTCGATTCGTACAGGGCCCGCACCACATTGCGGCCGATGCGGCCAAAGCCGTTGATTGCAATACGTACTGTCATGATGGCTCCACCATTTACGGTTCCAATCCACTCGGTGGTGCGTTGGCAAAACGTGCTCTTACAGCAAACCGGCGCTGAAAAAATCGGGGCTGCTGTCCGAGCCAGCCCCACGCCAGGAGAGCCCTACTGCTCAACAAAGACCGCGACGGTTCGCGCCGGTACGGTCAATTCACCACTCACCTCATCAAAACTCGCTTGCCGAACGACGGCATCGGCGCCGTTGCGCTGCACCGGATGCAAATGCAAGTCGGCACCAATCCAATCAGTCACTGTGATGGATTGCGTTTCGGTGTCGACGTTGAACACCACAACAACCCGGCCGAAGTTGGCACCGGCATAGCCGGTACCATCGACGCTGTAGGCCAGAACGCCAGGCACCTGCGCCGAACCGGTGTTGTGGAACTGCATCCGGGTCTTGACGTCGTTGCCGCTGCGCAAGCGGAACAGCGTCGAGCTTTGCCGAATCGCAATCAGCTCCTTGAACGCGGTGTGCGCGCTTTGTGCGGCCGCGATATCGGGTTTCATCGCCGGATTGGCCAGCCGCGGTTTGATCAGCGGCCAGTTGTCGACATTCTTCTCGGCGACCGGGGCGCCGATGCCGTAGTTATTGCTGTACAAGGACCAGTCGATGGCATTGAAGTGATCGCCGCTGTTGTAGCTGTCGCGGTCATAGGATTTGCTGCGCAGGATGTCCATGCCGGCGTGATAGAACGGGATGCCCTGCGCCAGCGTGACGAATGCCACGCCAAGCGTCTGCGCCCGCACGCGATCGACCAGCGATGCAGTCAACGGCAAGCGATAGCCATTGATGTCATACAGCGTCTGGTTGTCGTGCTTGTCGGCGTAGTTGATCACTTCCTGCGGATCGAGCGTGTAGCCGGCACCCTGACCGTAGTAGTCAAGCTGATCGCCGCGGGTGAGTTGATCATTGGCGGTGACAAACTCGACATCGACCTGCGTTGCCGCCAAGCCCAGCCGGGTGATGTCGCTGCTCCAGAGCAAATCACCAAGCGTCTTGTTGCCACCGCTGCCGTTGTCATCAAGATAGAGGCCGTTGATCAGGCCCTGATTGCGGACCAGCTGATCACCGCCATCAAAGGCGCCGCCACCGCGCAGCGCATCGCGGATGCGATCATTGAAGCTGCCGATACCGCTGCCGCCGAGATTGCGCTGCGTGGCCTGGACAAAGCGGGCATTGTTGGCGACTTCGCCAAAATTCCAGCCTTCGCCGTACAGATAAATCGGCCGGCCGGCGGCTGCATTCACTTTCGCTTGCAGCTCATTCATCACCGCCAGCGGTTGATGACCCATTATGTCGAAGCGGAAGGCATCGAGTTCGTAGGCGGTGGCCAGTGTGACCACCGAGTCGATCATCAGCTTGGCCATCATCGCGTGTTCGGTGGCGGTGTTGGCGCAGCAGGTCGAGTTGGTGACATTGCCGTTGCTGTCGAGCCGGTGGTAGTAACCCGGGACGATGCGATCGAGCACCGATTTGGCATCTTGACCGGCCGCTGGTGTGTGGTTGTAAACCACGTCAACGGCGACACGCAGCCCGGCCTCGTGCAGTGCCTGTACCGCTCGCCGGAATTCGCGGACGCGCACTTTGCCATCGCGTGGATCGGTGGCGTAACTGCCTTCGAGCGCGGTGTAATGCAGCGGGTCATAGCCCCAATTGAAGCAATCAGCATCGCGTGTGGCGTACACCGCGGCTTGTTGTGTTTCCGAATCCGCTGCTGCGTCCGGAATCACCGGCTCGACGCAGCCAAGCTCCGGAATGGTGGCGATATCGTTGACCGGCAACAGATGAATCAGATTGATGCCCGCCTGCTGCAGCGACTGCAGATGCTGCATGCCGGCGCTGTTGCTATCGGTAAACGCAAGATACTTGCCGCGATGCGCGCTCGGTACGCTGCTGTCCTTGGCGCTAAAATCGCGGACATGCAATTCGTAAATCGCCAAATCTTCCGGCGCTTGCAAGGTCGGCACCGCATGCCGATCCCAACCCGGCGGCTTGACGCTAGCGTCGTTGAGCGAGCCAATCCAGCTGCGCTGACTGTTGGCCGACAGCGAAACCGAATACGGATCGGTGACCAGATTGCGGGTCAAGCGGCCGGTATCGCGAACGATGACATCGACCACATAGCGATAGTATTTGCCGAGCTGACGAGCCGTGCCTTTGTGCGACCAGACGCCGGTTTTCTCGTCGAGTTTCAGCGCTTGCACATCGCTGGCGCCGCCTTCATTGCCGTCGTTGTAAATGCAGACAGCAACAGCGGTCGCGGTTGGCGCCCAGACCCGGAATTCCGGTTTGCCGGACTTGACCACCACACCGAGTGTTGCGTCGCGTGCCGGCTCGGCATAAAGCGTATCGAGCACGCCCGGCACTTGGGCGGTGGTGGCGTCATTGATTGCGCCGTCTTCATCAAAATGCACCAGCACGGTTTGCGTGCGCAGTAGCCGCTTGAGCATGTTGTCGGGTATCCGCGGCAGCTTCAGCACCACGTACGGCGACGGGATATAGCGATACTGCTCACGCGAATCGTCGGACAACTGATCGGTGACGGTCAGCGGCACCGAACCAGCGGAGCCGGTGATGTCTTCATCGACCTGAAGACCGCCGTCACCGTTGTAGAACAACCGGAACTCGCCGCCGGCATCGACGCGCGGCCACAGCAGCGTGTCGCGATCGATCCAGTACGCCTTGGCATTGCGGGTCGAGATGTCGCCGCGCGGCAACTGGTAATGCACGCTGTTGTCGCCTTCGACCAACCAAATCTCGTAGCCGCTGGCAAAACTGATCTGCCGGTCGCCGCCGTCCTTGCCGGCATCATCGACGCCTTTATGAACCAGGAAATTGAAGCCGCGGGCGCCGTCGCTGTAACGCTTGATCGGAATATCGACCCACAGGCCGAAGGCATCACTGCCGCTTGGCATCGGTGCGGCAAACGGCACCGGGTTCGGCCAGTCGCCGATCTGAATGCCGCCGGGCAGGCGCGCGCTGTCAATATCGCGGCCGCCGTTGAATTCCCAGATATGCAGACCAAAACCAGCGTAATCACCGGCAAAGCGCTTGTAATGCACGCGAACAAACTCGGCATCCGGTACCGGGCCACCGGGTTCCGTTTCATAGGTGGTCAAATCGCCTTGCCGGCGCCAGATGTCGTAGTTGCCGGCCAGCGTGTAGAACTGATCCTGGCCGGCGTGATCTTTCTCGTCACCTTTGTGAAAGATGTAGCCGATGGTGCCGGTCGTCGCAGTCAGCGGGATGTCGTAGTACTGACCAAAGCTGTCACTGCCGGCCGCTTGCAGTGGCGCGCCCCATTCGATGCCGGTGGTGTCGGCGGCGCTGCCGGATTGATTCCAGACGTGCAGGCCCCAGCCACTGTAATCGCCGGCCGGGCGCTGATAATGAATGCGCAGGCGGCTGCTGTCGGCCGAACGGATTTGCGGATGGAAACTGACTTGGCTCAGCGTTGTCGCTGTGGTTGCGTTGATGTTGCTGTCATTGCATGCCGCCAAATCAAGCGGCGGCGGTGTCCCGAGTTTGACGGTCAGGACACAGCTGGCAATGAGCAACATCGCCAAAGCGCTGGTGATGGCTGTTAGTGCTTTCACTGCACGACGCCAGACAAAAGAATGGCTCCCGATCAACATGGTTCGACTCCCGGATAGCTTGCCTTGTTGTGGTAATAGGCCCGCAGTGCGGGACCTTTGGCAGGTAGCGCGACCGATGCCATGGGCATGAAAACGGGCGCGCTGGCGATCCAGTGACGACACCAGACTGAAGCAAGCAGACGGTGCAAACCGGCGGCACAAGAAGGCCGCATTCCTCAGCGGTATTGATCACTACAGCACGGATGCTGCATTGATGCTGTCACGGTGCAATGCACCAAAGCAAAGCACCAAACCGCGTCATCGCGATGAATACGTATAAATTTTCGGCACACATATCCGAGCAGTTGTGCGCACTGAATTGGGGAATTGCGGTGAAATAGGCGGCGATCTTGTGCGCACAATAATGGCGCGTCAGTAACCACAAGATATTGTGCGTGCAGCGTTTCTCACGCCGAAAATGACAACGCCGCCGCACTGAGGGCTCAGCGCGGCGGCGTGGCAGACAAACAAATGGTAATAAGTGGCAGAGCTTTGTTGGCTCAGAACTGCCAGGCAACACCCAGTCGAACAAACGGCCAGAAATCGAGATCGCTGGCGTCATCTTCCAATCGATCGCGTTCGACGGCGGCATCGGCCTGCAGCTGATCGCATTGCGGCGTGCCAGTAATGGCGCTGCCACAGATCACGTTCAAGGCGGCATCCGGCGAATCAATCGACGCGGCACCGAGTTCGAAGCTCATCGTGAAGCCCGGTTCGACACCACGCCAGCCGAGCGACACATACGGCACGCTGCCACTGATATCGAGCCCGGCAGTCAAGCTGCCGATCTCATCTGGCGTGTAAGTGTTGTCACCAATTTCCACCGGCTCACTGACTTGGGCCACCAAACCGATCAGATGATCGAGCTTGCTCTGACCAATCGCGACAAAGAAACTGCCACCGAACGGATGAATATCGAGCGTGACAGTTTGCGAATCGATCTCCAGATCGACGTCGTACTCGATGTCGTCATACTCTTCATCATCGGCACTGTGATCGGCATCGCCAATCGCACCGCGCACAGCGAAGTAGTCATTGATTTGCCAGTACGCTTCAAGCCCGCTACCGAGAGGGCTGTAGGCGTAACCGACACCAATGCCCAAACCGTCATCGCTGGCATTTTCGTCAGCGGAAGCGAGCGTGCCGGTCAGCAGCAAGCTGCCAGCGATCAAGGCCTGCCAGACGGCGGCGGATTTTCTCATGGGATACTCCTGCAGTGATTAACCCCCGGGACTGGGGCGTCGCTAACGTATAGCGGTAGCAACACATGGTTGCCTGATGCAGGCAAAACCTAGTCGGCTTTGGCAAAAAAACAAGGCGACCCTGAGGTCGCCTTGCTATAAGCCGGTTCTGTGCAAGAGAAGAAAATTCGATACAAGCGCCTTACAGGCCTTCTGCGGTCTTGGCCAGCAGGTTGTCAGCGGCGAACCGGACCTCGATGTTCTTGTCCTTGTCGCCCCAGCGGCAGGTTTCAAATGCCAGCGCACTTTCGCAGCTGTCGGGTGCGCCGAGGATGGCGACCACATCGTCCTTGCTCATGCCGGATTCAAGCTTGCTGTAATTGTCATTGTTCACTTTGCTGCAAGCGCCCAGCAGCAAGACCGCTGTGATCACCAAGCCGTTTTTCATCGTCGTGTGCATTTTCATCAAGGCTCTCCAGAAATCGGCGCTGGTCGGTCGGGTCGGCAGCGCACGCTCTACCTGTTGCCGGTTCAGAGCAACAAACCACAGAGCAAGTACAGCACAATGCTGGCCAGCGCTGCTGTGACGGCGTACGGCAATTGCGTCTTGACATGCTCGTAATGATCGCAACCCGAGGCCAGCGACGACAGAATGGTGGTATCGGAAATCCCTGAGCAATGGTCACCAAAGACGCCGCCACCGAGCACGGCGGACACCATTAACGAAGGCGGAATGCCCAGACCCAGCGCCAATGGCATTGCGATCGGCATCATGATCGCAAACGTGCCCCACGAGGTGCCGGTGGCAAATGAAATCAAACAGGCGGCCAAAAACACCAGTGGCGTCACCAGAAATACTGGCAGAAAATCACCGATCATGCTGGCGACAAACTTGCCGGTACCCAGATCTTTCATCGCCGCGCCGAGCGCCAGCGCCAGCAGCACCAGCGCCACCAACGGCAGCAATTCGTTCATGCCCTTGAAGGCCAGGCTGACCAATTCCTTGTGGCGGAATCGCTTGCCGGTGCGCAGCAACACATAGGCAACAAACAGCGCACTGGCCGTTGCCCAGAGCACGGATTTGGAACCGGAACCTTGCATGACATTGCCATTGCCGGTCCACGCCATCAGCGCAACGATGCCAAAAATCATCACCGCAATCGGTGCCAGGAAATAGCGCTTGCGGGTCGGCGCTTCCAGCGTTGGCGCCTGCGCCGTGACGCGTGACTCCGACACCCGCAGCGGGCCGTGCACGCGGCCGGTCCAGACCGTGTAGAACACCAGCAACAAGGTGATCAGACAGTAGAAATTGAGCGGTACCGACCAGGCCAGCGTGCCGACTGGATTGTCGAGGTTATAGCCCTGCAACAAACTCAGCGCGTACGCGCCCCAACCGTTCAGTAGCACCAGGACTTTGGTCGGTGCGCAGGTGGCGTCGGCAAAATACGCGAGCCGGGCGCGGCTCATCTGATGCTTGTCGAACAGCGCACCGGAAACAAGACAGGCGCCGAGAATCGACAGATTCGATTCGATAAACAGCAGCATGCCGACCGCCATGGTCAGCAGACCGACTTGCCGCGGCGTGCGCGCCAAGCCGCGCTGTTCGACCCAGCGAATAAAGGCACTGACACCGCCGGATTCGCGGACAAACGCAATCAGCGCGCCGACCAACAATGAGAACAGCAGAATGCGGGCATTGCCAGCGTCAGCAAGCTGCGCAACCAGCCGTTCCCAGATGCCGAGAAAACCGGCCCACGGTGAGCCCGACAGCAACCATTCGCTGGTAAACAATGCGGCGACCAGCGCCAGCATCACTTCCCGTTTCCAGATCGCCAGGGCAATCGCCAGCACTGGCGGTAACAGACTCAGCCAATCCATCGTGTTCGACAAGCCGTGTTTTGCGTGCCGGCACCTTAGCACAGGCCCGCATCGGGCTGGCGAGCGCGGCCGGCAATTTGGCCGAACGTGCCGGCATCAGCTCATGCGTGCGGGAAATTTCCCAACCCGCGATGCCGGTGGCGCAGGTAAAATGCCGGCCATCATGATTACCCTATCCCATCTTTCGCTTCGGCGCGGCACGCGCGAGCTGCTGCGCGACGTCAACCTGACCCTGCATGCCGGTGAACACATCGGCCTGATCGGCGCCAATGGCTGCGGCAAAACCAGTTTGCTGTTGCTGCTGCGTGGCGAAATCGCGCCCGACGCCGGCGAGCTGCAGCTACCTGCCACCCTGCGACTGGCCTGGGCCGAACAGGAAACCCCAGCCATCGAACGCAGCGCGCTCGATTACGTCATCGACGGTGATCGTGAGCTGCGCGAGACCGAGCGTGAGCTGGCGCGCGCCGAAGACGGCCACGACGGCATGGCCATCGGCCGCTTGCACGGCAAGCTCGACGCCATCGATGCCTACCGGGCGCCGGTGCGCGCTGCGCAATTGCTGGTTGGCCTGGGCTTTCCGCCCGACACGCACAACAATCCGATCCGCTCATTCTCCGGCGGTTGGCGCATGCGCCTGAATCTGGCGCAGGCCTTGATGACCCGGTCCGATCTGCTGCTGCTTGACGAACCGACCAACCACCTCGATCTCGACGCCGTGATCTGGCTGGAAGATTTCCTGCGTCGCTGGTCTGGCACCTTGATTGTTATTTCGCACGACCGCGAATTTCTCGACGGCATCTGCAGCCATATCGTTCATGTCGAACAGCAGACGCTGAACAAATACAGCGGTGATTATTCCAGCTTTGAAAAGCAGCGCGCCGAACGACTGAGCCAGGCCCAACAGGCGTACGCCAAGCAGCAGGCGGCGCGCGCGCATCTGCAAAGCTTTGTCGACCGGTTCAAGGCCAAGGCCAGCAAAGCCAAACAAGCGCAAAGCCGAATGAAGGCATTGGAGAAGCTGACGCTCAGTGCGCCAATTGATCGTGACAGTGCCATCGAGTTCGAATTCCCGGCACCAGAAAAAATGCCGACGCCGATGCTGAGCTGCCGCGAGGTCACGCTCGGTTATCCGCTGAAAGAAGGCGGCGAAAAAGTTGTGCTGCGCAACGTCAAGCTGACCTTGATGGCCGGCCATCGCATCGGCCTGCTCGGCCGCAACGGTGCTGGCAAATCGACCTTCATTCGTTTTCTGGCCAACGAGCTGAAAGCGCTCAGCGGTGAGCGGCAAGACGGTCATCAGCTACGCATTGGTTATTTTGCCCAGCACACGCTGGAGTCGCTGCGATTGGATCAGTCGCCGCTCTGGCATCTGCGCCAACTCGATCCCTTGGTGCCGGAGCAGAGCTTTCGCAATTTCCTCGGCGGTTTCGGTTTTGCCGGTGAAAAAGCCCTGGCAGCGGTCGCGCCGTTCTCCGGTGGCGAGAAAGCCCGGCTCGCGCTGGCGCTGCTGGTCTGGCAAAAACCCCATTTGCTGCTGCTCGACGAACCGACCAACCACCTCGACATCGACATGCGCGAAACGCTGACCGAAGCGCTGCAAAGCTTTGAAGGTGCGCTGGTGCTGGTCTCGCACGACCGTCACCTGCTGCGCGCCACCTGCGACGAATTCTGGCTGGTCGACAGCGGTCGCGCCGAACCGTTCGATGGCGATTTGGAAGACTACGCCAAATGGCTGCTGAAACCCGATGAAGCGCCGGCGGTGAACAGCGGCTTCACCGACAGCAAAGCCGACAGCGGTCAATCGGCAGCGGCCCGCAAGGATCGCAAACGTCTCGAAGCCGAACAGCGCAAACTGCGGCAGCCGCTGCAGCAGAAAATCCAGCAGCTGGACAAGCAACTGGCGCAAGCTGCCACGCGGCTCAGCGAAATTGACGCCGTGTTGGCCGACACCGCCATCTATGCCGACAGCGAAAAAGCCAGACTGAAGAAACTGCTCGATGAGCAAGCGATTTTGCGCAAGCAACAGGCCAGCATCGAAGAAGACTGGATGCTGCAATCAGAAGCGCTGGAAGAGATGATCAAGGCGCAGGAGGCCGAACTGGCATGAGCGACAACGAGCAGTCACCGCCACCGGCAAAAACCACGCCGCGCCGGTTTATCGCCGGCGCCAAATGCCCGGCTTGCGGCCTGGAAGACAAGATTGTCATGTACAGCATCGACGGCCAGAAATTCTACGAGTGCGTCAAATGCGGCCACAAGGAAGCGGAAGCCAGCTTGGCTGCCGCCAAACCCAAAACCGTGATCAAAGATGCTGCCGCACCCCTGGAACAGGTGCTGACTTTCCATCCAGCGCCGAAGAAAAAAGACTGAGTCATGCGGGTGGCCAGGCGATGGTCGATAGTCAGCAGTCGGTAACAGGAAGCGAGATCATGACGCCACTGCTACGTTTCCCCAGCGCCGTCAAACACGAACCGGCGATTGATCGCTGGCTGCAGCAGCGACCGCCCGGACTGGCCGCAATCGCCCAGCACTGGTTTGCGCTGATGCGCAACTGCGGCGAGGATGTCCGCGAGCTCTTGCATGACGGCCACCCGACCGCCTGTGTTGGCGATGCCGCGTTTGCGTACGTCAATGTATTTACCGCGCACGTCAATGTCGGGTTCTTTCGCGGTGCTGAGTTGGCTGATCCAAACGGCATCCTGCAAGGAACCGGCAAGTTTATGCGGCATGTCAAGCTCGGGCCGGCATACACGATCGACACGGCGGCGTTGACAGGCATGATCGAAGTCGCCTACGCCGATATGCGCCTGCGCCTGGCATCGGATTGACGCAGCGCGCAGTAGCGTTGCGTCGAACGCGTTGGTAAGACGTCGTTACTGGTAGAAGGGGATTCCTATGCCAATTGCCTTGCAATCGTTCCTTGATCGGCATCGGCCCGATAAAGCGCTGAAAAAGGCATCGGCAGAACACGTAAAAAAATACCGCGGCCATTTGCCGGAAGCGTTGCTGGAACTGTGGCATACCCACGGTTTTGGCTTCTATGGCGATGGCTTGATTCAGCTGATCGATCCCGATCGCTACCGGGACAATCTCTGGGGTTGGTTGATGCGTGAGGAGCCGGATATGGAGCGCCTGCCGATCGCACTCGGCGCGTTTGGTGAAGTGTTCTACTACCGCAAGCTCAGTGACGATGGCGATGAGGATGTTTCCTATCTGAACCCGCATACTTCGGAGGGCGACTGTCTGATCTGGTCGCTGCCGGATTTCTTCAA
>CAMLNB010000101.1 GCA_946481205.1 uncultured Kangiella sp. | reverse complement strand
GAAGCCAACAACACGGCCAGCGCCGCCACCTCTTCTGGCTGCCCGAACCGTTGCATCGGGCAGTCGCTGACCAGTTCGCGCATGCGCGCCGCACGCTCCGGACCATCGCCGAGCATCGGTTCCCACATCGGCGTCAGAATCGCCGCCGGATGAAGGGAATTGCAGCGGATATTCAGCCCCTGCTCGGCGCAATACAGCGCCACCGTTTTGCTGTGGTTGCGGATCGCGGCTTTTGAGGACGCGTAGGCCGCGGCGCCGGGTATGCCCACCAATCCCGAACGCGACGACATGTTGAGAATGACGCCACGGCGCTGTTTGCGCATCGCCTGAATGGCGTACTTGCAACCGAGAAAAACGCCGTCGAGATTGGTGGCGTGTACCGCGCGCCAATCGGCCAGCGCCGCGTGCTCCGGATCGTGGGCAACGACGCCGGCTTCGAAACCGGTAATGCCGGCATTGTTGACCACGACATCGAGCCGGCCGTGTTGCGACAGGATGGCCGCCGTCAGTTGCTGCCACGCCGGTTCGTCGCGCACATCCAGGTGCTGGTAGTGCGCCTGCGGCCCCAACGCTTTCGCCGCGGCGGCACCTTCGGCATCACGGATGTCAGTCAGGTAGACCGTCGCGCCTTCGGCGACAAAAGCCCGTGCAATCGCCAACCCGATGCCACGGGCCGCACCCGTGACCAGGGCCACTTTGCCTGCCAGTCGGTTCATTTACCCAGTTCCTCCATTGCCTCTCACAGCTGCCTCGTATCGACTCCGCCAAGGCTGCTTTCCGCTAAAAACCTAGGATTCTGACGAGAGTAGTCACTCAGCTTCGACCTGCCAGCAGCGTCCCGAACTGGCCGAAACGGCCGCCCACATAACTGTGTATAGACAGATAAGCACAGCCGTGTATACTGTGCATATGGATATACACAGCAACTTTCTTATCTCGCAAGCCGACGGTCGGCCGCTGTACCTGCAAATCATGGAGCAGGTTCGGCAGCGTGTCGCGCTCGGCGATTGGCCACCGGGGACGGAATTGCCGTCGATCCGGCAGCTGGCGGTCGCGTTGTCGGTCAGCGTCATCACCATCAAGCGTGCCTATCTGGAGTTGGAACAGGAAGGCGTGATCGTCACCCACGCCGGCAAAGGCTCGATGGTGGCCAGCAACCCGGGCCTGAGCACCCACCGCTGGCGCGAAGAGCTGCATCAGCACCTCAGCGAAGCGGCGCGCTTGGCATTGTTGCTGGGCCAGAGTGAGCAACAAACGCTGGCGGCATTGCAAACGCAGTTTGCCCAACGGCAAGCCACCGATGCCAATGAAACCGAACGCGCCGTCACCGGTAGCAAAGCGAGCGAAGAGAAGGAAGTGTCATGACCGACTTGGCAATCGATATCCGTGGCCTGTACAAGCGCTACCCCTACTTCGCCTTGGAAGACGTCACACTGAGCTTGCCGACCGGCTCGGTGATGGGCTTCATCGGCGCCAACGGTGCGGGCAAATCCACCACCATGCGCATGCTGATGGGCATGGCCACTGCTGACCGCGGCAACGTGCGCGTGTTGGGTCATGAGATTCCCACGCAGGCAGCGCGGGCAAAACAAGATATCGGTTACATCTGCGAAGACATGCGGCTGTATGACAGCGCGACGATTGCCTGGCACATGCAGTTCATCGCCCGCAGCTACACCGCTTGGGACAACGCCTATGCCGACAAACTGCTGCAGCGTTTTGATCTGAAAGCCGAGCAGAAAATCCGCGGCCTGTCGCACGGCCAGCGGGTGAAAGCGCTGCTGCTGCTGGCGCTGGCACGCAAACCACGTTTGCTGGTGCTCGACGAACCGACCACCGGTCTCGATCCCGTCGCCCGCCACGAAGTCATCGCCAGCCTGATGGAAGTGCTGGCCGATGAGCAGCGCAGCATTCTGTTTTCCTCGCACAACACCGCCGATGTGGAGCAGATCGCTGACCGCATTACTTTCATCGACCGCGGCCGCATCATTGATGCCGATGACAAGGAAAATTACCTCGATCGCTGGCGCCGGTTGCGGCTCGATCTGCCCGCGGACAAGGTGTTGCCGAAATTGCCCGGCATCGTTGCCGTGCACAGCAGTGGCCGTCTGCACAGCGTCACCCTGAACCAGTTCGACCCGGCCTTGCTGGCGGCATTTCAGCATGCCGGCGCCAGCGTGTTGGCTGTGGAAAACCTGACGCTGGAAGAAATCTTTGTGACCAATGTCATCTCGCGCCGAGAGGTTGCTGCCGCATGAATACGCTCACGCCCGCCACCTCATCACCGCGGTTACTGGCCGCGCTGATTTGGAAAGACTGGTATCTCACTCGCAAGCTGCTGATCGGTTTGATGGTAGCGGGTCTGATAGCGGTCGCATTGATCGCCAGCGCCAGCAAAGGGAATCAGTATGCCGGCAACGTGCTGCTGATTACCGTATTGATTGCCATAGGTGTGCATGCACCAATCACCACCATTGTTCAGGAACGGAAGTCGCACACTGGCACGTTTATCATGACGTTGCCCATCTCGCTGCGTACCTATCAGCTCAGCAAGCTGCTAGCCAACTTGCTGTTGATGTTGCTGCCTTCGCTGCTGCTGATGCTTAGCTGCTTCGCCGCCATCCTTTTGATGCCGGCACTGCCAGACGGACTGCTACCGGTATCGGCCGCCGTGCTCGGTTACATCATCACGGGTTCGATGGTGATCCTCTGCGTTGCCTTGCTTAGCGAAGCCATGGAATGGACGGTCGGCGTCATGATCACCAGCAACTTGCTGTTGCAAGCGATGCTCTATTTCGTTGGCAACCTGCCCACAACGCAGGCAACGGCTGGCACTGATCAGATTGTCTGGGACAGCGGCATTGTCACGGCCCTGCTGATCGAAGCCACGCTCTGTGTGACGTTGCCGGCATTGACGCTGTGGTGGAAAACCCGGCATCCGAGCCAGGACTGAACGACAACCCGCATGCACGCCAATTGAGGGCATCGTATGACCGGATTCACGCGACGCTGATCGCACCCAGGCCGATTCCGTAACGCGTTTCCTACGGTTTCTCGCCACCCGTTTTCCTGCGGCAATCGCCAACCCCAAAGCCCGATGCATGCATCGACTCGGGAGCGCTTTGCCGCGAAAAAGCGCACCACCGCCGTTGTAGCAACCCCGTATGCAGGGATTCAAGGAGTCACGAGCATGAACAGCATCAGTTCCCACAGCGGTACGCGACCTTTGTCGCAACCGCAACCCGTAGCGCCGCCTGACGGTAATGAACGCCTGCATGGCCTGGATGCCTTGCGCGGCTTTGCCCTGCTGCTCGGCGTGTTGTTGCACGCCACCATGTCCTACCTGCAGGGCTCGCAATACTACTGGCTGACCAGCGAAACCGAGCAAAGCGTAGGTGCTGCGCTGATTTTCTTTGTCATCCACAACTTCCGGATGCTGACCTTCTTTGTGCTGGCCGGATTCTTCGCACGGCTACTCTTTCATCGGCGTGGCTTGTCCGGCTTTGCCAAAAATCGCTGGAAGCGCATTGCCGCACCGCTGCTGATTTTCTGGCCGATCATGCTAGTCGCGCTGACCATCGTGTTGGTCTGGAGCGCCATGATCAAGAACGGTGGCTCGTTACCGAAAGAATCACCACCCGGCCCGGCCTTCACGCCGGATGATTTTCCGCTGACGCATTTGTGGTTCCTGTACATGCTGTGCCTGCTTTATGTTGTCGGCGTCAGTGTCCGTGGTGTGATTGCTGGCGTGGATAAAGCTGGCTGGCTACGTGGCAAGGTAGACACCGTATTCGATCTGCTGATGAGCTGGTGGGCGCCGCTGCTGCTGGCAATTCCGTTGGCACTGAGTTTGCCCAATGAACCGCAATGGTATCGCTGGTTCGGCGTGCCAACCCCAGATCGCTCGCTGTACCCGAGTCTGTCGACCTGGCTCGCGTTCGGTTCGGGATTTGCGGTTGGCTGGCTGCTGCAACGGCAGATGCCGCTGCTGCAACGCCTGCAACAGCGCTGGCCGTTTTATCTGCTCGTGGCCATCGCGGGCAGCGGTACGTGTCTTGCCATGGCGGGCCTGTCACCGGAACTGGTGCCAGCAAAACCGGAGTTGAGCAGCTATGCCTATGCGCTTTGCTACGCCGTTGCGGCGTGGAGCTGGGCGCTCGCCTTGATCGGTTTGTGCCTGCGCTTTCTATCTGGTGCCAGCCCGCGCCGACGCTATTTGGCCGATGCCTCGTACTGGATCTATATCGTCCATCTGCCAGTGATTGTCGCACTGCAGATCGTCGCGACGCAGCTGAACTGGCCGTGGTGGCTGGAACTGTGTTTGATTCTGATCAGCGGAATCGCGCTGTTGCTGGCCAGTTATCAATTGTTGGTTCGTCATACGGCGATTGGCGCGCTGTTGAACGGCAGAAAAGTACCGCGCCGCAAGCACACAGCTGCCACGCAGAGTGCTAGCGCACAGGCAAGTGAGCCGGCAACGCAAACGCCCAGCTCGTGATCGCCGAACGGCCCGCACGAGAGTGCGGGCCGTTATTCTTTTGCCATCGATAGAACGACAGCAGTACCGGCAAGACTTCAGCGATCCTTGTTGAGCAGGACAATCGCGCTGTCGGTATCGCCCAAGACCATCAACGAGTAGACGCCACCGCTGAGAATATTGACGCTGCTGGAATAGCTGTCGAAAGCCAGTGCGGGCGACGTCAGATCCAGCCGGGTCGTACCGGAGCTGATACCGGAATACGCCGAAGTGCGACCATACCCCACTTCCGAAAACAGATTGGAATAGTTGGCGCTGAGCGACAAACCTGCCGCCGACACCGCACCGTTGATCAAGCGAATTTTGGCACCGGAGCTTGGCAGCTGATTGTTGTCAGTCAACACCGATACGGAGGCGTCGGTTTCATCGGTGCCGTAAACCAGTAAGGTGTAATCACCACCACTGGCAAACTCGGCGTCAGGTAAATCGAGCAAAGCAACGCCGTTTACCGACACTTGATAATCGGTGGTATCGGCAGTGACCAAGCTGTAATTGCCTGTTGCCGGCGCCGTCACGGTGCCCAGGTTCTGCTCACCGATAATGGTATCGACCTCCTGATTGTCGAGCTCACCAGCCGCAAACGCGGCAATCACCCGTACCCGCGCGGTATCGGCGCGATACAACGCCACCGAGCCGCCTTGCTGAATCAAGGCGCCATGCACCAACGCGCCGCCGGACGTCGGCGTCAGCGCAAAAGTCAGATTGTCTTTGCTGCTGACCGTTACCGATGACAACCGCAAGCGGACATCTTCCGGCTTGTTGTTGGCCGTCACGACAATGTCGTAACTGCCGGAGGAAACGGTATAGGTCAGGCTGGAGCTGGCGGCACTGACACCGGAAATGGTCGGCGACAACTCGCTGATATCGGCATCGGGCGTCACGATATAAACATCGAGTGTCCCGGCATCGGAACCTGCGTTGACGGCTGTGACATAGCCATAACCGGAAGACGGTTCGTCATCAGCATCTTCGGTGCGCACAAAGAACTTGATCAAACCGCCACGCTCATAGGCAACAATGGTGTAACGGGTGTCTTCGGCCAAGGTCAGCGAACTGGTGCTCGATGCGGACAGGCCCGCGCCCGCCGAACTGACCACCAGCGAATAAGTATCCGGATCCAAACTTTCGTAACTGCTACCGGTGCCGGCTTGAACTCCTGACACCAGCACGACATCGTCATCACCGTCGTCATCGCTGTCATCCACCGTCAGCAACAAATCGCTGACACGGGTCAGGTTGACCAGCCGAACCGAGGCTTGCACCACGTCATCATCATCGTCGCTGCCGCCTTCCAAATCGCAACCCACCAATGACACACTGGTCGCGGCCAGCAACAGCCAAGCCAACCCATCACGTCTGTTCATCACACACCCCTGTTTGATCTGTTGTAAAGGGAAAATGGGTCATGGAGTGCGTTGAAACACGCAAGACGCGAACCCCGCACGCTCACCAGCCATCCACACGCCGCCCCGAAAAGGCGCAGCTTGGAAGCGAGCTCGTGAGTGCAGTTCCTGCAGATTGCCAGCAGACACCGGTAAACCATCGTTGCCTCACGATGTCGGAGAATGTGATGGCTTTGTGGAGCTATTGTGTGTCGCGGAACCAAACGGGATTGCGGCGAAATGGCGACAAGAAAAAAGGCGAGCCATCATTGCGCTCGCCTTTTTTTAGCCGCCGTCGAACCGATGCTCAGAACTCCTGTGCGGTCGGCCGCAGCACCACTTCACTGATATCGACATCAGCCGGTTGCGCGATGGCAAACGCGATAGCACGTGCGACCGAGTCGGCCGGAATCGCCTGCTGATAAAACTCGCCGACGGCTTTGATGCTCGCCTCATGCGAACTGCCCAGCTTCAGCTCAGAATCGACTGCACCCGGCGAGATCACCGTGGTCCGAATCGACTTGCCGACTTCGTGGCGCAGCCCTTCCGAAATCGCCCGCACCGCAAACTTGGTACCGCTATATACCGTGCCACCCGGGCTAAAAACCTTGGTCCCGGCAACCGAGGCAATGTTGATGAAATGACCGCTGTTCTGCGCCTGAAACACCGGCAAGGCAGCAGCGATGCCATACAGCACGCCTTTGATGTTGATGTCGATCATCCGGTCCCACTCGCTAACCTTGGTTTCGCTGAGCGGCGCAATCGCCATGAAGCCGGCGTTGTTGATCAGCACATCGACTCGACCAAAATGTTTGACCGCGCCGGCAATCAGCGCCTCAACGTCATCGCCGCGGCTGACGTCGGTGGTGACCGCCAGCGCCTGCGCACCGCTCGCGGCCAGCTCCTGCACCAGCGCGTCCAGCCGTTCGCGCCGACGGGCCGCCAACACCAGCTTGGCCCCCAATCCCGCCAAGTGACGCGCTGTCGCTTCGCCCAGACCGCTACTCGCGCCGGTAATCACTACCACTTTGCCTGCAATGCCGTTCGTCATGATGCTCTCCTCGGTTCGATTGGTCGCCGCATCCTGACTCCCCTTCACGGAGCTGACCGGCGTTCGAGGCAAAGTCTGCAGCCTGGACTTTCGGATGAAAATGGAATAAATAGGATTTGGCTATTCCATTTACTGGAACACTGAGGACGCTGCTCCCGGCGTCTTCAGAGCGGCGGTTATCGGGGGAAAAGCGTCGCAACACAGGAATCCTCTGCCATGCACAGCCGGGCCGACCTGCTCCGCATTTTCTGCATCGCTGCCGAATCCAGCAGCTTCCGCGACGCGGCGACCCGGCTGGCAACCTCGCCGCAAACGGTAACGCGCGCGATTCAGACGCTGGAGCAGCAACTGGGCGAATTGCTGTTCCATCGCAATACCCGGCAGATTCGCATCACCAGCTACGGTCAACAATTTGCCGAGCAAGCGCGCGCGGCGCTGCATGAACTGGACGCATTGTTTCAGCACAATACCCGGCACAAGCCGGCGCAAGTCGATGGCCGCGTTGGCATCACCGCGCCGCGCTCAATCGGTCGCCGTTTTCTGGTGAGCATGCTCGAACCGCTGTTGCGCGAATACCCACAGCTACAGCTGAAACTGCAGTTGGAAGACGAGCTGACCGATTCGGTGCGGGCCCAGATTGATCTCGGCATTCGCATCGGGCCGATTCGTGATCGCCGTTACATCGCCAAGAGTGCCGCCAAGGTGCCGTTCTATGTGGTGGCGACCCCGGAATTGCTCGCCCGCACCACGGCCCCCGAACAGCTGGCCGATCTGCACAGCAAACCCTTATCGGCGCTGGTCGATCGCAAAAACGGTCGCGCCTGGCCCTGGCTGTTCCGGCAAGGGCAAACGCTGTTTCCGGAAGCACCGGCGTTTATTTGCGACGATCCGGAAACGGAATTGCAGGCCGTGCTCGCTGGTTTGGCCTATGGCCAATTGCCGGGCTATCTCGCGATACCGCATCTGCAAACCGGCGAATTGGTCAGTGTACTGACCGCGCACGCACCGCCACCATGGGATCTATTTTTGTACCGGCCGCAACGTGGTCCGGTGCCTGCACGTGTGCGCATCGTGCATGACCATCTGCTCAAGCACTTTGCCAACAACCACGTTTTTCCCGCCAGCTTGCACGATTCCTGACCTACGGCCTAAAAATGCGGGCGAAGCATCTTTCTGACGACACCATCGGTTTTACGGAAGAAAAAGACACCAAATAAATAAGCAGGGTCGCTGCACGTCAGTGGTCCACGACAGATAAATCGACCACGCCCTCAAACCTGTTCCAGCCATTGTTTCAGTATCGCCGTCAACGCGCGGCTCTTGGCGTGGACCTCATCGGCATCTGCGAAACTTACCATTGCCCGATCCTTGCCCAGCCACGTCAACAACGCGTCTGGATCAGCGATGGGCGCCATTTCACCTGCGCGGGCCTTGGCGCCGAGATGCAGAATCAGGCCGATACCTTCCTTGGCGCGCAAATGCACGGTGGCAAAATATTCGTGGCTGCGAAAACTGGGCGCGTTCCATTTGATGCCTTCAGCGATGCGGTGATCTGCACTACAAATCAGGCGCCGCAGCACTTCAATGGCCGGCTTATGGGGATGCGACAAGGATTGCATGAAGGAATCAACAGCCGCGCGGTCCTCTGCGGCAGTCAGCTTGCGTGTGTCCGATTTTCGCGTTGCCATACCGGTGCTATCCCCGTCGTTGCTGCACCGTGCCCAGCCGGCGCCCTAGCCCATGCTCAAACGAACGCGATGTCCGCCGTCAGAGTCGCTTCGATACGCGGGCCAAAGCTGGTGATGTTTGGCAACGTCGCGTTTTCGTGAGCGCGGATTTGAGCGGCATTGGCATGTGGCTTGTCGTGGGTGGTGTGCGCATCGGCGGCGAGCACGACGGCGTATCCGAGCGCAGCTGCGCGACGTGTGGTGGTGTCTACGCAGAATTCCGAGGCATACCCACAGATCACCAAGCGTTCGATGGCACGGGCCATCAATAAGTCCTGTAACTCCGTCCGCAAAAACGAATCCGGAGTGGTTTTTCGCACCACCAAATCCCCTGGTTGGACCGCCAACTCGCTTACCAGCTGCCAGCCTTCAGAGGCAAACGCCAGCGGGCTAGCTGCCTTCTCGTGCTGCACAAAAATCACCGGCACACCCACCGCCCGGGCCCGCGCACTCAGCAGGTTGATATGTTGAATGACGGTGGCGACGTCAACCGGTGGCGGTGTCGTTTCAAACAACGCGCGCTGTACGTCAATAATGACCAAAGCAGTCCCTGCCGACATAAGCACCTCACCAGCATGCAGTCTATGCAACCGGCGACCAGCCTATGTGAGAACACGGCAGCCGTCGAGCCTGACAACCGGCAAGTTGGCCATACCGATCTGTCGCCATGGGCCATACTGCAGGGAATTCCAGCCGCGCGGAGCAACCCATGGCAAGGTGGCAGATGAGAAGCTGCCCCGCAAAGCGGGGATCTGTTCGTTGGCACCGGCGCTATCCGCTGGTCCTGCTGGTCATGCTTGCACTGGCTACCAGCGACGCCAACGAACCGGAGCTGCTGCTCTCGACACCGCCATCGTTGCCACCGCTGCGCATCGTCTTTGGTGAAGAGTCCACCGAAGATCAATGCCAGAGCTTTGCCGGCGAGATTCTGCGCGAGGCACTGACCAGGCGCGCCGGCGTCAAGATGGTCTGCGACAGCGCGCCATGGGAACGCGCACAGTTGATGGTCAGAACCGGCCAGCGCGACGCCTTTCTTGCAACAAAAAATGCAGACCGCGCCAGCTATACCGTCGCCGGTAATGAACCGGTCTTGACCTCCCGCCTCGTCATTTTCACCCTGGCGACACACGCCAAGCTTGCCGACCTCAAACGGGTGAGAACCATCGCCGAGCTGAAACCCTATCGGGTATTGACCTATCGTGGTGATGGCTGGGTGAAAAACCATTTGCTGCCGGCGGGGATCACCGTGGAATGGTCTGAAGATCCCAGCGCCGTACTGCGCAAACTGGCCTCGGGCCGTGGTGACTTGTTCATTCAAACCGATATCGATACGTTACGCTTGATTCGGCAACTGCAGCTGGATAATCAAGTCATCATGTTGCCAAATGAACTGAGCAAAATTCAGCATTTCCTGATGATCAGCAAACACTCACCGTGGGTTACGGAACAGCCGCGTTTTGATGCGGCATTTCGCGCCATGCAGGTCGAAGGCTTGCTCGACAGCCTGCACAAGCAACCATAGTGGTGTGCTTCAGCGCTCCAGCGAGCGCAAGAAACTCAGCGAGGTTTGCAGCGCCTGCTGCGCCGGTGCGGTATCCAGCACGAACTGATACTCGTGCGGCAACCCCGGGGAGAAGTCGCGCGGAAAAAACAGGGTCTGCACCGGCACACCCTGCACCAGCAGAGCCTGCGCCAACGCATGCGAATGTGGCTCCAGCGGATCGGCGTTGCCAGCAGAAATAAACGCTGGCGGAAACCCGGGCGTAAGATGCTCGATCACGCTGGCAGTGGCGAAACGGGCATCGGTTTGGAACGATTGGCTGCCGCTGTAAGCCCACAGCACGGTATGCATGAAACCACCGAATGGGCTGTCCAGATTCACGTTCCGGATATCGTAAGGTCCGCAATACAGCACTACGCCGCGCAGTTCACCTGTGGTCAACGCCGGCTGCAATCCAAGCAAGCTTGCATACTCTGGCGAGCTGAATGCGGCGGCCAACTGCGCTGCCATGTGTGCGCCTGCGGAATCGCCGGCCAGCACAAACTGCTTACCATTTATTGGCAAGGTAGCCGCATTGGCTTTCAGATACGTCAGTGCGCGGTTCACTTGCAAGAGCGGCGTCGGATAGGTTGCACCCGGCGCAATCGAATAACCGACGCCGACCACGGCATACCCTTGCCCGGCCATTACCCGTGCATAGTTGGCGATCTGGTCTTTGCTGCCTGAGACATAACCGCCACCATGAATCCAGACAATCGTTGGACGCGACATCGCGAGCGTTTGCTGTGCTTGTGGCACAAAGACATCGAGTAAGGCGTCGGCATCGGTCTGGTCATAACGGATATTGCGCTGTTCGCTTAGCCCGGCCGGCACATATTTGGCTTGTGCAGCAGCGACAGCCACTGCCTCACGATCAAATGCAAAACGAATCAGCAACGCACCCGGCCATGGGCTCAGCTGGAACGCCAAATAGCCCGCAAGCACCAGCAGCACCGAACCGCCAAGTATCCGGACCAACCATCGCCACCAACGCTTGCCAGCGTGATTCTCCACATTGACTCCTGTCATCGTTCCGGTCCCCGACCACATTCACGCTGCGAGCGCTCGGCGCCGATGCAGCATCTGCAATACGGCCCAACAAGCCAATGCCGCCAACAGATGCTTGATCGAATGGCCGCTGATCAGCTGGCCACTCAGCGCAAAAATCGCGGCATCCTGGTGCTCAACGTATTTCGCCAGCAGATAGCATCCCAAGGTCACCAACAGCAAACTGTGATGACTGTAACGCGCCGGGAACAACAGCATCAGGGTTGGCACCACCAGCATCGGCGCCAGTTGCACCCAGTAGTAGAATCGCAGATCGTCGAACTGATACCAGTGGATCACACTGACCGCACCCACCAGCAAAGCCGGCAGCAACAACCAGCGCGCCAATCGCACGCTGACATACTCCGCCAGCAACGCGACAAACAAGCCCATGAAACCCACCGTCATCGGCAGCCGGTCCCAGACCAGTGTCCAGTTGTCCGGAGCCCAGTGGTAATACGCTGAGCCCAAACTAACCGCAGCAACGCCAGCGAAGAACGTCAGCCAGGCCGTGCGCAGCGGCAACGCGGTTTGCCGCCAACAGAAGCGCAAACCGGCAAGACCCACCAGCAGGAACGGCACGTTCGACAGCACATTCAAGCCATTGGGAATGCCAAGAAACATCCGGCTGTCGACAAAGCGGTGATAAGCCAGGTCCTGACCAAACGGCGCTTGCGCCAACATCAGCCACAATGAGCCGACCACCATTATCAGCAACACCAGCAATCGCCAACCGCTCTGCGCAGCACCCGCGGCTTTGTTCGAATTCAATCGTTCACTCCATCACTCTGCGCAAGCAGCAAACCGCCACCACACAGACACCGGACCAATGCGTCAGCGAGCCTTGCACGGCACCGGCACCATCCGACCAATCTCCAGCATCAGCTCATCGCCTTTGCCACGAATGGTGTTTGGACCGTTGCTGTACAGAAAACCCGAGCCCGTCGGCTGCTGCTGCAACTCGATGGTGTTGCCGTTGCGCACCAGCACTGCCACACCCTGCGCCGGGAAGAACCGCACCGCTATGGTTTCGCCGTTCATACAAGCAAAAGTGACCTCCCGGTCATCAGGCGAGCTGTCGTTGGTAACGGCAGTGGAACTGGCACACCCGGCCATTACCAAGAACCATGAAAAGCACAGCATCCTCATCAACAGCATC
>CAMLNB010000100.1 GCA_946481205.1 uncultured Kangiella sp. | reverse complement strand
CTGGCACTGGCAGCACGGCCGCCGTCATCGCCGATGGCGATCGCGGTACCCGCAGCGCGGCGCTGGTTCGCACCCGCCGGGCAGCCGGGCCGGGGTTCGACACATTGGCGGTCAGCATGAGCACTCCGCTTGCACATTCCGCGCGGATTGCCGGCTGCCAGTAACAGGGCAAGCGGGAAAATCACGGCGGAAACCGATGGGGAAACGAGCAATGAGCTCGACTGTGCGCCAAAATGACAGCGCTGTCAAATTGAATCCCACCCCAATGCAAGACATCAGGCCAGCGCCGATTTCGTATCGCGGCCCGCTGCCGGGTACACTGGCGACCACCGCCTCCGCCCGGCGTGTTACCGACCCTCAGGTCGGCTGGCTTTCCCGCAGCACCGGGCACCTGTCAGGACGATTCATGGCTGCCACCATCAATGACGTTGCCGCCCACGCCGGCGTATCGATGAAAACGGTCTCCCGGGTCATCAACAACGAACCTTCGGTCAAACAGGCCACGCTCGACAAAGTGCAGGCCGCGATGAAAGCGCTGAACTACCAGCCCAATCTGGCGGCGCGCAATTTGGCCGGCACCCGCTCCTACACCATCGGTTTTGTCTACGACAACCCGAACGCCTATTACGTGATCGACATGCAGAACGGCATGCTGGCCGAATGCCGGCGTCAGGGTTATGAACTGCTGATTCACCCGTGCAGCCATCGCTCACCGGATATCGGCACCGAGCTGCTGGCGATGGTCAATCAGACTCGCGTGGCCGGCTTGTTGCTGACGCCACCGTTCTCGGAAATGCCCGAGCTGATCAAACTGCTCGATGCCAACGACGTGAAATTTGTCCGGATCATTTCCGGCGTCGAGCGCGGCAAATACGCCAGCAGCTGTGTCTTTGTTGACGACCATTCGGCAGCGCATGCGATCACCGAGCATCTGATCGAGCAAGGCCATCGCCGAGTCGGTTTTCTTTGCGGCGGCATGGAGCATCGCTCGACCATCGAGCGTTTGAACGGCTACAAAGCCGCACTGACCGATCACCAGCTGAAAGTCGATCCGCGTTTCGTCGTTGAAGGCGAGTACAGCTTCGATTCCGGCGTCGAAGGCGCCAAGAAATTGTTGGCCCGCAAAGACAAACCCACCGCGATTTTCGCCAGCAACGACGAAATGGCCGCCGGCGCCCTGTTCGCCGCCCGACAAATGGGCATCGCGGTGCCGGAGCAGCTGTCGATTGTCGGTTTCGAGGATTCGCCGTTCTCGCGGCAAACCTGGCCGCAGCTGACCACGGCGCATCAGCCCAACCGGATGATCGCGCAGCAGGCCACCTCGATGCTGATCGGCCGCATCCGCCAGCACGCAGCGGAAGATGCCAAAGAAGGCGTCACCAGCCGCAGCTTTATTCCGGAGCTGCTGGTGCGCGGTTCCAGCGCGAAAGCACCCAATAATTGATCACCGCGCAACAAAAACAAACGCCCCGAATACGGGGCGTTTGTTTTTGCACTTCTTACATTGCACAACGTACCTTGCACCACACCGGTCTTACGATCGGCACAACTCAGTTGGTTGTGGTGGCTTCCGGCGCTGCTTCTGCACCTTCTTTGGCGCAGCTCCAGCCCATGCCAGCGAGCTTGTCGATCAAGCCTTGTGCCTTGACGGCGCACTGATCGACTTCGACGTTGTAATGCCACAGCGTCTTGGCCGGCTCACCCGGTTGCTCGGTGTCTTTGCTGTACTGGACATCGCACGCTTTGCTCGGATCGTTGTCCATGTGCACAACTGCGACCTTGCGCACCGTGTCACCCATTTTGCAGACGGTCACGTCGGCTTGCGCGGCGCCGGCCATAACCAAGGCACTGATAATCCACACTGCTTTCATGTTATTGCCTCCTCCCTGAAATCGGGGCCGGGAAAGTGTGAGCGCAGCGGCGTCGGCTGGCAAGCCGGCGCCCGCGGATTTCAACAAAGATTCCCGCTCGCTCACACCAGCAACGGCGGCATGGGGCAGTTCAGCCGTTCGGCAATGACCCGCAGCAATTCCCGTTCGCGGGCGGTGACTTCCTGATCGGCCAAGACCAACTCGGCCAAGGTGCTCAGCAGCGGTTTCTTCAGCAGTGGCGTCAGCCGATCCAGTGTTGTCAGCGCCTGGTCCAGCTTGACCGCGTCGAATGCCCGCGGCAATTCACTGACTGTGACGCCGAAACTACTGATCGCTTGCCGGTAGTGAGTGCTGATCTCGTGCTCACGACTGCCGGAGGCCTGCGCGACCAGCCCCAACACCAGCGCCAGCTCATTGCTCACTTGGGCAAACCGGCTGATGCGCTCATGGCGTTCGGTTGTTGCGGGGGTCAGCCAATGGCGCAGCAAGGCCGTCAGCACGTACTCAAATGGCGTGATGGTCTGGTCGACCTTGGCAACCGCCAATAGCGCGGCGATCAGCAGCTGCCGCTGCTCCACAGTCAGCATTTCCAATGCCGGACGGGCGCTGGTGACCAGTGCCAGACGCGCATCGGCTGGCAGGGATTGCGCTGCCGGCAACAGCCAGACCACGCGATTGCGCTCGGCTTGGCCCAGCTTGTCCTGCACGGCAGCCAGTGCCGGTGCTTGCTGGCCGGCGCTTTCGGTGATCAGCACGGCCAGCATCAACGCGCCGACTTGGCTGCGATCATGTGCCGCTTCGCGCAGCGCCGGCGGCAGTTGTTCGAGCAATTGATGCGCGTAATCGAGATGAGCCGGCGTCACCGTACCGACGCTGGCAACTGCGGCGCGCGCTGCACTCGGCGCTGGTGCGGTAGCAACGTGGCGGGTGGCATTGGCACCGGCGCTGAATCCCGCCACCGGCAACGCCTCGCTGTCCGGCATCGCGGTCGGTGCGATCGCTTCGGCCGTTTGCGTCGCTTGTATCCGACGCTGCATCACCGCTGGCGTAAAGCCGAGCGCCGAGATCCGATCATCGAGCGGCGGGTGGGTCGACAACATGCCCGACATCGCCACTTTGACCGATTCGCCAAAACACATATGGCTCATTTCTTCGGCATGCACGTTCTGCAGCAGCGACTGCTGGCTGGCCAGTTTGATCTTGGTCAGCGCGCCGGCAATACCGCCGTTGTCACGGGTGTATTGCACGGCGCTGGCATCGGCAAGAAATTCCCGCTGGCGGGAAATCGCCGCTTTGATCAGCCGGCCGAAGAACAAACCAACGTAGCCAATCACCAGCAGCGCAATCGCCAGGATCATCACGGCCAGCACCAGATTGCCGCTGTCTTTCTTGGAACCGCCGCCACGGACATGGCGCAAGCTGCGCAGCAGAAACTCGCCAAACTGGCCGAGCAGCAGAATGCCGGCCAGCACGCCCATCAGTTTGACGTTGAGCCGCATGTCGGCATGCATGATATGGCTGTATTCGTGGCCGATGACGCCCTGCAGTTCCTGGCGGTTTAGCTGTTCCAGACAGCCACGCGTCACCACCAGCACCGTTTCTTCGGCTTTCAACCCGGCGACAAAGGCGTTGATGCCCTGCTCTTCGTCCATCACGTACAGGCGCGGCATTGGCGTACCGGAGGCAATCGCCATTTCCTCGACCACGTTGATCAGGCGCCGCTCGAGCGGGTCGCTGGTTTCCGGCAGCACCCGGCGCGCGCCGACCATGTCAGCCACCGCTTTGCCGCCACCGGACAGCTGGGCCATTTTCAGTGCGCTGCCCAGGGCAATCACCACTACCGTGATCAGCGACAGCCAGCCGAACGCTGAACTTTTCAACCAGTCCAGCGGCGCCAGCATCGTGACACCGGAAACCCGGAACGCGAAATATGCCGCGGCATTGACCGCGACGACGATCAAAATCACCGCCAGCACGAAGTACAGCACCAGCCACTTCGTGCGTCGCCGCGCCCAATCCTGCCGACCGAAAAAATCCATCCGCGTGGAACTCACCCGAAGAGTAGGAACACCCTATCCGACTGCGCCATGGCGCAGTCGGATTCGCGCACTCAGTTGAACGACACCCGCACCGCTTGCCGCACTTCCGGGTTATCGACTTCGAACAGCGCCGCTTCCTTGAAGCCAAAATTGTTGGCGACAATATTTTTCGGGAACTGCTCGCGATAGGTGTTGTAGGCCATCACCGCATCGTTGAACGCCTGGCGGGCGAATGCGACTTTGTTTTCGGTGGTCGCCAGTTCTTCCATCACTTGGTTCATCGAGGTGTTGGCTTTCAGATCCGGATAGGATTCGGCCAGCGCAAAGAATTTGCCCAGCGCGCCGGTCAGCGCGCCTTCAGCCTGCATAACACCTTGCACCGCAGCCGCGTCTTCCGGATGGGCGGCAGCGGCCTTGCTGGCCGTCATGGCGCTGTTGCGGGCAGCGATGACCGCCTCCAGCGTTTCCCGCTCGTGCTTCAGATAGGCTTTGGCGGTTTCGACCAGATTCGGGATCAGGTCGTAACGGCGATTCAGCTGCACGTCGATTTGGGCGTAGCTGTTCTTGAACCGGTTCCGCAACGCCACCAGGCTGTTGTAGATGCTGATCGCCCACACCACCACGATGGCGATAATGCCAAGCACAATCCAGGTCGTCATGTAGCACTCTCCTTCAGAGGCTGTTCCTGAGCCAGCCACCAGACACGTCCTCGACGGGACGAATGCCCCGCATTAAAGGGAAAGACCGGCGCGGACGCAAGCACTGCTATGATCAGCTTTGTATCCAACGGTAGTGACGCCTGCCTGCAATGACGCTGACCCCATGACACCGATCCCATGACACCAGGCCACTTCAGCCCCAGCCTTGACGATGCCTTGCAGGCCCGCGGTGAAGCGCGCTGGCAGGCGTTCTGCGCCCAGACCGAACCACCGTTCGACAGCATGCTGCGGACGCAAGCTGTTACAGCTTTGGCGCTGAGCGAGTTCATCGCCGAGCAGCTGCAGCGGCGACCGGCTTGGTTGCTGGAACTGCACGCCAGCGGCGCGCTGCAACAAGCCGACCGGGTTGCCAGCATTCATGCCGCGTTCAACGCTGCCGCCGAGACCGATAACGAAACCGAATTCATGGCGCGGCTGCGCCGCTTGCGCACCGCCGTGATGCTGACGATTGCCTGGCGCGATATGTGCGGCTTGGCCGATGTCGATGAAAGCCTGCGCCACCTGACCGCCGTTGCCGACGCCGCGGTCAGCGCCGCGATGCAGTTTCTCGAACGCGATTTTTCTCGCCGCTTTGGCACCCCGGTGTATCACGAGCCGACGCTGACCGGCGCGACTCAGCAATTGCTGATTCTCGGCATGGGCAAGCTTGGCGGCGGTGAACTGAATTTCTCTTCCGATATCGATCTGATTTTCGCTTATGGCGATGACGGCAATGGCCAGCAGGAAACTGCCGGTCCGCGTCGTCTGGAATACGTCGAGTATTTCACCCGTATCGGCCAGCGCTTGATCCATCTGTTGTCGAGCCCGACCGAAGACGGTTTTGTTTTCCGTACCGATATGCGCTTGCGGCCTTATGGCGACAGCGGCCCGCTGGTGCTGTCGCTGGATGCGATGGAAGATTATTACCAGGATCAGGGGCGCGAGTGGGAGCGCTTCGCGATGGTCAAGGCGCGCGTGCTGCACGGCGACAGCGCCGCCCGCAAACGGCTCGATGCCCTGATCAAACCGTTCGTGTTCCGCCGCTATATTGATTACGGCGTGCTTGAAGCGATCCGGCGCTTGAAAGCGCTGATCAATCAGGACCAACGGCGCAAACAGCAAAGCGACAACATCAAGCTCGGCGCCGGCGGCATTCGCGAGATCGAATTCATCGTCCAGGCGTTTCAGCTGATCCGTGGCGGCCGCGAAGCCAGCCTGCGCGATCGCAGCTTGTTGCAAACGCTGGCGGCGTTACCTGGGTTGGGCTTGCTCAGCGAAGCCGAAGCCCAGCAGCTGCGCGACAGTTATTATTTTCTGCGCAAGACCGAAAACATTCTGCAGGCCCAGCGCGACGAACAAACGCAAGTGCTCCCCGCTGAAACCGAACGGCGCAACCAGCTGGCGGCGGCGCTCGGCTTTACCGATTGGCATGTCTTCAAAGCCCAGTTAGACCACCACCGCGACGGCGTTCATGCGCTGTTTCGCGCCGTGTTCGGCGAGCCAACCCCGCTCAGCGAAGCGGCGCCACCGCCATCACCGTTTCGCGGGCTCTGGCTGCGTCAGCTCAGTGATGAAGAAAGCCTTGGGCTGCTGCAACAACGCGGTTTTACCGACGCAACCGGCACGCTGGAATTTTTGCGCCAGTTCCGCGACGCCGGCACAGTCAAATCGCTCAGTGAGCGCGGTCGCCTGCGGCTTGACACGCTGATGCCGTCCTTGCTCGAACGCTGTGCCGACTCGGCACAACCGGATGAAACGCTGCGGCGAGTCTTGCAACTGCTGCGCGCCGTCTGCAAGCGTACGGCCTATCTGGAGTTACTGTCGGAAAATCCCGGCGCGCTTGGCCAGCTGACCAAGCTGATGGCCGAGAGCCGTTTCATCACCGAGCAGCTCTGCCAGTACCCGATTCTGCTCGATGATTTGCTTGACGCCAAAACGCTGTACACACCGCCAGCGCCGGACAGCCTGCGCGGCGAATTGCAGCTGGCGCTGCTGCGCATCGAGCGCAGCGATCAGGAACAACTGCTCGACGCGCTGCGCGAATTCCGCCACAGCCATATGCTGCGCATCGCCGCAGCGACCTTGGCCGGCGCACTCGATGTCAGCAAGGTCAGCAGCCATTTGACCGCACTCGCCGAAGCCATTCTGAACGAAGTGCTGGAGCTCGCTTGGGAGCAGTTGGCACACAAGCATGGCCGGCCGCCGGACACGCTGACCGACAAACAGTTTCTGATCGTCGGTTACGGCAAATTTGGCGGCAGCGAGCTCAGTTTCAGTTCCGATCTCGATCTGGTGTTCATCTATACCGGCGATCTGCACAGCCAGACCGATGGCGACAGAAGCATCGGCATCGATCAGTTCTACAGCCGGCTGGCCCAGCGCATCGTGCACATGCTCAGCACCCGCACCGGCAGCGGTGTGCTGTACGAAGTCGACACCCGGCTGCGGCCGTCCGGCAATTCTGGCCTGCTGGTTTGCACGCTCGATGCGTACCAGCAATACCAGGATGGCGAAGCCTGGGTTTGGGAACATCAAGCGCTGGTGCGCGCCCGCGCGGTCGCCGGTTCGGCCAGTTTGATGCAGACATTCAGCCAGCTGCGCGAAACGGTGTTGCGGCGCGAACGCGATCCCGTCGTGCTCGCCACCGAAGTCGCCAAGATGCGGCAGCGGATGCGGCCGGTGCTGGACAAAAGCAGCGCCACCGAGTGGGATCTCAAGCACGGTGTCGGCGGCATTGTGGATATCGAGTTTCTGGTTCAGTTCTGGGTGCTGCGCGCCGGTAGTCGGCTCAAGCGCGATCTGCGCCACAGCCACAGCAGCGATCTGTTGGAAGCGCTGGCCAATCGCGACGAGATCGACGCCACCGAGTCGCAGCAACTACGCCAGCTGTATCGCCGCTACCGGGAAGACGTCAATCGCTTGGCCCTGCAAGATCGGCCGGCGCGCTTGGCGCAGGACAGCTACCCGACGGAGCGGGCGCTGGTGACCGCTATCTGGCAGCGAACCTTTGCCGATACCGCCGTTGCGGGCAGTGCCGGATGACCCCGAAGCACGACGGGCGCTGGTATAATTCAGACCGTTTTTCCCTTCCTGCCTGACGAGGCCCACCGTGTCGCAAGCCAGCAGCACCGTCAAAACCTACGAAGTGACCAAGAAAGACCTGCCCCTGTCCTGCCCGGGCAAGTTCATGACCCTGTGGAACATGCACCCGAAAGTCTATCTGCCGATCGAAAAGACCGGCCACGCCGCCTGCCCGTATTGCGGCGCGCAATACAAGCTGGTCGGCTGAAGCAGGTCTTGCTCAATTGCCGAAACAGATTCTGATCGTCGGCCCTTCGTGGGTCGGCGACATGGTGATGGCGCAGGTGTTGTTCAAACTGCTGCGCCAACAGCATCCTGATTGCGCCATCGATGTGTTGGCGCCGGCCTGGAGTCGGCCGATGCTGGTGCGGATGCCGGAAGTGCGCGCCGCCATCGATTTGCCGTTCGGTCATGGTGAGTTTGCCTTTGGCAAACGCAAGGCGCTCGGCCGCGACTTGGCTGCCAAGCAATACGATCAAGCCATTGTGCTGCCGAACTCATGGAAATCCGGCCTGGTTTCCTATTTCGCCAGGATCCCGCAGCGGACCGGCTGGCGCGGTGAAATGCGCTACGGCCTGCTGAACGACATTCGCCCGCTCGACAAATCGCGTTATCCACTGATGATCGAGCGCTTCGCCGCGCTGGCGTTTCCGCGCGATGCAACACTTCCGAAAAAACTGCCGTGGCCAGCGTTCAGCGTGCGCGATGACGACATCGCCAGCGCGCTACAGGCAATGCAAATCGAGAAGCCGACGACACCGGTGCTCGCGCTTTGTCCAGGCGCCGAATTCGGTCCGGCCAAGCGCTGGCCAGATCGGCATTACGCCGCCATCGCCAATTATTTTCTCGATCAGGGCTGGCAGGTCTGGTTGTTTGGTTCGGCGAAAGATCGCGACGTGACCACGCTGATCAACGCCGCCTGCGCTGAGCGCTGCGTCGATCTGTCCGGCCGCACCTCACTGGCGCAAGCGATCGATCTGATGTCACTGGCAACGCAGGTCGTGTCGAACGATTCCGGTTTGATGCATGTCGCTGCCGCGCTGAATCGGCCCTTGGTCGTGCCGTATGGTTCGTCGTCGCCGAAATTCACCCCGCCGCTTAGCGAGCAGGTGCGCATCCTGCAACTCGAGCTCGACTGCAGCCCCTGTTTCAAACGCGAATGCCCGCTCGGTCATCTGAATTGCCTGAACCAGCTCGAACCGTCGCAAGTGCTGAACGCCATCCGGGCGTTGCAGCCCCGCATTCTGTGAACGCGCCATCGTGAGCGACTTTTTCCTGCGCGAGGATCTGAAGGCGGCACTGGCGCCTGCCAACGGCTTCGATGACATTCTGGCGCTGCAGGGAAAAGTCTTTCGCGAGCTCGACGGTCGACGGACACTGCAGTTCGAGCGCGCCGGCAAACGCTATTTCGCCAAACTGCATTTCGGCATCGGCTGGGCCGAAGTGCTGAAGAACCTCGTCAGCAGCCGGCTGCCAATCGTCAGCGCCCGCAATGAATGGCTGGCGATCCGCCATCTTGAGCAACACGACATTGGCACGATGACGCTGGCCGGATACGGCGAACGTGGACTGAACCCAGCCCGCATTGAATCGTTTGTGCTGACTGATGAGCTGATCGATACCGTATCGCTGGAAGATCTCGCGTTCGAATGGGCCAAACAACCACCGTCACCGTTGTTTCGGCGTGCGATCATTCACGAACTCGCACGCATCGCCGGCCGCATGCATCGCAGCGGCATGAACCATCGCGATTTCTATCTCTGTCATTTCCTGCTGCCGAATAGCCAGCGCGAACAAGTGCGGGTACGGTTGCACTTGATTGATCTGCACCGCGCCCAGCTCCGTCGCACCACACCGTACCGCTGGCAGCTGAAGGATGTTGCCGGCCTGTATTTCTCGGCCATGGATGCAGGCTTCAGTCGCCGCCATCTGCTGCGCTTTGTCCGGCTTTACGAAGACAAGCCACTGCATCAACTCGACCGTCGTGCACTGCGTTTCTGGCAGCAAGTCGAACGCAAGGCACTCGCGCTGTATCAGCGGCATTTTCACCGCCAACCGGCGCTACTGTTCTTTTCCTCGCGCAAGACGGCTGGCAGCCCAGCATGAGCGAACGTCAATTAACTCTGGCTTTCTGCTTGATGGAGTACTTCCCGTTCGGCGGCCAACAACGCGACTTTCGTAAGATCGCCGATTACTGTGTCGAACAGGGACATCGGGTCATTGCGCTGGTCAATGTCTGGCGCGATGAGCTACCAACCACGTTCGAGGTTGTGCAGTTCGGCATCCGTGCCGGCAGCAACCATCGCCGGCTGGAAAAATTTGCCGATACGATCGCCAGCTGGCGGCACGCCAATCCGGTTGATGCCTTGGTCGGCTTTCTGAAAATGCCAGGGCTGGATTGCTACTTTGCTGCCGACCCTTGCTATCGTGAACGGGCACTGCGCCGCTACGGCTGGCTGGCCTATCTGCAACCACGCTTTCATAGTCTGAGTCGGTTGGAGCGCGCCGTTTTCGCCGCCGATGCCGACACGGAAATATTGGTTCTGACCGAACAATCGCAACAAAGTTATCAGCGTGTTTACGGCACCGCGGACGCACGCTTTCATTTGCTGCCAGCAGGCGTCAGCGCCACCTTTCAGCTGCCGGATGCGGCCACGCGGCAACAACGGCGCGCGCAGTATGGTCTGGGCCCACAGCAGCAAATGCTGCTGATGGTGGGCAGTAACTTTTTGACCAAGGGCGTTGATCGCAGCATTACCGCATTGGCGGCTTTGCCGGCAATACAACGCGAGCAAAGCCTGCTGTGGATTGCCGGTCAGGGCAAGCCGGCGCGCTTGCAAAAACTGGCTGACCGGCTCGGTGTTGCAGCGCAAGTGAAGTTTCTCGGCGGCCGCAATGATGTTGCCCAATTGATGCAAGCCGCCGATCTATTGCTGCAACCGTCACGCACTGAACTGGCCGGCATGAGTATTGTCGAAGCGCTGAGTTGTGGGCTGCCGGTGATTGCCAGTGGTGAGTGCGGTTATGGTTTTCATGTGGCCGCCGCCAAGGCTGGTATCGTACTGGCCGAGCCGTTTCAGCAGAACACATTCAACAACGCGCTGCAGACTGCCATCGATCAGCAACCGCAATGGCGGCAAGCCGCTGAAGCTTATGTTAACCGTGTGTCGCTACGCGCTTTGGCAGAAACCGCCACGCAGTGCATAGCCCGCGTCGCCAACAAACGCATGGCGCTCAATCTGCGTTGACCGCTTCAGCAATACGCTCGCAGCTCTTCCCGTCCAGATGCCGATGAAACAGTCGTCGACTGTTTTGATAGGCCATCGCATACGCCGGCTCAACTGCAAACTGCTGGTGAATGCATTGCTCAATGCCATTCATCAATGACGCAAAGTCAGTGCATTGCGGTCCCGGGAATACCGCCGGCACATCCACCAAGAAGCCACGCGATTCAGCGTAGCGCTGGTAATCCCACCAATAGGCGAGCACTGGCCGGTTCAGCAGCAAGTATTCGATCCAGATGCTGCTGTAATCGGTGATCAGCGCATCGGTTTCAGTCAGCAGTGCGTTGGCATCCGGCCAGCGCCGACTATCCGCCGGCACGATGTGCTCCAGGCCTGTCATCAGTGCATCGAACAAAGCGGCTTCACGCGGATGCGGGCGGATTGCCAGTACGACGTTACAGGTACTGAGTTTGCGGTCCAGCTGTTCCAGCTGCGCCCGATTCAGGCCGATGGCACCTTGCTGATAGTCACGGAAAGTCGGCGCGTACAGCATTAGCTTGCGACCAGCTTTGAATGCCCGGATATCCGCAATGAGCGCCCGTTGTGGCGAAGTCAGTTTGCTTTCCTGCAACAGCATGTCCGTGCGCGGAATGCCGGTCACCCGGATGCGTTCGGCATCCATGTACTGACACGCCGCCATGAAACTGCGCTCCAGTTCGGATGAAACACAGAACGTGTGCAGCTTGGCCCGGTTATGGAATTTCTTGCGCAAATTACGGCGAGGGAAGCCGGCATCCATATTGCCCATACCCTTGACCGGAATTCCATGCCAAAGATTGATCACACGAACATCAGACAACCAGCTGAATCGGCCTTCAATGGGGCGCAGGCTATGGCAGATAACCACTTGGCGGCAGCGCAGTCGCAACTTCAACTCCGCCCAGCCGCCGGCACGCACGACATTCACGCCTTCCGGTAACGACAGTGTCGAACGATTGCGCTTACGACAATCCAGCAGCGTCACCTCGACATTCGCTTGCTTGTGCAGATAGGTCGCTAACGTGGCGGGATTGCCCTCGAAGGTCTGGTGATCATCGATAACAAAACACCACGCATGAGGTTGCCGCGGCACTAACCTGCCAGCAAGCGCAACAACAGGTAGCAACAACGCATCGAGCAGTTTCATATCTCGCGAATGATCTCGATCAGTTCAGTGGTGGAAATCGATGGTGTCCGAGGCAGGTAGATGACTTGGCAATAAGGCTTGCAGAAATCGAACTTGCCTTCCCAATCAGCGCCCATGGTCAGAATATCGGCCTGGAATTGCCTCACATAATCAACCTTTTTTTCCAGGCTTTCTTCTTTGAAGACATGATCGACGCAACGCAAGGATTCCAGAATTTGCTTGCGTTGTTCATAGCTATAAATCGGATTGCGGCCTTTCTTGGCCATATTCAGCTCATCTGACGACAAGCCGACATAGAGCTCCGTACCCAGTGCGCGTGCCCGCTTCAGGATATTCAAGTGACCGATATG
>CAMLNB010000099.1 GCA_946481205.1 uncultured Kangiella sp. | reverse complement strand
ACACGCTTTTTTCCTGCAGGAAGCTGACGAACACCACGTCGAGCAGCAGGCTAATCTGCGTCACCGACACCGCGAACATCGCCGGGATCATCAGCTTCAGAATCCGCTGCACGCCCTCGTCTTTCCAGCCCCACTGCGGCTTCGGCAGCAGGCCTTCTTTCCACAGGAACGGCAGGTTGAACAGCAATTGCACCAAACCGGCAGCAAAGATCGACCACGCCAGCGCCATCGACTGCTCTTCCAGCCCCGGCGCCACCGCCACCGCTGCGATGATCTGGCAGATGCTGAGAAACACCGGCGTAATCGCCGGCACGGCAAACTTGCCGATGCTGTTCAGCACCGAGCCGGCAAACGCGGTCAGCGAAATGAACAGCAAATAGGGAAAGGTGATTTGCAGCAGCGTGGTCGCCAGTGCGAACTTGTCCGGGTCATCACGAAAGCCCGGCGCGTACACCGTCATCACCGCCGGTGCTGCCGCAATGACCACAACCGTCAGCACCAGCAGAATCAGACCGAGCGTGCCGGACACCTTGTTCAGCAGCGCCAGCACTTCTTCGCGTGAACGCTTGGCTTCGTATTCGGCCAGCACCGGAATAAAGGCTTGCGAGAATGCGCCTTCGGCAAACAGCCGGCGCAGGAAGTTCGGGATTTTCTGGGCGACAAAGAACAGATCCGAGGCCATGCCGGCGCCAAGCAGATTGGCGACCACAACCTCGCGGGCCAGGCCCAATACGCGGGAAATCAGCGTCATGGCGCTGACGATGGTGCCGGATCGCAGCAGATGGCCTGCCATCTATAACTTCCCCGTTCTTGGATCGGTGTTCACGAAGCCGCGCATGGTAGCGTCCGGCCCCGGCCAGAGCCAGAAAATCCGCGGGAATCTGCTGGTAAATGCGGGTTTCCATTTGACTTGGGTCGGTTTTTTGGGCATATTTCGCGCCCTTCCACGTGTGGAACCGAATTTCCGGTCGATTTACCGAGTTTCAGGAGTAGGACCTTGGCCAACATCAAGTCTGCCAAAAAGCGCGCCCGCCAGTCCGAACGCGCTCGCGAACTGAACGCTTCGCAGCGTTCGATGCTGCGTACGTACATCAAGAAAGTCATCAAGGCCATCGAGGCCGGTGACAAGGCTGCCGCTACCGCCGCTTTCACCACCGCTCAGCCGGTGATCGACAGCGCCGCTGGCAAAGGTCTGATCCACGCCAACAAGGCTGCTCGTCACAAGAGCCGTCTGTCGGCGCACATCAAGGCCATGGCCTAATCCTTCACTGGATTGCGCGAAACCCGGCTCAGGCCGGGTTTTTTGTTGCCTGTGATTGGCACTGGCCGGTCCCGGAAACCAAAACACCCATCAAAAGATGGGCGTTTTGCTGTGGCGGTTGCGGACGACGGCGGTATTAACGGCGATCGTCTTCTTCGCTGTCCTCGTCGAGTGCTTCGTCTTCATCCAAGACTTCGTCGCCATCGATGTCGGACTCATCCGCCCACACACCGTCGTTCCATTCCGGATCGTCCCATTCCTCGATTTCATCAGCGGTCGGCTCCGGACGCTGGCGGACTTCCCACGGAATCTCCTGAGTGGGAATAGCCGCGCTCGCTTCTTCCTTCGGCAGGCTGTCGAGGTAATCCATGATCTTGAAGCAAAGCTCTTCGGTGCCTGTCTTGTTGATGCCGGCAATCTTGAACACCGGGCCGGTCCAGCCGAGCCGGTCAATGATGTCCTGGCAACGCGCTTCGCGTTCTTCCTCGGGCACCAAATCGAGCTTGTTCAGCACCAACCAGCGCGGCTTTTCCGCCAGCTGCGGGCTGAACTTACCGAGTTCCTGCACGATGGCGTTGGCGTGATAGACCGGATCGGATTCGTCCAGCGGAGCGATATCGACCAAATGCAGCAAAACACGGCAACGGCTCAAATGCTTCAAGAATTTGATGCCCAGACCGGCACCTTCGGCTGCGCCTTCGATCACGCCTGGAATGTCGGCGACGACAAAGCTCTTCTCGCCCTTGACCCGGACCACGCCCAAATTCGGGATCAAGGTGGTGAACGGATAATCGGCGACTTTCGGCTTGGCGGCCGAGACGGCGCGAATCAGCGTGGACTTGCCAGCGTTCGGCAAACCGAGCAAACCGACATCAGCCAGCACCTGAATTTCCAGCCGTAACTCTCTGAGTTCGCCGGGTTTTCCTTTGGTGGTCTGGCGCGGCGCCCGGTTTACGGATGACTTGAAGCGAGTATTGCCGAGACCATGCCAGCCGCCTTTGGCGACCAGCAAACGCTGACCCGGACGAGTCAGATCGCCAATCAATTCCTGAGTGACGTCATCCATCACCCGGGTGCCGACTGGCACCCGCAGCGTGATGTCTTCACCGCGATGGCCGGTGCAATCGCGCGAACCGCCATTTTCGCCGCGGATCGCGTCATAGCGACGAACATAGCGGTAATCGACCAATGTATTGACCGAATCGCTCGCCTCCAGCCAGACGTCACCGCCATCACCACCATCGCCGCCATCCGGGCCGCCCCAACGGACAAACTTTTCCTTGCGGAACGAGGCAACGCCGTTACCGCCGTCGCCGGCTTTCACGGTAATGGTGACCTCATCAACAAACTTCATGACACATTCCTCAAGGGCTGCAGCGGCGCTGGCGGGCAAATTCTAGTTTGCTCGCTCACAGTCGACCAAATGGGCTCTTCAACAAAAGTACAGCTACTACCAAAAACAAAGCCCCGCAATGCGGGGCCTTGTTGAACCAGACAGACCGATTAGTTCGGCTGCACGGTCACGTAACGGCGCATCGGCTTGCCTTTCTCAACGAAGGCAACCTTGCCATTGGTCAGCGCGAACAAGGTATGGTCGCGGCCCATGCCGACGTTGTCACCGGCGTGGAATTCGGTGCCGCGCTGGCGAATGATGATGTTGCCGGCAACCACTTCCTGGCCACCGAACACTTTCACGCCCAGACGCTTGGAATGGGACTCACGACCGTTGCGGGAACTGGATACACCCTTCTTATGTGCCATTTGTCTCTACTCCTGCAACTCAGGCCTTGATGCCCGTAATCTTGACTTCAGTGAACCACTGACGGTGGCCCTGACGCTTCATGTGGTGCTTGCGACGGCGGAATTTCAGGATGCGCACCTTGTCGGCACGACCGTGATCAACGATTTCCGCGGTGACTTTGGCGCCGGCAACGAGCGGCTGGCCAATTTTCAGATCGCCGTCTTTGGCGACCATCAGCACCTGGTCGAACTCGATAGTTGCGCCGGTGGCGCCTTCGAGCAGTTCGAGGCGAAGCACTTCGCCTTCTTGCACGCGGTGTTGCTTACCACCGCTGATGATGACTGCGTACATGTTGACTCCAATCTTTTTGTATCTGGGGCCTCTAACAGGCGGTTTCAGCCATTGGCCAAAACACTTGGGAGCCCGCGAGGGGCGCGAATTCTAGCCAAAAGCCGTGCCGCGCCGCAAGCCAAATCCGGCTTTTCGGCGGGAAAAGCGGTGTTTTATGACGCGATCCGACCCGCCGCGATGGCAAGACCGCACTGGTCGGCTGGTCGCGCCCGACGCATAACCGGCCGTTTTCGGCCACTTTTTCATCAATTTGCCAGCTTTTTACGGCCAACTTGCAGGACGCAGCGCCGGTCACTAGCATGGCGCCACTTTCGTTCATCCCTTTTCGCCCGGCTGTTTTCGGGCCTGCCGACAGGCTGATTGCATGGATATCAATGACGTACGCGTGCTGGTCAAGGACGACATGGCCGCCACCGACGCGCTGATTCTGCGCCGGCTCCAATCCGATGTTGTACTCGTAAACCAGATTGGCCATTACATCATCAATAGTGGCGGCAAGCGGCTGCGGCCAATGCTGCTGCTGCTGGCTGCTCGCGGCCTTGGCTATCAGGGCGAACACCACCACACGCTGGCGGCGGTGATCGAGTTCATCCACACCGCTACCCTGCTGCACGACGACGTGGTCGATGATTCCGACATGCGCCGCGGTCGCCAGACCGCCAATGCCAGATTCGGCAATGAAGCGGCCGTGCTGGTCGGCGACTACCTCTACTCGCGCGCGTTCCAGATGATGGTCGATGTCGGCCTGATGCGGGTCATGGACATCCTGTCGACCACGACCAATCAAATCGCCGAAGGCGAAGTGCTGCAGCTGATGAACATCGGCGACCCAGACGTGACGGTCGAGCGCTATTTACAGGTCATTCACGCCAAAACTGCCATTTTGTTTGAAGCCGCCACCCGGCTCGCTGCGGTGCTGGCCGGTGCCAGCAAGGAAGAAGAAGACGCGCTGGCGACCTACGGTCTTGAACTCGGTGTCGCCTTCCAGCTGGTTGACGATGCGCTCGACTACGCCGGTGACAGCGGCGAACTCGGAAAAAACGTCGGCGATGATCTGGCCGAAGGCAAACCGACACTGCCGCTGTTGCATGCCATGGCGCATGGCACACCAGAACAAGCGGCGATGATCCGTGCTGCCATTGAGAACGGCGGTAGCGAAAACCTCATCCCCATCCAGCAAGCAATGCGTGAAACCGGCGCGATCGAAGAGACTTTCGCCGCCGCACAAAAAGCCGTTGCAAAAGCGAAGGAGGTTTTGCAGAATATGCGGCCTTCGCCCTGGCGCGAGGCGCTGATGACGGTAGCCGATTACGCAGTAAGCCGTCGCAGCTGAGGTTTTTTCCCGGAAAACCTTAGAAGTTGTAGCACAGTCGGAGTGTAGCTCAGCTTGGTAGAGCACCACGTTCGGGACGTGGGGGTCGTAGGTTCGAATCCTGTCACTCCGACCATTCTTTTTCTGTAAAAAGAAACGCATGCAGCAATTGGCAGTTCTTGTAACGCTCTTGTCTGTGCAACGATAGCCACCGTCCCGGTGGCTGTTTTGTTTCTGGGCTTTGCGTTTTCGCGCAACAGTTCCCGTTCATAGCACCCAGCGACACGCCGTTTCCACTCCCTGGTATCACCACTTGCGCACATTGCATATTGCATCGGCACCACAGCGCGTATTGCTTTTCCCGAACAGGCTGCCACCATGAAGAACAATAGCTCCTCTGCGTGTCAGCGGCATCACGCCACATGCAGCGCCCGTTGTTCAGCACGGAAACCACCGGCATGACCATCAGTCCGGAACTCCTGCAGCTCTATCACAGCAGCCAGTATCGGATGGAGCTGCCGACGCAAGCCTGCGTCGTGCAGATTGGCGCACTGGCCCCCGCGCTCGATGATTACCTGCGCATGCAGCATTGCTCGCAAGCGGTGTTTATCAGCGCCCACAATCCCCGCTCACATCGACTACCGGCGGCGCTCAATCACACTCGTCATGCGGCGCTGGAGCAAATTCTGATCGCACGTCGGCTGCGCTGGCTTCCTGGTGTCGGTTACGCCACCGCCGATATGCCCAGCTGGCCGGAAGAGCCGGGATTCTTGATCCTGAACATCAGTACGGGCCTTGGCCGTTCACTGGGTGCGCTGTTCGGCCAACACGCGGTGCTATTGATAGTACCCAATCAAGCTGCACAGCTGCTGCTGTGCCAGCACTGACCTGCCAAGCCCGTACAATCGATTGCTGCGCGAACACCAGCCACAACAAAAGTTCCCGGCCGTATTGCCAAAACAAGCACAATTTGCCGGAACCTCGCTTAATCCGGTCTTAAGCTAGGCCACCGAGACTGAGCCCATCGAATTCGATGGAGCTTGGTCATGCCATCCTGCACTGCAGAAGTTTTGTGTCACCCCAGCCCGCGCATCGCCGGGCCACTGCAGTTTGCAGCCTACCCTGCTGCACATCCGCAGCGCTTCGAGCTGGAGCAGTTTGTTCGCACTGGCTTTGCCCGTGCGTACGATGCACGCATCCATTCGTTCATGCCGATCCTGTTTGGTTTGCGCGATGCCAACAACGCATTGGTTGCCGCGGCCGGCTGTCGCCCGGCCGCAGAGCAAGCACTGTTTCTTGAGCAGTACCTTGATGCGCCAGTCGAGCAGCTGCTGCAAACCAAACTTGATGCCGAGCTTACCCGCGCCGACATTGTCGAAGTCGGCAATCTGGTCGGCGAAACCGCTGGCGCTACGCGAGTCCTGATCGGTGCCATGGGGCGCTGGCTGGGAGCCATGAACTACCAAGCGGTGGTCTGCAACGTCACCAATACCGTCGCCAATGCCTTTCGCAAACATGGCATTCCGCTGGCTGCACTCGTTGCAGCGGAAAAAAGCCGACTCGGTGCGGCAGCGGCGGACTGGGGCCGCTACTACGATCAACCTTGCACCGTCATGGCAGCACGGATACCGACAGATTTTCGGAGTGCCACGTCATGAGCGCGTGGACGCGTTTGATGCATCTGGCGATCAGCGCTGCTGATCAGGTTGCCTTGCAAGACGGGCAGCATTGTCTGAACTATCGCCAACTGATACGCGACGTCAGCACCGCCGCCGAATGGCTGCGCGAACACAACATTCAGCGCATGGCCCTGCAGCTCGATAACAGTGTCAGCTTCGTGCTCTGGGATCTGGCCGCGCAAGTAGCGGATGTCGTTTGCGTGCCGTTACCGCTGTTTTTCACCGCAGCCCAGCAGCAGCATGTGCTAAACCAAGCCAGCATTGATTTGCTGCTGATGCCAAAGCAACTGCCTGGCCCCAATGCTGGTAATGGTTTCACCGCCGTCGCACCGCCTGCCATCACCAGCCTTGGCAACGACATCGCAGGTTACACGCGAAAACTTGAACAGGTCACAGCGCTGCCGCTCGGCACCAGCAAAATCACGTTTACATCCGGGACCACGGGTACGCCGAAAGGTGTTTGCCTGAGTGCACAACAGCAATGGCAAGTGGCGCAGTCACTGCAAGCCGTTACCAGCACACTGGCAATTGCCACGCACCTCTGCGTGTTGCCATTGGCGGTGCTGCTGGAAAATGTCGCTGGCGTTTACAGCGCACTCCTGAGTGGCGCTCGAGTTGTGCTGCCGCCACTCAAAGATGTCGGCCTGACCGGTAGCAGCCAGTTCGATCCGAGCGTGTTGCTGCATCGCATTGAGTGCGAGCAGGCCAACAGCATCATCCTGTTGCCGCAAATGCTGAGCAGTTTACTGACCGTGCTGGAGCAAGCGCCAACCATCTTTCGCCACGACAGTCTGCACTTTGTCGCCGTAGGTGGAGCACGAGTCTCCGCTGAGCTGTTGGCCCGCGCAGAGGCATTGGCGCTACCTGTCTACGAAGGGTATGGCCTGTCGGAATGTGCGTCGGTGGTTGCAGTCAACACCCCGACTGATCGGCGTGCTGGCACGGTTGGCAAGCCACTGCCACACGTTCGAGTCGAGCGCGCAAATGATGGCGAGTTGCTCGTCCATGGCAATGCCTTCCTTGGCTATCTCGATAGCAATGGCAGCACTGGCGTCGAGCAAAACCCTCAGGGCAATGTTGTGGCCACCGGCGACATCGGCATGGTAGACCGTGATGGCTTTTTGCAGATCAACGGTCGCAAGAAAAACCTGCTGATCACCAGTTTTGGCCGCAACGTCTCGCCAGAGTGGCCGGAAAGCGAATTGCTGGCAGAACCTGAATTTCTGCAAGCCGCGGTATTTGGCGAAAGCCAACCGGCATTGGCTGCCGTGGTGGTCACTCTGCCCGACTGCTCCGTGGCAAGCGTTCAGGCCGCACTGGCGCGTGTCAATCGACGACTGCCCGATTACGCCCAGTTACGTTTTGCTCTGCCAGCGACGGAAGAGTTTCGGGTCGAGAACGGCTTGCTAACTAGCAACGGCCGGCCTAAACGCGAAGCGATCTGGCAACGCTATGGCAGCGCCGTGCTTTCCCGTTACCTAATCGATGCGAATCAAACGCCCGCCGATTCGCCTCTCACACTTCCATCACCTGTCTGCTGAACGAGGTAGCCCTGATGTCATTCTTTGAACAACTGCAGCGCGAAACCAGCGTCGCACGCAACTATCTGCTGGAGTCACCGGTCATTCATCGCACCTTGGCCGGCGATATCGATCGGGACACCTATCTCGCCTTCCTGACCGAAGCCTATCACCACGTCAAACATACGGTGCCGTTGATGATGGCCGTCGGTGCGCGCCTTGATGAACGACATGGCTGGCTGCGCACCGCCGCCGCAGAATATATCGAGGAAGAAATCGGCCACGAAGAATGGATTCTGAATGATATCCGCGCCTGTGGTGGCGATGCAGCCGCCGTACGTTCTGGCACACCGGCGTTTGCCACCGAAATGATGGTCGCCTATGCCTATGACACGGTGCAGCGACGCAATCCGGTTGGATTCTTCGGCATGGTTCAGGTGTTGGAAGGCACCAGCATTCAGCTGGCCACCAATGCGGCGCACATCATTCAGGAAAAACTGAAGCTGCCGCAACAAGCTTTCAGCTACCTGCTGTCGCATGGTTCGCTTGATCTGGAGCACATCGAATTCTTTCGCAGCTTGATGGATCGCCTCGACGATCCTGCCGATCAGGCCGCGGTGATCCATGCCGCCAAACGCTTCTATCGCTTGTATGGCGATGTTTTCCGCTCGCTCCCCCTCTCTGGAGATGCCAGCCATGCTCACGCTGCCTGATTCGCGCATTCTCCTTACTGGTGCTACCGGCGGCATCGGCAGCGCGATTGCCCAGCGCTTGACCAGTGCCGGTGCCTCGCTACTGCTACACGGACGCGAAGACAGCGAATTGGCGACGCTGCGAAAAACGCTGCCAAAAAATGCCGACATTCATACGGTTACTGCCGATCTGACCGACACCAATGGCCGTGCCGCCATTGTCGAGGCCGCACGACGCTTTCCGGGCGGGATCAACAAAGTCATTCACAACGCTGGCTGGAATCAGTTCGGTCTGTTCGAAGAGCAGCCGGAATCGGTGTTGACCATGACGATGCAGATCAATCTGCTGGCCCCCATGCTGCTCACCCATGCGCTGTTGCCGCAGTTGCATCTGCAGCGTAGCAGCCAATTGATCTTCATTACCTCGACATTTGGTCGCATCGGGCATGCCGGCTACGCCGCCTACGCGGCCAGCAAATTCGGCCTGACCGGCTTTGCCGAAAGCTTGCGCCGTGAACTGGCCGATAGCGACATTGCGATCACCACCCTGTCACCGCGAGCGACCCGCACCGCGCTGAACCCTGCGAATGTGATGGCCATGAATCAAGCACTGAAAGTCCATATGGATCCGCCGGAAGTAGTGGCGGATGCGGTGCTCGAAGCGCTATGGACTCGACCGGCAAGACGCCAACTCGGCTGGCCGGAGAAATTATTCGTGCGTTTGAATGCCCTGTTCCCACAGCTGATTGACCGTGCACTTGCCAAGCAACTGCCGCTGGTCAAGCGCTATGCCCGTTCCTGAGGAGAAACTACCATGTTGCTACCCAAATCACGTTTGCCACACTTCTTACTGCTTGTGCTGCTGTTCGGTGCCAGCCTGGGCAGCGTTGCACGCGCCGAGCTGAGTCCCGATGTCGTCGCACTGCAAACACGTTGGGCGGAGATCAAGTACCAGACCCCCGAGGACGATCAAGAGAAAGCGTTTGCCGCGTTGGCCGCCGATGCAGCCACGGTCAGCAACGCGCACCCACTGGCAGCCGAAGCGTTGATTTGGGAAGGCATCATCCTGTCTACTTATGCAGGTGCCAAGGGCGGTCTCGGAGCGCTGAGTTTGGTGAAACAGGCAAAGCTGAAGTTTGAAACGGCGTTGCAGCAAGATCCCCACGCCCTCGCCGGGTCCGCCCATACCAGTCTTGGCAGCCTATACTATCAAGTGCCCGGTTGGCCGGTCGGCTTTGGTGATGACGATAAAGCCCGTTCACACCTGCAGGCCGGTTTGGCCGAGAATCCGGACGGCATCGACAGCAATTATTTCTATGCCGATTTTTTGTATGAACAAGACGAATATGTCGCAGCCGCTGCGGCGATCAGCAAAGCCCTGCAAGCCGCGCCGCGACCCGGTCGCGAACTGGCCGATCAAGGTCGACGCAAAGAAGCGGAGGCGCTGCAGGCCAAAATCATGAAAAAACTGAAGAAGTGACGGATGCGATTACTGCTTGCGGAAGATGACCAGCTGCTCGGCGAAGGCATTGTCACGGCGCTTCGTCGAGCCGGTTACAGCGTTGACTGGTTTCGCGACGGCGTTGCTGCCGAGCTAGCCTTGCAAAACGAGCAGTTTGATCTGGTCGTGCTCGATCTCGGCTTGCCCAAGCGCGATGGTCTGGAAGTCCTGCGCAACACCCGCAAGCGCGGCGAATCGGTGCCGGTGCTGATTCTGACTGCACGCGACGATGTTCAGGACCGCGTTGCCGGGCTTGATGCCGGCGCCGACGATTATCTCGGCAAACCGTTCAGTGTTGACGAATTGCTGGCGCGGCTACGGGTATTGCAGCGGCGGCGTAGTGGTCGGGTCGACAACAGCATTCAGCATGGCACTCTGCGCCTGGACCTTAACAGTCATCGTGTTGAACTTGCCGGCAGTCCGGTCATCCTGCCGCGACGAGAATTTGCTTTGTTGCAAGCCTTACTGGAAAACAAAGGCAATGTGTTGAGTCGGGAACAGCTTGAACAGACGCTGTACAGTTGGGCTGAGGAAGTCGGTAGCAACACCATCGAAGTGCATGTTCATCACCTGCGCAAGAAATTTGGCAATGACTTGATCCGAACTGTCCGGGGTATTGGCTATACCATCGATCCCGATGCTGGCCTCAATCGGGATGCCAGTTTGTGAGCCTGCGCCGCTACCTGCTCAGTACCCTACTCGGCCTGATGGCTCTGCTGCTGATTGTTTCAGCCGTCGCCGGCTACTTGGAAAGCCGTCACGAACTTGAGGAAGTGTTCGACGCCCAACTTGCCCAGCACGCAAAAGTCTTGCGCGCCTCGCTTGCACCGGCTATTGAACGGCAAGCGGGTTTGCTGGCCATCGAAAGCTGGCATGGCAACATCAATGTCGATGAGGAAGCGGTTAGCGAAGAATGGGAGCGTGATGCGCTCGGCCATGCCTACGAAAACAAGATTGCTTTCCAGCTCTGGAGCGCAGACGGCAAGCTGCAAGCACGTTCCGATTCGGCGCCGCATGAACCCTTTTCCGATTACGTCGCTGGCTACAGCGAGCAACAACACGGCGAGCACGACTGGCGCGTTTTCACACTGAGCACCGCCGGCGGCGGCTGGATTCAGGTCGGCCATCGTGATGACGTTCGCGGCGAACTATCCGCCGAAATTGCCCTGCAAACAGTTTGGCCAGGACTGACCTTGATTCCGGTTATGGCGCTACTGATCGTGCTGGCTTTGCGCCGCGCGCTGGCTCCCATCACCTCGCTAACGGCCAGCATTGAAGCGCGCACGCCGGAGCAGTTGCAGCCGTTACCAACCGAGCTCGCGCCGGAAGAAATACAACCGCTGGTACGCAGCTTCAACACACTGATGGAACGTCTGGCCAACGCGTTTCAGCAGCAGCGGCGTTTTATCGCGGATGCCGCGCATGAGCTGCGCACACCGCTGGCGGCGTTACAGGTACATACCGAGAATGCCCTGGCGTCGGATGGTGCCGAGCGCACCGAAGCTTTGCGACAGGTCAGAGCCGGTATTGTCCGCACCAATCGCCTGGTCGAGCAGCTGCTACTGCTTAGCCGTTTGGAGCACTCGCGCCAGCCCGGCAACACGATTGCAGCACCTCAATCAAAGCAAAACCTCAGCACACTGACGCAGCAACTGTTGGATGAGCTGGCCATTCTGCTCGAATCCAAACATCAGCAGCTTGAGTTTGTCCCGCTGGACAATGCTCAGGTATCAGGCAGCGAAATGGCGCTACGCGCCTTGTTGCGAAATTTGCTCGACAACGCCATTCGCTACTCACCGGAGCATTCGCGTTTGCAGATTCGCATCAGCCGCAGCGCACAGGAACTGTGTTGGCAATTATGCGATGAAGGCCCAGGGATCGACCCCAGCAAACACGAACAAGTCTTCGAGCCGTTCTATCGCGAGCTCGGTCATCATGTCACCGGCTCAGGTCTCGGACTTGCGATTGCTCGGGAAGCAGCCTTGCAACTCGGCGCACAGATCCGCCTGCACAATCGTTCACCGCAAGGCTTGTGTGTTGAGGTGTGTTGGCCTGCCGATTCGGCAGCAAGCCTCGCGCCAGAGCGCACAAACTGATAGCGCCGAATGCGCCTGCATTCACGCAACAGAGTCACGGATTTTCAGGCGCTGTCGTTTGCTGCCGTCGCCGTTCCCGCCTGAAATACTGGCGATTGTCGTAGAACACTTCGTGGTCATTGCCCGGCCACCAGCCCGGAATACCCAGAATCGGCAGCGGCGCCAAATGCGCCGGTGTCCACTCGGCACTTTCGCGTGCGATGCAATCAGCAATAGCAGCATCAGCGGCCTGGGCATCAGCAGCCAGCTCAGCGGGCAGCGGCAACAACAGCGCGTGCGCAGTCAGGCCCAGAAACGGTTGTCGCAGTTGGTCCAGCAAGCCATGACCAAACAGCAGAATCTGCCAACGCACGCCGTAAT
>CAMLNB010000098.1 GCA_946481205.1 uncultured Kangiella sp. | reverse complement strand
GATAGGCGCTGCCTGCCAATAACAGACCGCGTCGATGTTCAGTCATGCTCACTCAGTCGGGAAAAAAAACAGCTTCAACCAACCAGATAGGTGCCGGTCCCGACAGCGATCAATTCCTCGCTGTCGTTGTACAGCTCCATGCGCGCGACCGCGACCTTGTTGCCACCGCGCAGCAGCACCGCCTCGGCGCGAAACGCCGCGCCGCGACCCGGACGCAAATAATCGATGCGCAGATCGATGGTACCGAGTTTCGACAACCGCTCGCGGATCTCCTCCTCGCTGGCGTGGCCGTGTTTGTGGATCAGGCCGACCGCCGCCATGGTGCCGCCGGCAACATCAAGCACGGTGGCGATGACGCCGCCATGCAGAATGCCCTGCACATAATTGCCGATCAGCTCGGCGCGCGATGCAAACCGCAGCACGCAGCGTTCGCTGTCGACCTGGTCAAAATGCAGACCGACGGTTCGGTGAAACGGAATGTGTTTGGAAAAACTCTCGACCAGATTGGCCAGATGCTGTGCAACCGCCTGTTGTTCTGCTGTTTTGGCTGCCATGGCCACTCGCCCGTCAATGTCGACATCGATGCCAAAGATTGTAGCGGATTGGCATGACCCATTCGGTACACGCTCCGTATAATTGCCGGCATGACTGCATTCGCGCCCTCATCGCTATCCTCCAGCTTCGCGCCACGTGGCCTGCTGCGCAATCCGCATCTGCAGGGCATCGCCTCGCGCTTGCCCAACCGGCGTGCCCGCATCGAGGCGGCTGCTCGCGTGTTGCACGACAACGGCCGCAGCCTGCTGCTGCACGCTGGCGATGCCCAGCTGCTCGGCTGGCTGTCGCAGCACCCGGTTCAAGATCAACCACCGGTCGCCAAGCGGCCTTTGGTCGTGCTGATTCACGGCTGGGAGGGCTCCAGCGATTCGCTTTACCTGCTCGCCACCGCCACCGAAGTGTTCAACGCCGGCTTCGATGTGCTGCGGTTGAACCTGCGCGATCACGGCGACAGCCATCACCTCAATCCGGAGTTGTTCCATTCCTGCCGCGATGAAGAAGTCGCGCTCGCCGTGCTCGATGCAGTGCACCGTTTGCAACCGCCAAGTCTGGCGTTGGCCGGTTTTTCGCTCGGCGGCAACTTCGCCATGCGGGTTTCGCTGCGGCTACGCGAGGCACCGCTCAAGCAAGTGGTCGCGGTCTGCCCGGTGATCAGTCCGCCAGCAACGCTGCGCGCGTTGGAAACCGGGCCGCTGCTGTACCGCGCCTACTTTCTGCGCAAATGGAAGGAATCGCTGCAGCGCAAAGCCGCCGTGCACCCGGAGCAATTTCGCGACGACCGCTGGCGCCGTTTGCCAAACCTGACCGCGCTGACCGCGCACTTTGTCGAGCAGCACACCGAGTACCCAAGCCTGCTCGACTACCTCAATGGCTATGCCATGACCGAAGCCAAGCTGGCCGCATTGCCGGCGCCGACCCACGTCATTGTCGCCGCCGACGACCCGGTTATCCCGGTCGCCGACTGGCAAGCGATCCGCAAACCGGCCCAGCTGACCCTGGAGATCACCCGCCACGGCGGCCACTGCGGCTTCGTGACCGACTGGTCTTTGACCGGTTGGTCCGAGCGCCGGGTCAGCGAGCTTTTGCAACGGGCGCTTGCCGATTCAGCGGTCTGACTGCTTTAATCCTGTGACTGCTTTCCCAGTTTTACCTCACTCCGCATCCGCCAATGGCCTCCGACAACAACGACAAGAAACCCGATTTGAAGCAGCGACTCAGTGAATGGCGCGGCCACCTCGGCTATTTACGCGATTTGGCCAAGGAGGATCCGGGTCAGGCCTGGAACACCTTCAAAGCCACCTACAAGGAACGCGACACGCTCAAAGCCGCGGTCGCTGAGCTCTCCGCCCGCAGCGCCAGCGAGGATTTCAGCTGGGATGAAGTCACCAAGACGCTCGGCCAGTTTCACCTCAAGGATGACGACCTCGGTCAAGCCGAGTGGTACCAAAATGCCCACCGGCATTACCACGAGGCGCTGGCTCGGATCGACAAGGAACAGCGGTTCCGGCCGGCCTTCGTCGAAGGCTTGATCAAAGAACTGCGCTTCCTGACCGAAGCCGGCGACTTCCACCAAAAATACGGTCTGACCGCCCTGCAAATGAGGGTCAAAAGCATGTACCACGCCCTGGTTCAACGCATCGATGACTTCAATGCCATTGCCAAGCAAGAAGTGGCGGTGAAGAAAGAACAGCAAGAAGTCGAAAAGCTGAAAGCGCAGGAAGCCATCGCCACCGCCGAAGCGGCCAAAATCGCCGAACAAGCCAAGCTGGTGCAGGAACAACGGATGAAAGTGTTCGAGGAGAAGAAGCGCCTCGAAGCCAAGCGCGCCGCCGACGAAGCCGAGCAACTGCGGCTGGAAAAGCAGCGCGAATACGACGCCGAAGAAGCTCATCGCCGCCGCCAACAGGAACTGCAAGACAGCTTCAAGAATCTGCAGTGGGGTCAGCCGCAAGCCGCTGGCGCGGCGGCAGCAGCGACTGCGGCACCGGCCCCCGCGCCGGCACCGGTCGAACCGCCAAAACCGCTGACCATCGAAGAGCAAGTCGAACAGCTGATGGGCAAACTGCAATCACAAGATCGACTCAGTGGTGGCGAGCTGGCGGCAACCGCGCGGCTCTATGACATGCTGCGGAAAAAATTCGCGCCATAAGAGCGGCAAGCAATCTGCAAACAAAAAAGCGACCCCCGGGTCGCGTTTTTGTTTGTCAGTGTCATGGTTTCAGCGATTGCGTCGCCGGCGATGGTGGCCGCGTTGTTGCGACTGGCCTTCTTGGCGTTGGCCTTCGGGCCGATTGCTCGGCACCGGACCGCCGCGCGCCAGCTGCGCGGCAAACGGCAGCAGTTCCGCCAGCGCCTGACGGTAGACTTCACGCTTGAACGCGATCACCTGCCGGACCGGGTACCAGTAATTGACCCACATCCAGCCGTCGAACTCAGGGTGATCGGTTTCGTAGAAATTGACCTTGCTCTCGTCGCCAGTCAATAACAGCAGAAACCAGCGCTGCTTCTGGCCGACACACAAGGGTTTGGAATCGTGCCGCATGTATTTCTGCGGCAGCCGATAACGCAACCAGTCGCGGGTGCTGCCCAGCACACGGACTTCATTACGGGTCAGCCCCGTTTCTTCGCGCAGTTCCCGGAACAGCGCCTGCTCAGGCGACTCGCCGGCATTGATCCCGCCTTGCGGAAACTGCCAGGAATCGTGACCCTTGCGGCGCGCCCAGAACAGTTGGCCATCACGGTTGCAAATGACGATACCAACGTTGGCGCGATAACCTTCCGCGTCAATCATGCCGGCAATCCAGCCGGTTGTACTTGCGACCGATTCTTCCACACGGTCGGTCACGCAGCAACCACCTTGATGACAACGCGTGCATTTCGCGCCACGATGCGGTGCAATAGCCGTCTAAATCACCGAACCTGTACCGCAGCACATGACTCTCGCGTTGTTCGATCTCGATCACACCCTGCTGGAAGGCGACAGTGACCAGCTCTGGGCTGAATTCCTGTTTGCCCGCGGCTGGGTCGGCGCCGACCATTTGCGCAACAAAGATGCCCTGTTTGCCGACTACCTCGCCGGCCGGCTCGATATCCACGCGGCGGCCCGTGTGGTGCTTGGTCCCTTGGTCGGTAAACGCGAACGCGATCTGATCGAGCTGCGGCGCGAGTTCGGCGCCCAGTCCATCGCGCCACGTTTGCGCAGCAAAGCGATGGAGCGTATCGACTGGCACCGCGAACGCGGTCACCGCATCGTGATCATCACCGCCACCACTCGCTTCGTTGCCACCGCCAGCGCCGAGCTGCTCGATGTCGGCGATCTGCTTGCCACCGAACCGGAACTGCAGGACGGCGTTTTCACTGGCGAGCTGACCGGAATTCCGTGCTTTCGTGAAGGCAAAGTGCAGCGCCTGCAAGCGTTCTGCGACGCCGAAGGCATCGACAGCGTCGATCTGCATTTCTACAGCGACTCGCACAACGATCTGCCACTGCTGCAGCACGCCCATTTCCCTTATGCCGTGACGCCAGATGCCATCCTGCGCGAACACGCACTGCAGAATGGTTGGCCGATTCTGGATTGGCTGCAACCTGAGCCGCCGAAACGCGGTTAAGCACAAAACAGCTCAACCATGCGCATCGCCCCACCCCGCTCCGTCACCGAACTGCTCGATCGCGCCCGCGCGCTTGCCGGGTTGCCGCTGGCCGACATCGCTGCGCGTTTTGATGTGACCGCGCCAGCCGATCTGCGCCGCGACAAAGGCTGGCTCGGCCAATTGATCGAACGCGCGCTCGGCGCCAACAGCGGCTCGCTGGCACAGCCAGATTTCCCCGAACTCGGTATCGAATTGAAAACGCTGCCATTCGGCAGCGACGGACTACCAACCGAATCAACCTGGGTTTGTGTCGCGCATTTGCTGCCCGGCGACATGCAGCCCTGGCAACACAGCCTCGTGCGCGCCAAGCTGTCGCATGTGCTCTGGCTGCCGGTAGAAGATCGCGATGAACTGCCACTGGCCGAACGCCGTATCGGCAGCGCCTTTCTCTGGCAACCTGACGCGGAAACTGAAGCGCAACTGCAACGTGATTACGAAGAGATCGCCGAGAAGATACAGCTCGGCGAAGTCGAAACCATCAGCGCCCACCATGGTGAGTACCTGCAGCTGCGACCGAAAGCGGCGAATGCCAGCATCCTGACCGATGCGATTGGCCCTGATGGGGTGCTGGTCAAAACCTTACCGCGCGGATTCTATCTAAGGCGCAGTTTTACCAGTCGAATCCTGCACAGCAATTTGATGTGACCTGCAGCGAGACTGCTGGCGCAGCCGACACCAGCAAGAAACGTTGCACTGCGACGATGAGAATGCAGGCAGAAGCAGTTCTTGCCGGAAATCACGGGCTCTTCCCCTTCGCGGAATGACGAAATGAAAGGCCGAAGCAACCGACTCAGCTAGAACATGGGGTCCCCATTCGCGCCAGCCGGCGATTCGGTATTGGCGGCCGGGTGCGCTGGCAGGGATAGCCAGCGCAGCATTGATAAGGCAGGAGCCGCATCATTGCGTGCCCGTTGCCGACAATACCGAATCGCCGGGCGCTATCTCAGAGGCAACAAAACGATCCTGGCGCGTGGGGCGTGTTTCTTTGCTTACTTTCTTTGCACGAGCAAAGAAAGTGAGGCGCCCGCCGGTGCGCAAACCGGCAAATCCAACTACACGCACAACTTACTCAGCATCGGAAGCACCTTCCAGCGCCCACCGATAATCCCTGCCTCGCCTCGTCAGCGGGCAAACAAACCTCAGCTGCACCGCAAACAACTGCAAGCCTCGCGTATCGGAATTGCCCTCGCCATACTGCGGATCGCCCAAAACCGGACAACCGATGCCGGCAAGGTGCCGACGAATCTGATGTTTGCGGCCGGTATCGATCAACACTTCTGCCAGTGAGGAATTGCGCTCGCAATCAAATGCCAGTCGCCGAAAATGGGTGCTCGCCAGTTTGCCATCCAGCTTCTTCTGGATATGCCCTTCCACCGGCAACTCACCCCGCACTTCCACTTGATAACGCTTGTCGATCACCTGCGCGCCAGCGGTGTGGTCGGCAAACAATGCCGATAGCGCAGCGGCGGCTTTGCCGGTGTGAGCAATCAACATCAGCCCTGCCGCTTCGCGATCCAGCCGGTGCACCAAGAACACATCGCGATTCAATTGCAGTTCGGCCATCCGCAGCAATGAGCAGTGATCGCCTTCGCGGGTGCCTTGCGCGAGCACACCGGCCGGTTTGACCCAGACGCTGTACTGCTTTTCATCGGCGAGCAAGGTTGCTTCCGGCGGCGTCAAGGCCAGCAGACGGGTGTCGTAATGCAGCGACAGCAGGTCACCGGGATACAACTCGGCACTGGCGCGGCGCAGGCGTTTCTCTTTGCCGTTGCGCTTCAACCACGCTGCGCCTTTGTTCATTGCATCCTTGATGCGCGCTTTCGGCAGGCCGGACTTTTCCGCGAGCTGATCAACGGCAATCAGGCCCGGTTCGGTGATGTTCAGTTGCCAGGTTTGTGTAGGCATTCAATGACTCTTGTTGGCACGAATCAGGATATTACGCGGCGTCAGTTGCCGGTCACAGAATTGCTGCAAAGAAACCGCATAGTCGAGCTGCTCCAGATACAGCGCCAGATCCAGCACCAGCCACATTTCTATCGCACGGCGAAAACCGTGCCGCACCACTTGCAACTTCTGGGCGCGCTGCAAACGCTGCTCGCCCAGTTGCTGATAATGCGGCCAATCAACGCCATCGGGCAGGGCGAGTTTTTTGTGTTCTGCAATGCGTCGACAAACCGCTTCAAAGCCTTCCACCAACACCGATTGCGGCAGCGATGGCGTGTTCATGTACGCATCGATGCCGCGCAGCTCACGCTGCAGACTGTCAAATCCGAGTCGCCACGCCGCCAGCGTCGCGGTTTGCTTGCGTGTACGCGACGATGAGGTTACCGCTTCTTGCACAGCGAGCTGGACACTGTTGCGATCCAATTGCAGATTCTGCTGCTGCGCCAGCGCAGATAAAGGCGCATAAGCCTCACGCAGCCACAGATGATAGCAACAGGGCGCTAGCACCAACTGGCGAACCGGATGTGTCGCCAGGTGCTGCAACAGGTTCCGGTGCAAATCACCACAGGCGTGCAACGCCAGCACTTGCGCATCGCGCGGCAACGGCGGTGGCGACTGCAGCACATCAGCACAAATGAATTCGGCGTTGATACCAGCAGCACGCGCCTGCTCATAGCCTTCACGGCACAACACTGCATCGCGCTCAACTGCAAGCAACGGTTGCTTGCGCAGCTGCGCCACCGTGCGCCCGAGATGCGATTTGCCACTGCACCAATCAAGCAGCGGGCCGTGATGCGCCGGCGTCAACGCGGCGAACGCAGCAATCTGCTGCCATTTGCGACCGGGAATATCGACCGCCCAATGTGCCGGCAAAGGCAGCGGTATCGCCTGCGGCGCTGGCAGCCTCAGCAATTCCGCCAGCTCGTGCAGCTCCGGCAGAAGAGCTTGTAACCACTGCTGCAGCGCTGCCGGCTCCGCCTCCAGTTCAGCCGGCACACCATCCGGCAACTGCAAACAGGCCTCCGCAAGCACCGGATGGTCCTGACACCAGGCTGGCGTTGGGTGGACAAACGGCGACGGCCGCCAGTAGGTTTCGTACTGGCGCAGCAAGGCTGTCAGCTGGGTAAAGCGGTTGGACAGGGACATACAGCACCGGCAAGGCAGTTGGCGCATTATAGGCGCCGGAACCAACTCGGCGGTAAAACCGATGGAGACCCGCTTGATGACCGACTATCAACCCCTGAACTGCGATCTGCACGATGAGTTGGAAATCGCCGCGATGCGCGGTAAGCCGGTGCAACTGCAGTGGAAAGAATCCGATGGTGCTCAACGCAAGGCATTGGCCGTGATACGTGATATTGAAGTCCGCGGCGGCGAGGAGTTTCTGTTGTTTGACGTAGACGGAGAGTCGCTACGGATCAGACTGGATCAGCTCGATCTCAGCAGCTTTCCGATTCGCTAATTCACAGAGGATGCGTGAGTCGGTACCGTCTTTTCATTCATGGTGATGTCGGGCGGACGACGGCCCACCCGACAACGAGCAAACGTCACGGCAATACCACCCGCGCCAAGAACGCTTTCAGATAACGGGTTTCCGGAATCGCCGGATGCACCGGATGGTCGGCGCCCTGCATGCCTTCGGCGAGGATTTGGACATGCCTATCAAGGTGGCGGCCGGAGGCGCGCACCACTTCATGTAGCTCTTCGCGCGGCAGGTGCATGGAGCAAGAGCCGGCCAGCAACAACCCGTCTTTTGGTAACAAGCGCATCGCCAGTTCATTGATGCGGCGGTAAGCGTTGATGCCTTCAGCCAGATCTTTCTTGCGTTTGATAAAGGCCGGCGGGTCGACGATGACGACATCAAAACGCTCGTCAGCCGCTTTCAGTTCCTTCAAAGCATCGAAGGCGTCGCCTTGCACGGTCATGAAGCGGTCGGCACCACCATTGAGGGCGGCATTTCGTTCAGCGGTGTCGAGCGCGAATTCGGAGGCATCGACGCAGCACACTTCGGCGGCGCCAAAGCTCAGCGCTTGCACGCCAAACGCGCCGACATAAGAGAACACATCCAGCACCCGCTTGCCTTTGACCAAACCACGCAGCCATTCGCGGTTTGGTCGCTGATCATAGAACCAGCCGGTTTTCTGGCCATCGTGCAAGGGCGCCAGGAAGCGGACACCGTTTTCGATCAGCTCGACTTCTTTCGGCGGGTTGCCGGCCGCGACGATGACTTCACTCGGCAGGTTTTCAAAGCTGCGGGCGCTGCTGTCATTGCGCAGCAGAATCGACGCCGGCTTTATCACTTTGTCGAGCGCCGAGACGATCTCGTCCTTGACCGCTTCCATGCCGGCGGTCGTGATCTGGACGACGAGGTGGTCACCAAAGCGATCCACCACTAGACCGGGCAACAGGTCGCTTTCACCGTAAACCAAGCGGTAATACGGCTGCGGGAACATCAGTTCACGCAAGCTGAGCGCGATATTGATCCTATGCACCAGTAACGAGCGATCCAACACATGGTGATCACGGCTGATGATGCGGCCGCAGATCAGCGAATGCGGGTTGATGTAAGCAACACCGAGAAATTGGCCGGTAGCGCTTTCGACCACGGCTTGCTGGCCGGGCGTAAAGTTTTTTAGTGGCGTGGCAACGGTGTCGACCTCGTTGCTGTAAATCCACAAATGGCCGCCTTTGATCCGGCGCTCTTCGTGTTTGGTCAGCTTGAGCCGAGGCAGATTGGCTGTGAGGTCGGTCACCGACGTCTTACTCCCATCAAAACAAAAATGAAATTACCAGAACAGATGCGCCGTGATACCGGCAAACTGAATGTTGTCGGTGTCGTCACCACGGCTGATGCCGGCACTCAGATCCAGCCCCCAGTGCTCACCAAGGTTCAGCGCCAGAATGATGGTATCGGTACTGAAACCGGTGCCGTCGATTTCCAGCTCGCTGACCGCGTGTTCAAACGTGAGCACATGATCTTTAAGCGGCACATCCAGGCCCAACCAGCCGTTGTGATCGACCAGTGCACCGTCGGCTTGATCGCGCTGCGCCATCAGCTGACTGTACAGGTTCGGATAATCCAACAAACGGTTGCCGAAATTCGGGTCCAGCACCCGGTTGTCATCGTAGGTGTAGTGCTGCCAACCGGCAAACACGCGCCAGCTGTTGTCGGTGCGAACCGACAGGTGCAAGCCAACCCCGCGGCTGTCGAAGGTTTCAGTCACGGTGCGCAGCGGCAGCTCGACAGTCACCTCATGCTCGCGCTGCGACAACTCCAGCGCCAACTCGACCCGTTCGCCGCGGTGACGCAGCATCAGCTGCAGCTCACTGGTCGCCAGCACGGCTTCATCATCGTAGTCGAGTTGCGACAGGCTGCCGCCCCAGCCGTCGCGCTCTAGGCTGATGCCGAAGCGGGTACTGGTGGCGGACACGGTGTCGCTGCCGTCCGTGCTGTCGAGTTGATTGTCGGCCTTGGCGTGGCTGCCGTTGAGGTACCACTGCGGCGTCAGCGGCAAGGACAAGGCGATGGCGGTCGATTCGCCGTCGGCATCGTCCTGCTGCCAACCGACGCTGGCGTGGCCGATGCCCGGCAGGGCGTCATCGTCTTCGTTGCTGGCATAAACCGGTGCTTGGCCGAGCAGGCCCGCACATAGCACTCCGCTGAGCAGAGCTTTCATTGGCTGTTCTCCCGATGAGCAAACGCCGCTCCGGTTGGCGCGGCACTCTACCCTTCACGCTGCTGGGCCGCCAGCGTTGACCGCCGTCGGCAAAAATTTATTCGCCGCCGGTCAACCGGCTGGTCGCAGTCGCGTTCAACACCACAACAGGCAGCCGATCAGCCGTTGACCACGGGGGGCTGGCATGCCGTAAGCTCAGGGCGCGCGCAGGCGTGAACCACGGAGATACCATGAAAGGCTGGCGATTGGCGATCGGGCTGGGGCTATTTGGCGCCACCGTGCTGGCGAGCGAGCCGGTCGGCGGACCGGAATCGGAACTCAGCCTGGAGTTGCTGGAATTCCTCGGCGAATACGGCAATGACCAAGGCGAACTGGAACTGCCGGAGGATTTCGACGACACGCTGGCGACCCCGGACGATGTCGCCGAGCAAGCCGCGCCGCCAAGCGGCGAAACGACCACACCCGCAGCGAAAGCGCCAGCGGTCCCTAACCCGACCGCGCAACCGAAATTGGCAGTGGAGAACAAACAATGAACCGGCTACTCGCAAGCCTGATGCTCAGCGCAGCGCTGCTGGTCAGCACCGTCGCGGCGGCCGAGGCCACATCCGTGCCTGCCGACTTCAGCGCGCTGCCGGCGGCGCAGCAACAGCAGCTGCAGAAATTCGCCGAGCAGTGGCCACAACTGACAGACAGCCAGCGGCAACGCATCGTCCAAGGTCTGGAACGCTGGAACAATATGAGCCCGGAACAAAAACAGCGCGCCGGCAAGCAGTTCAAGCGCTGGCGCGAGCTGACACCCGAGCAACGGCAGAAGCTGCGGAAGGCCCACAAGCGCTGGCAGGAGCTGACGCCAGACCAACGGCAGAAACTGCGCGAGCAGGTGCGCCGTTTTCGCGAGCTGACACCGGAACAGCGCCAGCTGTTGCGCCAGCGCTTTGAGTTGCAGCGCAAACTGCGACGCGGCTAAGCCGTTGTGATTCGTCAGCCTCGCTGGCGCGCTCGTACTGCCTATCAGCGCCGACCACCCCGCCTACGCTAGCTTCTTGAACTATGCTTGCAGCATTGGGCCTGCAGGCATACCGGATGCCATGACGTATGGAACAGATGGCATTACTGAATGAGAAGCTGGAGCTGTTACGCCGCGGCATCCAGGAATTTTCCATTCTGCAAAGCCGGGTTACCGAGCTGGACTCGCTGACCCGCACCATGAGCGCCTATAACCAGCACATGGTCAGTCAGCTGACCGACGCTCAGGCGCTGATCGAGCAATGGCGCAACTTCTTTGCGCTGTCGCTCGACATGCTTTGCATCGCCGACACCGAAGGTTATTTTCTCGATGTCAACCCGGCCTTTATCCGCACACTCGGCTATCAGCGCGAAGAATTGCTGCGCCAACCGTTCATCGACTTCGTCCATCCTGAGGATCGCGATGCCACCATGGCGGAAGTGATCAAGCTTGCCACCGGCATCGACACCATCAGCTTTGAAAACCGCTACCGCTGCAAAGACGGTCGCTGGCTCTGGCTGAACTGGACCACGCCGGCGCCGACCCCGGGCAGCAAACTGCTGTATGCCATCGCTCGCGATGTCACCGAACGCAAACGCACCGAAGCTGAAGTGCTGTACTTGGCCCAACACGATTCACTAACCCATTTGTACAACCGCGCGGCGCTATTGCACGAGATTGGCGTGGCCTGCAAACGGTTTCAGCGCGATCCGCGTTACCACGTTGCGCTACTGTTTATTGATCTCGACGGCTTCAAACCGATCAATGACCAACATGGCCACCAAGTTGGTGATCAATTGCTGGCTGAGGTCGGTCGTCGACTGCGCAGCAGTGCTCGCAGCACCGATGTGATCGCCCGGATCGGTGGTGATGAGTTTGTTGTGCTGGTACAAGGCTATGACAACCTCGATGCCGACTCGCTGGCACCGCGTTTTCAAAACAGCTTCAGCAAACCGTTTCCACTTGCCAGCCAGATGCTGGCGCTAAGTGCCAGCATGGGCTATGCGCTGCTGGACGACGAAGCGGTCAGCGCCGAGCAATTATTGGCCTTGGCCGACCAAAAAATGTACGAGCATAAACGTCGATTGGTGCGAACGGCCTGAGCTGACTTGTTACGACGCCAACGGTGCGATCGATGCCCGGTTCCACGCCGCAAGAATGCCCTACACTAGCGCCGCTCACACTGCACACAAGGTTGAAACCTATGAAAAAAATACTGATCGCCAGTTCGTTGACGCTGCTGCTGGGTGGCTGCTTTCCTCACATCCATCATGATCATGACCGGGGCTACGACCGCGGTCCACCCGCGCATGCCCCGGCGCATGGTTATCGCAAGAAAATGCACAATCACGATATGAGCTTTGACTCCGGCCTCGGCGTCTATGTTGTGGTCGGCTCACCGGGTTTCTATTTCTGGGATGATTTCTATTGGCGGCTGCGCGACGGTTTCTGGGTCCGTGCCAGTGCCTTTGACGGGCCGTGGATTGTCGTGGAAGAAACCCACCGTCATCTGCCACCGGGGCTGGCCAAAAAACATGGCTATGGCAAGAGCAAAGCAAAAGACCAGGGCAAAGGTAAGGCCAAGGGCAAAGACAAGAACAAGTGAGTGCCAGAGCCAGAGCCAGAGCCAGAGCCAGTACGCTAATGCAGCACAAAAAGGAGCGCCGATGGCGCTCCTTTT
>CAMLNB010000097.1 GCA_946481205.1 uncultured Kangiella sp. | reverse complement strand
CTCTGGGAGCTGGAATCGGCAGCCGCCCTGCAAACGGATTTTGATCGACTGCGCGAGTTGTCGGCCATCAGCTTGGTTGCAGTTTGCCTGCCACTTCAGCAGGCGCTGCAAGAACAGCTGGAGCGGCAAGCCGATCACTGGCGCCCGTTCAAGCGTCATTACTTTCACGATCCGGATTTGCCGTTTCAGTACAGCAAGCACCATCGCTACGAAATCAGACGTGCCAGCCGCTCGCTGCAAACCCGATGGTCTACGCTGAGTCAGGAGCTCGACAGCTGGTGCGACATGTACGCCAACCTGGTCGATCGGCACGGCCTGACTGGCCTGCATGCGTTTCCGCGTCGCTACTTCGAAAGCTTGTGCCCGCTGCCGGGATTGCGAGTCTTGGTCGCTGAACAAGCCGGCACGCCGGTTGCAATGCATCTGTGGATGGATGATGGCGTCACCTTGTGGAGCCATTTGGCCGCGAGCGCCGAAGCCGGTTACCACAGTGGCGCCGCATATCTGATGAACGATGCGGTGATCCGTGAACACGGTGGAGCCGACAAGCGCCTGATCGGCTTTGGCGGTGTTGCCGGCGCCAGTGATGCGAGTAGTGACGACAGCAAGGACGGTTTGGCTCGTTTCAAAAAAGGCTTCAGTAACCGAACCGAAACCAGCTTTCTGTTTGGCAAGATTCTGGATTCGGCGCGCTATCAGGCGCTGAGTTCTCGTTCCGATACCGGCGCATTCTTTCCCGCGTATCGACATGCAGGTAAGGCGACATGAACATTCTTGGCAAAAAAGTGCTGATCCGAGCCATCGAGCAGGAAGATCTGGATCTGCTGCATCAATGGGCCAACGACCCGGAGATTTGGTATCAACTCGGTGGCTGGCATTTTCCGTCGAATCGACAGCTGCAGCAGGCATGGTTCGAGTCCCTGTCGCCGCAGAGTCTGGATCAACGTTTCGCCATCACCACACCGGATCTCGGTCTGATTGGCATGGCCAATCTGGTCGAGATCGACTGGAAGAACAATCATGCTTTTCACGGCATGATGCTGGGCGACAAGGACATTCGTGGCAAGGGCTATGGCATCGACACCATCATGGCGATGATGCGCTACGCCTTCGGCGAATTGCACCTGAAACGACTGGATGGCTCAATGATTGAGTACAACGAAGTCTCACTGAATATCTACTTGAACAAATGCGGCTGGTCCGTCGAAGGCCGGCAACGCAACTGGTATTTCCGCAAGGGCCGCTACTGGGACAAAGTACTGGTCGGCATTACCGCGGAAGACTATCAGGCCCTGGTCGAACGTACCGGCTACTGGAATCCGTGACAGCACCGCCGAGAAAGCCTCATTGGGAAGGCATCGTCGAGAGAGAACAGTCGAGAACGCAAACATGACCGATATCACCATCAAATCTCTGTCACCCAGTCACGAACAAGAGCTGCGCAAACGGCTGCTGACGCTGTTTCGCGATACACCAATTCCAGATAACGAACTGTTCGCCAACCTAGGTCTGTTCTTGTCGCGCTGGCAGCTGTGCCGCATGTTGTACATGGCGGACCTGTACAAACTGATTCTGGGCGTGCACGGCAACATCTTCGAGTTCGGTTGCCGCTGGGGTCAGAACCTGGCACTTTTTTCATCGCTGCGGGCAATTCACGAGCCGTTCAATCTGTCGCGGAAAATTGTCGGTTTCGATACCTTCTCCGGTTTCCCGTCGGTCGATGCCAAAGATGGCGCTGACCCGATTGCAGCGATTGGTCACTATGCAACCAGCGCGGGCTATGAAGCGCATCTCAGCCAGATCCTGAACTACCACGAGCAGATCAACCCAAACCCGCATATCAAAAAGTTCGAGTTGGTCAAAGGCGACGCCAGTGTCGAAGCGGAGCGCTACTTTGCTGCCAATCCGCATACCATCGTCGCACTCGCCTACTTCGATTTTGACCTGTACAAGCCCACGCTTCGCTGTCTGGAACTGGTTCGCGAACATATGACCAAGGGTTCCGTGCTGGCGTTCGACGAGCTGAACATGGAGGAATTTCCGGGTGAGACGTTGGCCTTGAAAGAGGTGTTCGGTCTGGCGCGTTACAAAATTCAGCGCAACCCGAACAGCCAATTCCAATCCTATATCGTGATCGACTGACGCCATGACGATGGAAGCGCTGGAAGCCCTGCGGCGCGATGGCCACATCATCCTGCGCCATTGGCTGCCGCCTGCGCTGGTGGCCTCGGTGCGTCAACAGCTGGATCAGGCGCTGCAGTTCTATCAGAACAAACACCAGGAGCTTGGCTACACTGCCGATGCACAAGGCGGCGCCCATCACGTCCTGGCACTGGGCGGCGCGTTCATTGACGTTGTCGGCGAGATCGCCAAGCTACGCTGGCTAGGTGATTACCTGCACAGCAAGCTGATCATCAATTCCTTTGGCGGATTTGATAACCAGCGCGAGCGCAAACTCTATGTCTGCAATGTGCACCGGGATATCCGCTTCTTCTTTGCCGACCGACCATTGATGCTGAATCTGTTGGTGATGATCGATGACTTTCGTCTGGACAATGGAGCCACGCATCTTCTGACCGGCTCGCATCGACAGGAAGACAAACCCGAAGATACTGATTTCTTTGCTCATGCCAGCCGCGCCACTGGCTCTGCCGGTGATCTGCTGATCTTCGACTCGCGGCTCTGGCATGCCGCGGGCGTCAATCAAACCGAGCAACATCGCCGTGCGCTGACCATCACACTGACCAGCCCCTACATCAAACCGCAGTTTGATTACTGTCGAGCCCTGGGTGATGAGCAATGCAGCCGCTTCAGCGATGACATCAAACAACTGCTCGGCTACTTTGCCCGCATACCGGCCAGCCTGGATGAATGGTACCAACCGGCTGGCAAGCGCTTCTATCGTGGGGATCAAGATCATGTCGCGTGATTACAGCAAGGAGCACCAAGACTCCGCCGAGCGCAAGTACGCTTATGATTTCGACTACCGGATGCGCCGGTTCATGATGCGCGCGCTGCAGCCGTACTTCACTGCAGGAAGCGCACTCGAAATGGGTTGCTTTGAAGGCGAAATGACGCGGCTACTGGCCGAACGCTTTGCCGACCTGACCGTCATAGAGGCCGCCAGCGACTTGATTGCTACCGCCAAACAGCGGGTGCCCGCGCAGGTCACATTCATCGAATCGCGTTTTGAGCAGGCCCAGCTCAATCAACGTTTCGACAATATTTTTCTCATCCATACACTCGAACATCTGGACGACCCTGTTGGCGTGCTGCGCCAGGTACGGCAATGGCTCAGCCCTTCCGGCAATCTGCTGCTGGTGGTTCCGAATGCCAATGCGCCATCTCGGCAGCTGGCTGTGCTGATGGGACTCATCAGCCACAACAGCGCCGTGACACCGGCCGAGTTCGAACACGGTCACCGGATCACCTACTCGCTGGACACGCTGGAGCGTGATGCGCGCGCAGCCGGATTGCATGTTCGCCAGCGCGGCGGGATCTTTTTCAAGCCTTTCTCCAATGCCCAGTTCGACCGTCTGACCGAAACCGACATCATCTCGGAAAAGTACATCGAAGCCTGCTATCAGCTCGGCATGAAGTATCCTGATTTGTCCGCCAGTATCTTTTTGATCTGTTCCGCAAATGAGCCGAACAGCTGATGGCTAACGTCACCGAGTTCGGAACCTCGCCGCCAGGAAAAACGCGGACGCTGATATTTCCCGCCGGCATGCCGCGCTCGCTGCGTTTTCTTGAGCAGGCACTCAGCGAAGGCCGCGATGTCATTGGCGCTTCATCGCTCGGTTATGACCCGGCCCGCGAGCGCTACCCGAGCTGGACCTTCCTGCCGTATGTCAGCGAGCCCCATTTCATTGATGCCTTGCAACGGGCGATTACCGAGTTTGGCATCCGTGAGATCTACACCCCGAATCCGGTCGTCTGGCACCTGCTCAGCACATTGCCGCCAACCACGCTGGCGGGGGCAAAACTGCTGAACAGCTCACCGGTCGACGAAGTGCTTGCCGCTTATCGCAGCGCACTCGGTTTTGCTCAGCAGACCCTGGCCGAACCGATGGCGCTGGCGGCGGACGGCCCCTCGCGCAATACGCTCGACCTGTTGAATGTGGCTGCGCTGTTCCGTCACACCGAAACGATTCCCGGCATGTGCGACCACGAGAAACTGCGCGCACTGATTGAAATCGGCCGCCATTGCTGTGACGGCGATGTGGTCGAGATTGGCAGTTGGTGGGGCAAGTCAGCGTTTGTGTTGCTGCAACTGGGCAGGCTCTATGGCATCGGCAAACTGCTCTGCATCGACCCGTGGGCGAATGAGCATTTGCTGCAGCAGGACAATCAGGGCTTGGTGGATTCCATTCCCATTGACGCCAATGAAGCCCTGACGGTCTTTCAGCTCAATCTGTTGCCGTATGCCGCCGGTGCGATGAACTATTTGCGTCTGCCATCAGTGCTTGCCGCCGAACGGTATCAGGCAGGTAACGCGATTGCGTCGCCCGAATTTGGCACCAGTCATTACCGCGGCCGCATTGGCTTGCTGCATATTGACGGCAACCACAACTATGACCACGTCAAAGCCGATCTATCGGCTTGGGCGAATAAGGTATTACCCGGAGGTTGGATTGTGCTGGATGATTATCGCTGGCCTTACGGCGATGGCCCGATGCGAGCCAGTGACGAGTTTGTCCTGCGCTACCGAGACCAGATCGAAACCTGCTTTGTCTGCGGCAGTGCCATGTTCATTCGACTGCAGCAGGCGATCTGAACGCCAGCCTTCCCTGCTGCATTGATCTGACAGAATCAGTCAGTCGATTCAGCCACACTCACAGGAACCGGAACAGCGAAAGATTCTGTACCCGGGCAAAGCTACTCTGTGCGGCTTCCAATGCAGTCTGTTGCAGATTGAAGCGGCTAATCGCCTCCACCACGTTCAAATCCTCAAGTGAAGACAGCGTGGTCTTGGCATTGACCTTGGATGCTTCATTGGCGGACAACTCTGAGTCAATCACATTGAGCCGCGTGCCGAGCTCCGCCCGGACACGGCTGATGTTTTCGAGGCCGCGATCCAAAGACTCCAGGGAATAGTCAAGCGCCATGCGCAGCTGTGCCCGCGCCGCTTCGGTGTCGTTGCCGGTGCGCATTGCATCAATGGCGTTCTGCACCGTGGTGAAAATATCAACTGAGGTCGACATCTGAACGGTGAAACTGTCACCCGCTATCGGCGCACCGTCGATGCGAGTCTCGATGCCATTGAATGTGATCTGACCGTTCTCGACAAAAGTCGGTGCATTCAAGGTGGCATTGAGCGGCAGAGCCGGGATCAGTTGGCCATCGACCGAACCAAATACGTTGTAGGCCAGCTCACCGGCGGCATTGGTCACCATATTGATGGTATACGTCTGCGGCGTCGCAGCGTTGAACGCCAAGCGATCGATCACGCTGCCCGGGTCAATGGCGCCACTACCGGTGTTGGCGGCGGCACCAAAGGTGGCGAAATCACCATTGCCGTCTTTGATCAACTGAAACACATCGGCACCGGCATGGGTCACGCCGACGGCAATGTCGTTGTTGATGAAGATCTGACGCTGACCATTGTCGCCGTTGTAAATGAAATTGCCAGCGGCGTCGCGGGTGAACGGTTTGACATCGGTACGAAAGCCAGCAAACACATACTCGCCTTCCGAGTTCTGGGTGTTGGCGATGCCGACCAATTCTTGCAGACGCTGCTCAGCTTCCTTCGCCAATGCCTCCCGCTCCAAGGCATCATAAGCTCCGTTGCCAGCCAATAGGATCAGTTCGCGAATGCGATCAACCGCCGTCGTGAAGGTATCCAGCACCGAATCCGACTGCTCATTGTAGCCTTTGGCGGTGCTGGCGTTTTGCTTGTAGCGTTCGAGCCCAGCCAGCTCGTTCTTGAAGGCTTCAATCAGGGTCGCAGCCACCGGATCATCGGATGGCGTCAATACCCGCTTCTGGGTCGCCAGTTGCAGCTGCGTTTTTGAAAGCGCCGATTGCTGATCCAGAATCGCGTCGACGCCGCGCTGATAGAAACCTGTCGTTGATATGCGCATAACGCCCTCTCATTCAAACCTTTGCTCAGCGGACCGACTGGAACAGCGTGTCAAACAGCGAACGCGCCACCGAAATCACCTGTGCCGATGCTTCGTATGCCTGCTGGAACCGGATCAGATTGGCAGCCTCCTCATCGAGGTTGACGCCCGAACTGGCGTCGCGTCGTGCCTGCGATTGCTGGACCAACGCATCGCTGGAAGCAAAATTGGCTTCAGCTTCAGCAGTCCGGGTACCGACTTCGGCAATCAAGCGACCATAAGCCTGCGAATAGTTGGAGCGACCGCCATCCAGTGTCGCCTGATTCTGTAACGCGGCCAGCAGCTGGCTGTTGCGGTTATCGCCGACACCACCAGCGTTGTAGTAGACATCAAAACTGTCACCGGTGCGCGGCGCACCGGCCATCGTGATTTCGTAGCCAAACGCATTGACCGGCGGGCCGGCGGTGGCCAGCAGATTGTTATCCTGGTTCGGCGTGAACACTGCGCCTGCGACCATGACCGCATTGGTGGTCGCATTGACTACGTCATAGGTCGTTGCCGAGGTGAACACAATGCGCAGCGGTGGCGTCAACGCCAGCGGTGTGGCGAAGGCCGCGGTTGTGGTGTCCGTTACTTGCACAGATTTGACGATACCGCTGCCGGTATTGCTGGTTGCTGTGCGCGTGTTGACCGGCAAGGCTGCAGCCACACCGCGCACATCATCCAGCACCCGACGCATTTCGCCGCCGGCACCACGGGTCGGTGCCAGCACAAAACTGTCGCCGTTGACAGCGTTCGCAGCAATATTGAGCGTCATGCCATCGCCAATGGCAACCGTAGCCGGTGCAACGGGCGCGGCAAAGCTGCTGATCACGGCATTGTCCGACAAGCGGGTGACGGTGTAGACGCCGGCATTGAGTGTCAACAGATAATCACTGTCGGTCAGGTTGCTGACGTTGCCGATATCAACGGAGAAACTGCCGGGGCCGGCATAACCGCTTTGGGCAATCACTCGCCGCGCTGCGATGGCCGGGTCATTGAAGTCGGTAAAGAACAAACCGCCCAAGGCATTGTTCAAATCCATGCCGAGCGCATGTTGATTGTTGATTGTTTCCGCGACACCGATCGCCACTTTGCCCAGCGCATTGATCGCAGGTTCCAGCAACTCCTCGCGGAACTGCAACAGGCCACCGAGTTCACCGCCCGAGATCTGACTGGTGATGTCGATCAACGGGCCACCACTTGAAGACTGCAGGAACAGATCCATTTGGCGCGGATCATTGATGCCAGGCTGGGCAATCACCTGGTTGTAAACCGGCCCGACGACCAAGGCTTGGCCGTTGCCGAGAAACACGCTGATGCTGCCATCCGCCTGATCAACGGTGGTGATGTTGGTAATCGCGGCCAGCTTGTCCAGCAGCAAATCGCGCTGGTCGAGCAAGTCGTTCGGCTGCCCGGCTACGCTGCCACTGGCCGATACCGCCGCGGTGATAGCGGTGTTCAGATTGGCGATGCTCTGCCCGAGTGAGCTGATCTCGGTCGCAATAGCAGAAATCGAGCCGTTCAGACTGTCGCGCTGCTTGCTGAGCGTAGTGTCCAGCGACTGGAAACGGCCGGCCAGCATGCCAGCCTGACTGAGTAGCACTTGCCGCGCAGGAATCGACGATGGATTGTCACTGACACCTTGCAGCGCGGCAAAGAACGCTTGCAACTGCTGATTGAGCCCGGTATCGGCATCGGCCAGCAAGCTGTCCAGTTGCTGCGCCTGCTGCAGATAGGCTTCATAGGAAGCGGCGCTGTTGCTGTTGGCGCGCACTTCATTGGTCAGAATCTGATTGAAAATGCGCGAGACATTGCTGAGCTCAACACCAGAACCAAAGTACTGGCCGCCGAGAAACTGCGGCAGGCTGGCGATGTACTCATTGCGCTGGCGGTTGTAGCCGGTGGTATTGACGTTGGCAATGTTGTGCGAAGTCGTCGAGATGCCAAGCTGCGAACCAAGCAGTCCGGACACTCCGAGATTCAGGATATCAATAGGCATGCGCAACACTCCGCCTCAGGTTATCGGCCGTGCGGGCCATTGCTGTAGAGGCTTTCATCGTCAGTGACGGATGAACACAGCAAATCGGATCGGCCGCACGAGCTACCGAACCCCTCACAGCAATTTGCGTGCCTCCGCCATCAAGTCACGCAGGGTTGTGCTGTTGTACACGCGCATCAGTTTCTCGGCATAAGCCGGATCCGTGGCATAGCCGCCGCGCTGCAGGGATTGGGCATACTGCGCCGGCTCCGCCGCGTGCTTGACCGCCTCCGCATAGCGCGCGGAGTGCTGAATGAAATGGGTGTAATCAGCAAACGCTTCCGCAGCCGATGGGTAAGCACGGAACCGCGCATGCTGACGTTGTGGAATGCCATCGACATATTCCAGCGTGCTGCGCGTACGAGTATCGCCTTGCCAGGCGTTGTCAGCCTTGATACCGAAATAGCCGTGGCCATTGTTGTCCGATGCCACCGGCAAACTCCTTCCGCCGGCTGCCGGCGTCAGCGCACGACCCCAACCGGTTTCCAGCGCCGCTTGTGCGATCAACAGGGCGGGATCGACACCAAGTGCGCTGGCGGCCTGTTCGGCATGCGGTAACACCGTCTTGACAAAATTCAGCGGTGTCACCGGTGTAGCTGTGCTGACGGATGTCGTCGGATTGACGGCGCTGGCGGATGGTGGGCGTGCCGGCAATACGTTGCGTGTAGCTGGCGACGACTTGTCGCTGCTGATATCGGTTCGGCGACTCAATTGCTGCACCATGACTTCGGCCAACCCGAGTGCCTGCTGATTTGCCAACTGCAGCGCGAGCTGCTCATCGTGCATTTGTTCGTAGAATTCGCTGTTACCGCCACCGCCGAAGAAATCGTCGTCTTCAAAGACTTCGTTGGCGGCACGCATGGACTTCAGCAGCTCTTGCAGAAACACCGACTCGAACTGCTTGGCTGCCGCTCGCAGCGCCGCCTGTTCATCGGTTTTGCCGAGTGCGCGCAAGCGGTTCAGCGAGCGCAGATCATGGTAGCTGCCGACATCCGGCAGCTCACTCATGGTCCCTGGCAGACGTTCGGTCATTGCCGCAAGTCCCCGTTACTCAACGTTTGCCCGCCATATCACTGAGCACGCTCAGATCACGACCAGCTCAGCCTGCAACGCACCGGCTTGCTTCAAGGCTTCGAGGATCGCCATCAGATCACCCGGCGCCGCGCCGACCGCATTGACCGCGCGCACAATCTGCTCCAGCGTGACACCGGGCGGGAACAGGAACATCCGCGAGTCTTCCTGCTCGACGTTGATGTTGCTTTGCGGCGTCGTCACCGTGTCGCCTTGGGCCAGCGCATTTGGCTGACTGACATTCTGCTGTTCGGTGATCGTGACGACCAAGTTGCCGTGCGCAACCGCCGCTTTCTTGACCCGAACATGGTTGCCAATGACGATGGTGCCGGTGCGCGAATTGATTACCACTTTCGCCGCCGGCTCGCCCGGTTCCAGCGTCAGATTTTCCAGCACCGACATGAACGTCACCCGTTGCGCGGGATCGCGCGGTGCGCCGACCTCAACAGTGCCGGCATCCAGCGGCTGCGCCACATACGGTCCCAGTAGCTTGTTGATTTGTTCGGCAACCCGTTTGGCGGTGGTGAAATCCGGCGCGTGCAGGTTCAGCAGAACCGTATCGCCAACGGCAAAACCATTCGGCGACATGCGCTCCACAGTCGCACCATTGGGAATGCGACCGGAGGTCGGCACATTGACCGTGATCTTGGAGCCATCATTGCCTTGGGCACCAAAACCGCCGACCACCAGATTGCCTTGAGCAATCGCATAGATTTCGCCATCGACACCACGCAATGGGGCCATCAGCAGCGCACCACCGCGTAGCGATTTGGCTTCGCCCAACGACGATACGGTCACGTCAATCGCTTGACCAGGCTTGGCGTACGGCGGCAGTTCCGCGTGAATGGCAACGGCGGCCACGTTCTTGACTTTCGGTGACTGACCTTCCGGCAGCACAATGCCGAACCGGCTCAGCATCGATTTGAACGCTTGCGCGGTGTACGGCGTCTGCTCTCCAGTTCCGTCGAGACCGACCACCAAGCCGTAGCCCACCAAAGGGTTGCTGCGCACGCCGGCAATACCGGCGATATCTTTCAGGCGTTCGGCACGTGCCGAGCCAGCGATGGCAAACAAGGCCAGCATCAGCGCCGCAATCCACACTCGGTTCAACATCATAGACCTCAGAACGGCCACCATTCGGTGCTGAAGAAGCGCGACAACCAGCCGCGACTATTGGCCTCAGCCATTTGCCCGGTGCCACTGTACGCAATGCGTGCGTTGGCAACGCGCGTCGATAGGACAGAATTGTCCGGCCCCACATCCTGCGGCCGGACGATGCCACTGATGCGGACAAATTCCTGACCCGTATTGATGTTGACCCACTTGTCGCCACGGACCAGCAGATTGCCGTTTGGCAGCACCTGCGTGACCATGACCGTTACCGTTCCCGTCAAGGCATTGCTCTGCTTGCTGTCGCTCTCGGCCTTGAAATCGCGGGTGGTTTCAATATCGGTCTCAAAACCAAACTTGCCGCCGTCGATGGTCGGATTGGCTCGACCGAAAATCAGCGGCGGATCGATCTCGGTCTTGTCATCTTTCTTGATCTTGGTATCGGCTTTCTTCTGCGCCTGGGTGTTCTCAACCAAACGCACGGTGATCAGATCGCCAACGCGGCTGGCGCGCCGATCTTCAAACAGAAAGCTCGCCGTGCCCGGGTTGTAGAGCGCGCCTGGTTGCGCTGCCGCCGGTGTCGGTTGCTCCGGAAACACTGGCGCAAATTCCGGATCATCCGGACTTGGTCCCGGCATTGCGGCACAACCGGACAACAGCAATGTTATCGGTGCCAACCAGCGTAACAACATGTGCAATGACAAGCGGTTCATGTCAGGTTTCCGGTTCATGTCAGCGTCCCGGCTCTTACAGCGTCTGACTGACGTACTGCAGCATTTGATCGACGGTTGAAATGACTTTCGCGTTCATTTCATAGGCACGTTGGGTTTCGATCATGTTGACCAACTCTTCCACCGTGTTGACGTTGGAGCTTTCCAATGTGCCTCCACGAATGGTGCCAAGCCCGGTCAGCCCCGGCGTACCGACAATCGGTGCGCCGCTGGCCAGTGTTTCGATGAACAGGTTGTCACCAGCCGGCTGCAAGCCAGCGGGATTGATGAAGTCAGCGACCGTGATATTGCCGATGACAGTCGGCGCTGCCTGCCCTTGCAAGGACACCGACACCGTGCCATCAAGGCCTACGGTAAAGCTCTGCGCATCTTGTGGTACCGCGATAGCAGGACTGAGCAAATAGCCCTCGCCTGCCGTCACCACTTCACCATTCTGATTCAGCTGAAAATTGCCAGCCCGGGTGTAAGCGGTGCTGCCATCCGGCATCGTAATCTGAAAGAACCCGCGCCCTTGAATCGACATGTCCAGCGCATTCTCGGTGATCTGTATCGAGCCCTGAGTGAACTGCTTCGGGTTCGCCACCGTTTTGACACCGGTGCCAAGCATCAAGCCGGTTGGCAAGGTCGAGTTCTGCGTGGTCGCCGCACCGGGCTGGCGGATGTTCTGATACAGCAGATCTTCGAACACCGCGCGATTCTTCTTGAAGCCAACGGTGCTGACGTTCGCCAGGTTGTGCGAAATGACGCTCAGATCCGTCTGCTGCGCATCAAGGCCCGTCTTGCTGATCCACAGGGCTGGGTGCATGGTTGACTCCTCGTCAAGCAATGAGCCGGTTTGGCTCCTCTGCTGCTTGTTTCGTTACAGCGTGGCGGCAAACACCACGTCGCTACGTGCTAATTCTGCTCTACTCGTTAAATCTGCATTAATCGTTCCAACGACGCGTCGTTGTCTTCACTGAGCCGCATCATCTTGACGTTGACTTCAAACTGACGCGCCAGCGTGATCATGTCGACCATCTCTTCCACCGCATTGACGTTGCTGGACTCCAGCGCGCCTTGCACCACTTGCACGTTGGCATCGGGAAGCGCGGACGCGCCGTTCTCTTGCCGGAACAAACCGTCTTCACCTTTGCGCAGGCTGCTCAGGTCCGGATTGACCAGCCGCAAGCGATCAAGCACGACAACAGCATTGGCCGGCGCGCCTTGCGGCCTGACGCTGACGGTCCCGTCGGCGCCGATATCCACTTTTTCGTTGGCCGGAATCTGTATCGGCCCGCCGTTACCGAGCACCAAACGACCACCGGACGTTTCCAGAAAACCCGCCGCGTTGATCCGAAACTCACCGGCTCGGGTGTACGCCTCACCACCATTGGCATCCTGCACGGCAAGAAAACCGTCGCCCTTGATCGCCACGTCCAGATCGTTGCCGGTGGTGATCAAACTGCCGTAATCGAAATCGGTGCCCGGCCGCTCCGTCATCACGAATGCACGACTGGGCAAGCCCTGGCCAAAGATCGGCATCGCGCGAGCCTGGGCCAGATCGGCCTTGAAGCCGGTGGTGCCGGTGTTGGCCAGATTATTGGCAGACTTGGCCTGGGCGAGTGTCATTTCCCTGGCCCCGGTCATTGCGATATAGAGAAGTCGATCCATGGCCCGTTACCGGATCTGAATGATGGTTTGGGTGATGGCGTTGTTGGTTTCGATCGAACG
>CAMLNB010000096.1 GCA_946481205.1 uncultured Kangiella sp. | reverse complement strand
CCACAAACCCGACAACTCGGGTCACGCTCCAAATACAGCTGCCGCCACTGACCACGCCACGCATCGTACACCGTCAGTTTGGCCTTGCTGTCAGGGTGTCCGATCAATTGTTTGATCGCTTCCACGGCCTGCAGCGCACCGATGACGCCGACCAGCGGCGACAGCACTCCGGCTTGGGCGCAGGTTTCCCCTTCGTCAACGCCTTCTGGAAACAAACAGGCATAACAGGGATGCGAGCCTTCGCCGCACGTGCCTTTATTCAGGAAAACCGCCAACTGGCCTTCACCGCGAATGGCCGCGCCAGACACCAGTGGCTTGCGCGCCCGCACACAGGCGGCATTCAGCAAGAATCGGGTTTGGAAATTGTCGCTGCAATCCACCACCACATCGGCAGCTGCCACCCGACTGTCAGCATTGTCATCGGTCAGCCAGTCGGTATACGGGTGCACCTGCACGCCAGGATCAAGTGCCTGCATGCGCTGCGCCAGCGACTGCGCTTTGAATTGACCGATGCTCGCGGTGCTGTGACCAATCTGCCGTTGCAGATTCGATAACTCGACTTTGTCGCCATCGATAATGCTGATCTGGCCAACGCCAGCAGCAGCCAGATACAAACCGACCGGACAACCGAGACCGCCAGCACCGACAATCAGGGCATGACTGGCCCGCAAGCGCTGCTGACCGGCAATGTCGATCTGCGGCAGCAGAATGTGCCGGCTGTAACGCAGCAGCTCGTCGTCTGTGAATTCGCTCATGTTGCAGCGGCCTCAACGGCTGTTGGCAAACAGCCCAGCGTCACCCGCGGCTGACCGGCCAGATCGCGCAGCGTTGCCACTTGCTGAAATCCTTGTTGGCTCAACAAACCTGCCACGGCTGCGCCTTGATCGTAACCGTGCTCCAGCAACAGCCAACCACCAGCATGCAAATGGGCCGGCGCGCCGGCGACGATCTGGCGAATATCGTCCAGGCCATCGCCACCGGACACCAAGGCCGAGTTAGGTTCAAAACGGACATCGCCTTGCGCCAGATGCGGATCACGATCGGCGACATAGGGTGGGTTGCTGATGATGGCGTGATAACGCCGACCTTTCAGCGGCGCATACCAAGAGCCGTATTCGAACTGGACATTGTCGAGCTTCAAGCGACGGGCATTTTTCTCCGCGATGCGCAGTGCGGCAAAACTGGCGTCGGTCGCAGTCAGTTGCCACTGCGGCCGTTCTTTTGCCAGTGCCAGCGCGATGACGCCGCTGCCGGTACCCAGATCCAGCACCTGTTGTGCACTGTCGGGTAAAGCCTGCAGCGCCCGCTCGACCAACAACTCGGTTTCCGGGCGCGGGATCAGCGTGTCGCTGGTGACAAAAAAAGGCATCGACCAGAATTCACGCTCACCGGTGAGATAGGCCACCGGTTCACCGTGCTGACGCTTGTGGATCAGCACATCGAACGCGCTCTGCTGCGCGGCAGTCAGTTCGCGTTCCGGCCAGGTACGCAGATAACTCAGGGATTCATTAAGGACATGGCAGAGCAGCACTTCGGCATCGCGACGGGCGCTGTCGCTGACCGGTGCCAAAACCTGCTCTGCCTGTTTCAACGCACCGGAAATGTTCATGTCAGTTCCCTTGTGCCAGTGCCGCGAGCTGATCGGCTTGATACTCATTGACCAGTGGATCAATCACCGGATCCAGATCGCCTTCGACGATATCGGTCAGCGAATACAGCGTCAGGTTGACCCGGTGATCGGTCAACCGGCCTTGCGGAAAATTGTAGGTACGAATGCGCTCCGAGCGATCGCCGGTGCCGACCTGCAAGCGCCGCTCCTGCGCCTGCGCCGCTTGGGCTTTTTCCTGCTCGGCGGCGAGCAATTTCGAAGCCAGCAAGGACATCGCCTTGGCCCGGTTCTTGTGCTGCGAACGCTCATCCTGACACTCGACCACTATGCCGCTTGGCAAGTGGGTGATGCGGATCGCCGATTCGGTTTTGTTGACGTGCTGGCCACCGGCACCGGACGAGCGATAGGTATCGACTTTCAAATCCGCCGGATTGATATCGACATCACCGACTTCATCGGCCTCCGGCAGAATGGCCACCGTCGCAGCCGAGGTGTGCACGCGGCCTTGCGATTCGGTGGCCGGCACCCGCTGTACCCGGTGCGCGCCGGATTCGAATTTCAGTCGCGAGTAAACGCCCTGACCAATGATGCGGGCAATCACTTCCTTGTAGCCGCCATGTTCACCGGCTGATTCCGAGACAATCTCGACCTGCCAGCGTTTGCGATCGGCGTACTTGCTGTACATCCGGAACAGATCGCCAGCAAAAATGGCGGCTTCATCGCCGCCGGTGCCGGCGCGAATTTCCAGGTAGACGTTGCGCTCGTCGTTCGGGTCGGTCGGCAGCAGCAGTTTCTGCAGATTGATTTCCAGCTGCTCAACCGCCGCTTTCGCCCCCGGCAACTCTTCCCGCGCCAGTTCACGCATTTCGGTGTCGCTGTCGGTCAGCATTTTCTCGGTATCGGCGAGTGCGGCAACGGCCTGCTGCCAACTGTTGAACTCGGTGACCACCGGTTCGAGCTGGGCATATTCTTTCGACAGTTCGCGGAATTTGTTGTTGTCGCCGACCACAGCCGGATCGGCCAGCAAGGCCGCCAGCTCTTGATGGCGCTCGACCAGCGCCTGCAATTTACGTTCTACGGATTCTTTCATTCGATTACTTCGTTCACTCGGCGACGTTCGTTCATGCGACGGCGTTGGTTTAATTGTCTTTGCCCGGACCGCCGGTTTCGCTACCGGCGGCAAGCTCGGCGTCGATTCCGGCACTGTCCAGATCAAACAGGTGGCGCACCGCATCCAGGCTGTGACTACGACCGGCAGCGGCATCGGCACGCAGCCGCTCGCTCGGGGAATGCAAAAACTTGTTGCCGAGCCGGTGACCGAACTGCTTCAGCACCTCGGCCGGATCATCGCCGGCACCGAGCCGTTGCATCGCCCGCTCCAACTCCTGATTCTGAATTTGTTGCCAGTTGTCGCGCAGATCGCGAATGGTGCCGGCGGCATCGCGCTCGCGTTGCCAGGCCAGGAACTGCTCGACTTGCTCGGCAATGATTTTCTCGGCCTGCACCGCCGCTTCCTGCCGCGCTTTCAGATTTTCCTGCACCACGGTCGTCAGATCATCGACGGTGTACAAAAAGACATCATCCAGCTCGGCCACTTCGGGCTCGATATCCCGTGGCACGGCCAAGTCCACCATGAAAATCGGTTTGTGCTTGCGCTTCTTGATGGCGCTTTCGACCAAGCCCTTGCCCAGAATCGGCAACGGGCTGGCCGTGGAACTGATCACGATATCGGCGCGTGGCAGCACCGCCGCCAGTTCTGACAGCGGCACCGCTTCGCCGCCGTACACACTGGCGAGCTCTTCGGCGCGGGCGACCGTGCGGTTGGCAACGATCACCTTGGTTGCGCCCGGCTGCACCAGATGCTGTGCCGCCAGTTGCACCGTTTCGCCAGCGCCGATGAACAGCACCGTGGTTTTCGACAAATCTGTGAAAATGCGTTTGGCCAGTTGCACCGCCGCGTAGGCAACGCTGACCGCTGATTGGCCAATCGCCGTGTCCGTGCGCACTTGTTTGGCAACGGCAAAACTTTGCTGGAACAAACGCGACAATTGCTGGCCCAAGCTGCCGGCCGCTTGCGCTGCTGCGAATGCATCTTTCAATTGGCCAAGAATTTGCGGCTCGCCAAGCACCATCGAATCGAGCCCGCTGGCCACCCGCATGACATGGCGGATGGCCTCGGCATCGCGTTTGATGTACAGGCTGCGCTGCAGATCGTCGGCGCTGATGTGGCGGTGTTGTTGCAACCAGCGAGAGATGTCGGCCGGCTCAACGTCACCGGACAGGTACAGCTCGACCCGGTTGCAGGTCGACAGGATCGCCGCTTCCGGCTGACTGGCCTGATTGGCCAGCTCGCGCAGCGCATCAGCCATGATGTCGGGCGGAAATGCCAGCCGATCACGAATCGCGACCGGCGCGGTAACGTGATTGATTCCGATCGCAAATACACTCATTCGTGCGCGTTAATCCCCGGCGTAGGCGGCGCGCATTGTATCACTGAGCTTGCAGGCGCTGGGCTTGCTGGCACGGGGCTCGTGGGCATTGCACCTGCGGGTCGCTTGCGCTGCATCAAGGCGCTGCGTTGCAGCGAGCGTCTTCGGTATAGTGACCCACCCGGGCAACTGGCCCGGCTCAGGATGTGGAAAATGCCCGTTTCGCGTTTGCTTGGCCGGCACCGCCGGTCGCCGTTGTTCGCCATGACGTTGTTGGCGCTGTTGACCGCCTGCCAACATCTGCCGGAAACCGCTGCTACGCCGTCTGATAAGCCGGCATCGGATGCACCGGAAGCCGTTGCCTCCAAGCCCGGCGCGGCCGCCGACAAGACCGCCGCGAGCGACAAGGCTGCACCAACCGAAGCCAATGCCTTCGAACAGTCGCAAACCTATTATCAGGTGCTGTTGAGCCAGCTCGCCCAGCAACGAGGCGAGCCGCAAATCGCCCTGAGCAATTTGCTGGCGGCGGCCGAAAGCAGCCGCGATGTCAGCCTGGCCCGGCAGGCCTTTGGCCTGGCGCTGAAACAGCGCGACGCCGACGCCACCTTGCGCGCCGCAACCTTGTTGGCCGACTTGGAAAGCACCAATCCGGAAGCCCGGATTGCGCTCGGACTCGCGCAGTTGCAGAGCGAGCAACACGAAGCCGCCAAGCAAAGCGTGCAGACCGCGCTGGCGTTGATTGGCAGCAATGAAGAAGGCCAGCTTGGCTTGCTCGGCAAGTTCGCCCGCGCCGGCGGCCCGCCGAGCTTGCCTTTGCTGGCCGAGCTCGCCCGCGAACACCCGCGGCCGGAATGGGTATTGCTCGCCGCGGCGGTTCAGGCCCAGCATTTTGGCGACGGCCCCTATGCCATGGCCTTGCTCGATCGGGCCATTGAGCAGGCACCGACTTACCGGCGCGCTGTATTGGTCAAGGCCGAGCTGCTGGCCAATCGCGATGGCGAGGCCGCCATCGCCTTGCTTGATGAAGCCTATCGGCAACAGCCGGACGATCCGGAGTTAGCGCTGGCTTACGGCCGCACCCTTTATAGCCAAGGCCGGTTTCCAGAAGCGGTGACCGTGCTGCAACCCCATCTCGACAGCGACGCCGCCGACGCCAAGGACATCAGCTACCTCTATGCCGTCAGCTTGTTCATGGCCGGTGACTGGGCCGCCGCACAGCCGCGGCTGCAGCGCATCGCCGAAGCCGGCGAACAAACCGGCCCGGCCGGCTGGCTCTGCGCCCAAGCCGCCGAACGCTTGAACCGGCCGAAACAAGCACTGGCCTGCTACGACCGGGTCCAGCCCGGCGATGGTCAATACCTGCCAGCCAACCGCGCCAAAGCCGAATTGCTCAGCAAGCAAGGTCAGCATGACGCCGCATTGGCGACGCTGACCGAAACCCGGCGCGCACTCGACGCCCTCGAAGGGGCGGAGCCGGAAACCAAAATCCGCCAACAAGCCTCGCTGCTGGCCAGCCAACTGCGGGTGCTGCAGCAGGCCGGTCGCATCGCCGAGGCCAAGCAACTCTACGAGCAAGATGCCAAGGCCTATCGCGAGCAACTGGAACCGGCACTGCTGGCGGCCAGCCTCGGCCAGCCAAGCCCAACGGCGCAGCTGGCGGCGTTCCGTGAGCTGCGACCCGCATCTCAAGGCGCGCGACAGCAGTGGGCGCTTACCTGCGCGGGTCTGCTGCAAGAGCAGGAGCTGCCGAAACTGGCGCTGACCCTGCTCAACGAAGAATTGACCGAGCAAAAAGACAACGTCGAATTGCTGTACGCCCGGGCCTTGCTGGCCGAACCGCTCGGCCAACACGAACAAACCGAAGCCGATCTGCGCCGGGTGCTGGCGCTGGACCCGAATCACATCGACGCACTGAATGCGCTCGGCTATACGCTGGCCGATCACAACCGCCAGCTCGACGAAGCCTATGACCTGATCCAGCGCGCGCTGCGGGCCCGACCAACCAGCGCCGCGATCATGGACAGCGTCGGCTGGGTGCATTACCGCCGCGGCGAACTGGCCGAAGCGCGCAACTGGCTCGGCCGCGCCTATGCGCTGGAGCCGGAAGCCGAGATCGCCGCCCATTACGGCGAGGTGCTGTACCAGGCCGGCGACAAGAAAAAAGCCCGGCAGATCTGGCGTGACGCCCTCACTCACAGCCCGAGTAATGCCGTGCTCAAGGCAACAATGGAGCGGCTCAAGTGAGAAGTATCCGCTCACTCACCAGCGCGTCATTCAGCGGACTGCGCTCGCTGCTGTTGGCCGGCTCCGTCTTGCTGCTCGCCGCCTGTGCCGGCCAGACCGTGCCGATGAAATCGCTGACCGAGCAAGAAGCCGCGATCAGTGCCATCGATACCTGGCAGCTCGACGGCCGCATCGCACTCAAGCGCGGTGATGAAGGCTTTTCCGCTGGCATCGACTGGCAGCAATCGCCGGCCGAATTCCGGGTCGAACTGACCGGTCCGCTCGGCGAGACCCGCGCCCGGCTCAGCGGCAGCGACGTCCAGGCCATTCTGGAATTGCCGGATCAGGCGCCCCTGGCCAGCAGCGATGTCGAATCGCTGCTGCGCGATCATTTCGGCTGGCAGCTGCCGGTCGAACGGCTGCGCTGGTGGATCCGCGGCCTCGCCGGGCCCGATACCGTGGTCCGTGCCCGCGATGCCGAAGGCCGGGTCAAACAGTTGATTGCCGACGGTTGGCAAGTCGATTACCTGGCTTGGCAGGAGGTCAACGGTCTCTGGCTGCCGAAGCGGCTGGAAGCCAGACACGAAGCGCTGAGCCTGAAGCTGGCGCTGTACGATTGGCAGCTGTGAGCGGTTATCGACCGCAGCCAATTCCCCCGACCCACTCTGTGATTCCGCAAGCCCTCCGTCATGACTGCCAGCGCCCTGACCCTGCCCTCGCCCGCCAAGCTCAATCTGTTCCTGCACATTACCGGCCGCCGCAGTGATGGTTATCACCTGCTGGAAACGGTATTTCAGCTGCTCGACTACGGTGATGCCATGCAATTTGCCCGGCGCGAAGACGGGCAAATCACCCTGACGCCGGCACTGCCCGGCGTGCCAACCGAGCTCAATTTGGTGGTGCGGGCCGCCCGCGCCTTGCAGCAGGAAACAGGCTGCCAACTCGGTGCCGATATCCAGCTCGACAAACGCATTCCAATGGGCGGCGGCCTGGGTGGCGGCTCCTCCAATGCGGCGACCACGCTGCGGGCGCTGAACCGGCTCTGGCAGCTCGGCCTTTCGGTCGACCGGTTGGCCGCGATCGGCCTGCAACTGGGTGCTGATGTGCCAGTCTTTGTCCGGGCCGAAACGGCCTATGCCACCGGCGTCGGCGAGCAATTGACGCCGATCGAAATGCCCTCGCAATGGTTCGCGGTTTTTACCCCTGCCGTAGCGGTGCCAACCGCCGAGATTTTCCGGCATCCCGCGTTGACACGTGACACTCGCCCCTGCACAATACGCGCCCTCGCCGACCGGGGCTGGTTTGAACAAACCCGCAATGACTGCGAACCCTTGGTTCGCACGCTGTATCCGGCGGTGAACTCGCTCATCGAGCGACTGCAGAATTTGGCGCCAACGCGCATGACTGGCACCGGAAGTTCGGTGTTCGCGTTGGCCCGCGACGAAACCCACGCGCAGCATTTGCTAACCGCCTGCGCCGATCTGGCGCCCGGTTTCGCCGCCCGCAGCAAACAGCGCTCGGCGCTCTTTGATTGCGTGTAAACAGTTTCGGTAGGGGTATCGCCAAGCGGTAAGGCAGCGGGTTTTGATCCCGCCATTCGGAGGTTCGAATCCTTCTACCCCTGCCACTTATTTCGACGAACTGGTGGCGCAAAGCGTAGCGTTCCAATTTGTCAGGCAGCGCAGCAGGTTTTGTCCCCGTCGCAAAATTGACGGAGGTTCGAATCCTTCAACCCCTGCCACTTATTTTCGACAATGTGGCAAAGCTGAATGGATTTGCTACGTTGATCTTCCGGTATCAGGCGCGTGCCGCGCCAGTAGCTCTGTCGGAGTTCCCTATGTCGGACATGATGCTCTTCAGCGGCAATGCCTGCCCTGAACTGGCCCACGCTATCGCGGCCCGTCTCAACACCCAGGTTTCGCAAGCCACCGTCGGCAAGTTCTCCGACGGCGAAATCAATATCGAAATTCGCGAGCATGTCCGCGGCAAGGATGTGTTCATCGTCCAGTCGACCTGCAACCCGACCAACGACAACCTGATGGAACTGGTGATCATGGCCGACGCACTGCGCCGTGCCAGCGCCGGTCGCATCACTGCCGTGGTGCCGTACTTCGGTTATGCCCGCCAGGATCGCCGGGTGCGTTCAGCCCGGGTGCCGATTTCGGCCAAGGTCGTGGCCGACATGATGTCGATCGTCGGTGTCAACCGCTTGCTGACGGTCGATCTGCACGCTGACCAGGTTCAGGGCTTCTTCGACATTCCGGTCGATAACGTCTATGCAACGCCGGTGATGATTGACCACATCGCCAAACAGCATTTCAACAATTTGATGGTGGTGTCGCCGGACGTCGGCGGCGTGGTCCGCGCCCGCGCCGTGGCCAAGCGCCTTGGCGACGTCGATCTGGCGATTATCGACAAGCGCCGGCCGCAGCCGAACGTCGCCGAAGTGATGCACATCATCGGTGAAGTCGAAGGCCGCAACTGCGTCATCATCGACGACATCGTCGATACCGCCGGCACGCTGAGCTTGGCCGCCAATGCGCTGAAAGCCGCTGGTGCCGCCTCGGTGCACGCTTACTGTACGCACGCCGTGCTGTCCGGTCGCGCCGTCGAGAACGTGCGCAAGTCGGGGCTCGACAAGCTGGTGGTCACCGATACCATCCCGCTGCGCGCCGAAGCGAAAACCTGCGAGCAGATTGAGGCCATTTCACTGGCACCGCTGCTCGCCGAAGCCATACGCCGGGTCAGCGAGGAAGAGTCGCTGTCGGAGATGTTTGTTTAACGGAGTTTTACAGGCGTGACGCCTTGCTCATAAGAGCGGTCGCGCCTGTGTTGTTTTTGTGAACCAGCAAAACTGGTCCATGAAAGTGCGAAGTATCTGGTCGCGGATACCTCGCCAACCGGCAACACAATCTCGTGTTACCGGATTTTTGGAGCATCAAAATGGCTATTACGTTTGAACTCGACGCGCAAAAGCGTGACGATCAGGGGAAGGGTGCGAGCCGCCGCCTGCGTCATGCTGACTCGATCCCGGCCGTCATTTACGGCGCCGGCAAGCCGGCCCAGTCGATCACCCTGAACCACAACAAGGTGATTCTGGCGCTGGAACACGAAGCGTTTTACTCGCACATCCTGACCATCAAGATCGATGGCAAAGCCGAACAGGCGATTCTGAAAGCCGTTCAGCGCCACCCGTACAAGCCGAAGGTCCAGCACCTCGACTTCCTGCGTGTGGATGCCAACGCCAAGCTGCACACCAAAGTCACGCTGCACTTCGTCAACGAAGCCGGCTCGCCTGCAGTGAAAGCCGGTGGTCTGGTGCACCACGACATGACCGATGTCGAAATCAGCTGCCTGCCGAAAGATCTGCCGGAATTCATCGAAGTGGATCTGTCTGGCCTGCAACTGAACCAAATCGTTCACCTGTCCGACATCAAGTTGCCGGCCGGTGTAACCTTGGTCGCACTGCAACACGGCGACAACAAGAGCGTTGTCTCCTGCCACGCCCGCAAGGGTGGTGACGAAGAAGCCGCTCCGGCTGCTGAAGAAGCACCGAAGGCCTAATCGCCGTCGGCACCGAGATTGGGCGCTCCGATCTTATGGAATAATGGCCACTGCGCTCGCACGCGGATGGCCGGCCCGGTTGAGGTTGCAGAAAAGGCCGTTCCCCGCGAACGGCCTTTTTGTTTTTGATGGAACGGACAATGGCAGCCCTGAAGCTGATCGTGGGTCTCGGCAATCCCGGCGCCCAGTACGCGCAAACCCGGCACAATGCCGGCGAGTGGTATGTCCGCCGACTGGCCGACAAACTCGGCGCACGTTTGAGCCTAGAGCCGAAGTATTTCGGTGAGACGGCCAGCGCTACTGTTGGCGGCGAAATAGTGCGCCTGCTGGTGCCAACCACGTACATGAATCGCAGCGGTCAGGCCGTTGCGGCGCTGGCAAATTTCTATCGCATCGCGCCGCAGGAAATGCTGATCGCGCACGACGAGCTGGATATTCCACCCGGCACACTGAAACTGAAAATCGGTGGCGGCCACGGTGGTCATAACGGCTTGAAAGACATTGTGCCGGCGCTCGGCAACAATGCCGATTTTTACCGCTTGCGGATTGGCATTGGCCATCCCGGCTCGCGAGAACTGGTCACCGGCTGGGTGCTTGGTAAAGCACCAGCGAGCGAGCAACAGAAAATGGATGCCGCCATTGATGAGGCGCTGCGCGAAAGCGACAACCTGATCAAAGGCGAATTTTTGAAAGCCCAACAGAAGCTGCATAGTTTTGTCGGGTAATGCGTTTTTTGCTGAAGCGAAAGTTTCAGTTTCTGATTTGCCATGGGTGCGTGCTGAACAGCCAGCGCGCACACCACCTGCGGAGTAGAAAACATGGGTTTCAACTGCGGTATCGTCGGTCTGCCAAACGTCGGCAAGTCCACTTTGTTCAATGCACTGACCAATGCCGGTATCGCGGCGGCGAACTTTCCGTTCTGCACCATTGATCCGAACACCGGCATTGTGCCGATGCCGGATCAGCGGCTGAATGAACTGGCCAAGATCGTCAACCCGCAGAAAGTGGTGCCGACCTCGATGGAGTTCGTCGATATCGCTGGTTTGGTTGCCGGCGCCTCGAAAGGCGAAGGTCTGGGCAACAAGTTCCTGGCCAATATCCGCGAAACTGATGCCATCGCCCATGTCGTGCGCTGCTTTGATCACCCGGACATCATCCACGTCTCCGGCAGCGTCGATCCGGGCCGTGACATCGAAATCATCAATATGGAACTGGCACTGGCCGATCTGGACACCGTGGATCGCGCCATCAAGCGGGTCGAGAAAATTGCCAAGCACGGCGACAAAGATGCGAAAGCCGAGTACGACGTGCTGGTCAAAGCCAAATCGGTACTGGAAGAAGGCCAGCCGGTGCGCACGCTCGATCTCGACGCAGCCGAAATCAAAATGCTGCGCAGCCTTGGCCTGATGACTGCCAAGCCAACCATGTACATCGCCAACGTGCTCGAAGACGGTTTTGAAAACAACCCGTTGCTGGATACTGTGCGCGCCATCGCCGCCAAAGAGGGTTCGGAAGTGGTGCCGGTGTGCGCCGCCATCGAATCCGAACTGGCCGCGCTGAGTGACGAAGAAAAAACCGAGTTTCTGTCATCACTGGGACTGGAAGAGCCGGGCCTGAACCGCGTTATCCGCGCCGGCTACAAACTGCTGAATCTGCAAACATATTTCACCGCCGGCGTCAAAGAAGTGCGCGCCTGGACCGTCGCTGTTGGCGCTACCGCACCGAAAGCCGCTGCCGTGATCCACACCGATTTCGAGAAAGGTTTTATCCGCGCTGAAGTCATCAGCTACGAAGATTTCGTCAAATACAACGGCGAAGCCGGCGCCAAAGAAGCCGGCAAATGGCGCTTGGAAGGCAAGGAATACATCGTCCAGGATGGCGACGTCATGCACTTCCGCTTCAACGTCTGAACATTCGCGTCAATGCCAACCCTTGATTTACTCAGCAAAACCGGTCCTTGTGACCGGTTTCGCACTTCTGCGGCGGCAGGTTTGGCGCGACGCTTCAAAGCGACCACGCACGTATTACACTGCGCGCCTTGCCACGTCGGCAAGACTGGATGAGCAAATACAGGGAGAGTGAACATGCGCCGTTCGATTCTGCTGGCCATGAGTATCGTTTTGACCAGCGTCGTGACAGACGCTGCCGCCTTTGATCGGGATCGCGGCACCGATCATCCGCTGCTGACCCGGTATCCGGACTCCACGATTTACAAACAGGTGGCGGTTGATTATGACGAGTACGCACTCGTCGTCAGTGCGCCAACACGCGAACGCGCTTCCTTTGAGAACGTGAAAAAGCTACCGCTGGAAGGCAAGCTGACGCGCACCTCTTACGAACTGCCGAAGAACGCCAGCCTGCTGGCCGTTTTCCGCAGTTACGAACAAGCGCTTACCGCCGGAGGTTTTCAAGTCCTGTTCCAGTGCAAGCATGCGGCCTGTGGCAGCACAAACTTCTGGAGTGACCGCAGCTTGCGCACCGTCGGTAGCGAAGATCGGCAGTATTACCTGGCGGCCAAACGGGGCGATGACAACGCAGCGACATATGTCTCGCTGCATATTTCGCAGAATGGCGAAGGCGGATTCATGCACGCGCAGCTCGACATTCTCGAGCAGCAAGCAATGGCTGCCGGCCTCATTCAAGCCAATAGCCGGACCACCGTCAGCGAGCTTGATACCGCACTAAAAGCTGCGGGCAAGGCTTCGATTTATGACCTGTATTTCGATACCGGAAAGGCCGAGTTAAAGGCCGAGTCAAAACCGGCTCTCGACGCCATTGCACAAATCCTGAAAGCACAAGCGAGCTTGAAGCTTTATGTCGTCGGCCACACCGATACGGTCGGAGCATTGGCACAGAACAGTGAACTGTCGCAAAAGCGTGCCACCACCGTCGTCGATACGCTGATCAAACAGTACGGTATCAGCAGGGATCGGCTCAGCGCACATGGCGTGGGTCCGTTGGCACCTGTTGCCAGCAACATCGATGAAGCCGGTCGTAGCCGCAATCGCCGCGTCGAGCTGGTGCGCGCACCGTAAGTAGTGAATGCAAGTGGTTCAATGCAAAAAGACACGCTCAATCGTTCTGAGAAAGTCCGAAAAGAAAATGGGGAGCTTGGCTCCCCATTTTCTTTGCTTCTAGCGTC
>CAMLNB010000095.1 GCA_946481205.1 uncultured Kangiella sp. | reverse complement strand
AACATCGCATCCCCATAAGAAAAGAATCGGTACTTTTGTTCTACAGCTTCGCGGTAGGCCGCGAGGATGCGTTCCCGGCCACTGAACGCCGACACCAGCATCAACAGGGTCGATTGCGGCAGGTGGAAATTGGTAATCAAGGCATCGACCACGCGAAACCGGTAACCCGGATAGATAAAGATGGTGGTGTCGCCAGTGCCGGATTCAAGGGTGCCGCTGGCAGCGGCCGACTCCAGTGAACGAACCGAGGTGGTACCGACCGCGACCACCCGACCGCCACGGGCCCGGGTTTCCTGCACGGCCTGCACCACCGCCGGACTGACCTCGAACCATTCCGAATGCATCGTATGGTCTTCGATGCGCTCGGTCCGCACCGGCTGGAAGGTGCCGGCGCCGACATGCAAGGTCACCTGCGCCGAACGAATGCCCTTGTCGGCCAACTTTTGCAGCAGGACTTCGTCGAAATGCAGCCCCGCCGTCGGCGCGGCAACGGCGCCCGGCACCTGGGCATAAACGGTCTGATAGCGCTCGCGGTCGGCTGCTTCGTCATTCCGATCAAAATACGGCGGCAGCGGCATATGGCCCTGCTCGGCCATCAGCTCGAACCACGAACGCTCGGAATGGAAGCGGTACAAGTCGCCGTCGCGGCCCAGTACCATCACCTCGCCGCCTTCGGCCAGTGTCAGCACCATGCCATCGCGCAGGCCCTTGCTGCTGCGGCCATGGGCCAGCACCTCAAACGGGTTCAGCACCCGCTCGACCAGAATCTCAACCTGGCCACCGGTGCTTTTCTGGGCGAACAAGCGCGCAGCCAGCACCTTGGTGTTGTTGAACACCAGCAGGTCATTAGGCGTCAGCAGCTCGAGCACATCGGTGAACTGGCGGTGCGCAATCGCCCCGGTTGCGCCATCCAGGCACAGCAAACGGCTGGCGCTGCGCTCCGGCAAGGGGTAGCGAGCGATCAGCTCATCGGGCAAGGAATAATCAAAATCGGACAGCAACATGGCGAGAAAATGAACAGCGACCCGGCGCGGGCGCGCTAGGGTAACCAACTCAGGCGAGACATACCAGCAGGAACGTTGACCGGCCGGATTGCTTTGTTATACTGCGCGCCCTCCGTGCCGGAGTGGTGGAATCGGTAGACGCGCTGGACTCAAAATCCAGTATCCGAAAGGGTGTGTGGGTTCAAGTCCCACCTCCGGCACCAAAGTTGAAAGAAAAAGCCCGCTGAATGCGGGCTTTTTCTTGCCTGCAATCGGGCTCACGCGGTGAAAATCAGCGTGCCGTGATCTGTCGTATCATCCGCATCATGAGCAAGCGCCCTCCCCACCCTGACGAACGCGATCTGTTTCTCGCCGAAATGGCCGACGTCACGCCATTGCCCGTAGAAGCCGCCGTCGCCGTCACCACCGAACCGGAACTCGATGCTGCGGCCATCGAGGCGCGCCGTGTTGCGGCGATCACCGACAAGCAACACGACAGCAATTACCTCGCCACCACGGAACCGCCGCTGGTCGATCCTTACGCAGAAATCGGCTATCGCCACGACGGCGTACAGCTCGGTGTCTATCAGGCTTTGCGCGGTGGCAAGTACGAAAGCCGCTACGTACTCGATCTGCATCGCCGCACGGTCGAGCAAGCGCGCAAGGATGTGTTCGACTTCATTCACGATGCCGTCAAACGCGAGCAGCGCTGCGTGCTGGTGCTACACGGCCGCGGTGTACGAGCGCCGATTCCGGCACTGCTGAAAAGCTACGTCAATGTCTGGTTGCAGCAAATGCCGGAAGTATTGGCATTTCATTCGGCGCAGAAACGCGATGGTGGCACTGGCGCGGTTTACGTGTTGCTGAAGAAAAGCGAAGACGCTAAACAGGACAACCGCGAGCGCTACGGCGTGCGCTAAAATCCAAGGAAAACAAAACGGAGCCGTTGGCTCCGTTTTGTTTAGGCAGTCGCTGCTCAGTCTTTCTTGAATGAGTCATGACAGTTCTTGCAGCTGCCGCCGACTTGGCCGAACGCCGCCTTCCACTGCGCAGGATCGGCTTTCTGAGCCGCAACAACAAAAGCGGCGACTGCCGTTTGTTGTTTATCGATGGCGGCCTTGAACTCGGTGGCTTTTTCCCAGATGGCGGGCAACGCTTCGGTATCACCTTTGTCCGAACCGGCCGGGAAATGTTCGGCGACTTTGCTCCATTGTGCTGACGCAGCGGTATCGAGCGCCTTGGCATGTTCGAGCAGCTTGGCCTGTTGGCCGGCATCACCGGCTTCGACCAATTTCTTGATCGCGCCCATTTCTTTCTTGAAGGCCTTGAAACCTTCTTTGCGTGCTTCAATCGGGTCAATGGCAGCGACTACGCTGCAGCTCAACGCAACCGCGCCAAGCGCAATGGCCAAACGTTTCATCTCGTCTCCTTCGTTAATCCAGATCTGCAACGACTTGTTATACGTCAGCAACCGATTGCTCGCTGCAACGGTCGCAAGAAATTCACAATTTAATCACCGTAGATCGCTATCACCCGCTCGCCCTTCTGATTGATGGACGCCCGGTACATGCCCTTGCTGTTGAACGGTAGCGCAACATTGCCGTGGGTATCGACCGCAATAATACCGCCCTCGCCGCCCATCTTGACCAGCTTGTCCTTAACCACCGCTGAAGCCGCTTCGTTCAGCGGTTGCTTCAGGTACTCAACGCGGGCACAGATATCGTGCGCCACCGCAGCGCGAATGAAGTATTCGCCGTGGCCGGTTGCCGATACCGCACAAACAGCATTGGCGTAGGTGCCGGCGCCGATCACTGGCGCATCGCCGACGCGGCCCCAGCGCTTGTTGGTCATGCCGCCAGTCGAGGTTGCCGCAGCGAGCCGACCTTTGCTGTCCAGTGCCACTGCGCCAACCGTTCCAAAACGGTTTTCCTGATCTGAAAACCGGTACGACTGTTTGCGACCTTTGGATTGCTCTCCATCTTCAGACAAGCCGGTCGCGCCTTGGTCTTTCTCCAGCAGTTTCTGCAGCTGCTGCCAGCGACGCTCAGTATGAAAGTAAGCAGGATCGACAATATCGATTTTCTGGGTACGGGCAAACGCTTCAGCACCTTCACCGATCAACATCACGTGTGGCGAACTGTCCATGACCCGGCGCGCCAGCGTGATCGGATTTTTGATTGTGGTGACACCGGCAATGGAGCCGGCTGCCAGCGTGCTGCCATCCATGATGGCGGCATCGAGTTCGTTCTTGCCTTCATGAGTAAACACGGCGCCTTTGCCGGCATTGAACAGCGGTGAATCCTCCATCACGCGCACGCTCGCTTCCACCGCATCGAGGCTGCTACCACCTTTTTGCAGCACCGCATAGCCGGCATCAAGCGCCTGCCCCAAAGCCTCGCGATACTGCTTTTCCAATTCTGGCGACAACTCTGTGCGCAAAATGGTGCCGGCGCCACCATGGATTGCCAGTGCAATCGGTGCGGTACTTTCTTTCGCCATTGCCGGCAGTGTTGCCATCATCAAAACTCCTGCAGCCAGCATAATTTTCATGCACTCACCCCGGTCATACGCCCACTCCGGATCACGCGGTCACTCATGACTGGCTCAGCCAGAACGCCATCACATTGGCAATGCCAAGGCCAATGATCACGGTGATCGTCAACACCGTGCCGATAAATCGACCCGGATTCACTTTAGCCGTGCGGCTGATACCAAAGGCATGTGCAGCGCGAGCAAACAATAGCACCGCACCGAAAATATGCAGAGTCTGCGCGCTGCCTTTGTTCAGCTCCAACGCAGCCAGCAAGATCAGCGCAATCGGAATGGTTTCGATGGCATTGCCATGAGCGCGAATGGCCAGCAACAAGGATTTCTCGCCGCCGTCACCCACACCGATCCGGTGTTTGAATCGTTTGGCAACAATGCGCAGAAGCAGCACAATGATCAGCACCCCGAGCAATGCCGCATACAAACCCGTGATAGGCAACAACATGAACCCTGGCTCCTGTGCCGACGTCTTTAAATTGGGCAATACCCGCAATCCGCCGCAAGGCTACGTGAGCCCACTGGCTGCTGACAAGCCAGCCGCGACCGAACCTGCGGAGCCGCTGTCATGGGAGCTGGGATCATGAAGGTTGCGACGACGGTCGCAGCCATCATCGAACGGGACGGCCGCTTTCTGGTCGTCGAAGAATCCGACAAGCGCGATGGCCGCCGGGTGCTGAACCAGCCCGCGGGCCATGTCGAGCCCGGCGAAAGCCTGATCGAAGCCGCGATTCGCGAAGTGGCCGAGGAAGCCGGTTTGCCGTTTGTGCCCGACGCCGTGGTCGGGGTCTACCGGCTGACAGCCCGCAATGGCCGCGACTACCTGCGGGTCTGTTTCACCGGCTCGGTGCCGGCTGAGACCGTTGCCCGGCCTTGCGATGCCGATATCCACGCTTGCCACTGGCTGACCTTGCCGGAAATCCAGGCGTTCGGACCGCGTAGCTCCCTGGTACTGCAGTGTTTTCAGGATTATCAGGCCGGCCAGCGGCTGCCGTTGCAGGCGTTTTCGGTGTTCAAACGCGACCTGTAACCCGTCTACGGGGGAAAGGCCGCTCGCCCGACTGGTCAAAACCTGACCAGCCGGGCCATGCTAGAATCCGCGCCCGTTTTTCCACCGGTATCACGAGTTATCCATGAGCACTGCCCCACGCGTCATCGTCGGCCTGTCCGGCGGCGTCGACTCCTCGGTATCGGCCTGGCTGTTGAAGCAGCAGGGTTACCGGGTCGAGGGCCTGTTCATGAAGAACTGGGAAGAAGACGACACCGACGAGTTCTGCTCGGCCGCGCAGGATCGCGCCGACGCCCAGGCGGTCGCCGAGAAAATCGGCATTCCGTTTCACACGGTCAATTTCGCCGCCGAATATTGGGACAATGTGTTCGAGCATTTCCTGACCGAGTACAAGGCCGGGCGGACGCCGAACCCGGACATCCTCTGCAACAAAGAGATCAAGTTCAAAGCCTTCCTCGACTTTGCCAAACACTTGGGCGCCGATTACATCGCTACCGGCCACTACACCCGCCGCGCCGATGTTGATGGCCCGGACGGTGAAAAAAAGGCCCAGTTGCTACGCGGCGTCGATGGCAACAAAGATCAAAGCTACTTCCTGTACACCCTGCAGCAAGATCAGCTGAAACACGCACTGTTCCCGGTTGGCGAGCTGGAAAAGCCGGAAGTGCGTCGCATTGCCGCCGAGCAGGGTTTTGTCACCGCCGAAAAGAAAGATTCGACCGGCATCTGCTTTATCGGTGAGCGCCGGTTCAGTGAATTTCTGAGTCGTTATCTGCCAGCCCAGCCGGGCAATATCGAAACGGTCGAAGGCAAAGTGATCGGCCGCCACAGCGGCTTGATGTACCACACTCTCGGTCAGCGCAAGGGTCTCGGCATCGGCGGTCTCAGGGGCGCCGACGAGTCGCCATGGTTTGTCGTCGCCAAGGATTTGGAGCGCAACGTGCTGGTGGTCACCCAAGGCCACGACGATTCGTTCCTGATGAGCACGGCACTCTATGCCGGCCAGCTGCACTGGGTCGCCGGCGCGCCGCCGGCCGCGCAATTCGACTGCACCGCCAAGGTTCGCTACCGCCAGCAGGACTTCCCTTGCACGGTCAGCGTCCGCGGCGATGGTACGGTCGATGTCAGCTTCCCGGACCCGCAGCGCTCGGTCACCCCGGGCCAGTCGTTGGTGCTTTACGCCGGAGAGGTTTGCCTCGGCGGCGGCATTATTGAAGCCACCACGCCGCTGCTGGCGCTACCGCGTAGAAGTACGGTATTGGCCTGATTTTCATCGGGTTTTTCGCTTCGCAATGGCGCCGGTTTTGCTTGACCCTGTGAGCGCCCCTCCGTATCTTGCCACCCACTGTTTTGTTGTAAAGAAAGCCGGCAGGCCCCATTTACCGGCCATGCCGTTCCCTTCAACGAGGTGAGAAGCAATGGACTCCAACACCCAAGGTTACAGCCCGTCGGTCTATGCAGGCGCTGACAGTCGCGCCGTCGAGATCAACAAGGTTCTGAAGAATACCTACATGCTGCTGTCGGCCACGCTGCTGTTCAGCGCGTTGATGGCGTTTGTCGGCATGATGGTCGCACCGGGCCACAGCCCATGGATTTTCCTGCTAGGCGCATTCGGTCTGCTTTGGGCCGTGCACAAAACGGCCGACTCGGCCGCCGGTCTGGCGCTGGTCTTCGTCTTCACCGGCTGGATGGGCTTCTGGCTGGCCCCGTTGCTGAATTTCTTCATGGCCAAAGCCGGCGGCGGTCAGATTATTCTGCAAGCGCTCGGTGGCACCGGTCTGATTTTCCTGTCGCTGTCGGCCTACGTGCTGAACACCCGCAAGGATTTCAGCTTCATGCGCGGCTTCCTGTTTGTCGGCGTGATGGTGGTGTTCTTCAGTTCGCTGGCCATGCTGGTTGCCAGCTACTTCTTCGGCATCCACATCCCAATGCTGAGCATGGCGATGTCGGCAGCGTGCGTGCTGCTGTTCTCGGCATTCATCCTGTATGACACCAGCAGCATCATTCATGGCGGCGAAACCAACTACATCCGCGCCACCGTATCGCTGTATCTGAACATCTACAACATCTTCACCAACCTGATGATGTTGCTCGGCATGTCCAGCGACGACTGAGGCAAGCCTTGCGGTTAGCCGCTACAATAAAGCCCGCTTCAGCGGGCTTTATTTTTTGTTCGTTGCCATGAAGCCGCCATTATGAGACTGCTTACATGAGACCGCGTAGATGAGTGCCACGCGTTTTGCCCTCTATGTCACGGCCAATCCGGTCAGCTGCCAAGGTCAGTTGTCGGCGTTGCGCTTTGCTGAAGCGGCCGTCGCCAGTGGCCATCAATTGGCGCGGGTATTTTTTTCCGGTGATGCCGTGATCGTCGGCAATGCTCTGTTGGATACCCCCAGCGACGAACCGCAATTGCAGCAGCGCTGGCAGGCGCTGGCACAAACACAGGGTACCGAGCTGCTGCTGTGTTCTGCCGCCGCACAACGCTACGGCATCCGTGCCGATGGCGGCGGCAACAATCTCGCCGCCGAGTTCAACATCAGCGGTCTTGGCTCGCTGGTTGAATGCGCGCTGGATTGTGATCGCGTAGTCCACTTCCCTGCCTGAATGGTCCGAACCATGAAAAGCCAAACCATCAGCATCGTGATCAGCACACCACCACACGGCAGTGATGCCGCCAGCCAGGCACTCGACACGGCACTGGCCTGTGCTGCGTTTGATCAGCAAGTCACCGTTATTTTTCAGGACGATGGCATCTGGCATTTACTACCACAGCCAACCGACTCTCCACTCGGCGACAAATCTCTGCTGGCACAATTCAAATTGATGGAGTTGTATGGCGTGACTGCCGTACAGATTTGCTCTGACAGCCTCAAGATGGCCGGCCTGTCCGTTGAGCAGCTTGCGCTGCCGGCACAAGCCATGAGCCGCGCCGAACTGGCCGCCGAGCTCGCCACTCAAACCCAGGTTTGGGTGTACTGATCATGAGCACACTACATTGCCTGCATCACGCCAATCCGGAGGCACTGCGCCGAACGCTGGCCGCGGCCCAAAGTGGTGACGCCTTGCTGCTGCGCGAAGACGCCGTGCTGCTTGCTCGACATGAGCTGTTGCAGCACAGCCTGTCACAACAGACTTTGTCGCAAACCAAGCGATTCACCATTCACTATGCCTTGCAGGCCGATGTCGACGCCCGTGGTGTGCAAACGTTGTTGCCCGGATTCATTCAACCGATCAGCGATGCCGAATTCGTCGCACTGACGCTGCAACATGATCGCGTTATCGCCTGGCGCTAACCACAGCACACCATGACCGAACTCCATACACTCGTCGTCAATGGCCATCGCATCAGCACCGATGCTCATGGTTACTTGCGCCAACGCAGCGACTGGAACGAAGCCGTTGCCGAAATCATCGCCGCCAAGGAAGGCATCACACTGTCTACCGAGCATTGGCAAGTGATTGGCTATGTTCGTGCGTTCTATGACGAGTTTCAGAGCAGCCCCGCCATACGCCCGCTGGTGAAATATCTGGCCCAGCACTGGGGCCCGGAAAAAGGCAACAGCCTGTATCTGCACAAACTGTTCAAGGAGCCCGCCAAGCAGGCCACCAAGATTGCCGGCTTACCGAAGCCCGCACGCTGCATCTGATCGGAGTCTCATATCAAGTTCCGGTATCAAAATCCAAGCCAATGCGTCGCGCCGAGTGCGACCTTTTACCGCTGCAATTGCCAGCACCGATCGGCGCGTGTATGGTCGAACACCTGAGCCTCATGGACGATACCGGCCGCTATGCCCCTTCACTCACCAAGCGCACACAGCTCACAGAACACTGCATTTGCGCCGTCACTGAATACGTCCGGTAAGCGTAATGCGCTGCTGGCGTTGTTGTTGTTTGCGCCGGCACCAACCGTAGGCGTCGCCATTGCGCTGTACGGCACGCCCGGCCCGTTGGGTTCGGCCCTGTGGGCATTCGCAAAACTGTGGTTCCTGATCGGCCCGGTGCTCTGGTTTGTTTTGAAAGAGCGACAAGCGATTTCATGGTCGCCACTGGCACCGGCATTGCGCAGCGCCGGCATTCGCGCCGGACTCGGCACCGGTTTGCTGATGGCTGGCACCATCGTTATCGGTTACTGGTTGTTCGGCAAAGGCCAATTCGATCCGGCACCGATGCGCGCGGCATTGACAACGGCCGGCCTGTCTACACCAGAACGCTATTTGCTGATGGCCGCGTATTGGACCTTGTTCAACAGTCTGGTTGAGGAATACGCGTTTCGCTGGTTTCTGTACCGACAAAGCGAGCAACTGGTTTCATCACGCAACGCCGTCTTGCTGGCTGCCGTGATCTTCATGGCACACCACACGGTGGCATTGTCAGCCTATGTGCCATGGCATTTGAACGCACTCGGTTCGCTTGGCGTACTGCTCGCTGGTGTGATCTGGAGCGCGCTGTACGCACGCTATCGCAGCATCTGGCCGGCCTACATCAGCCACATTCTCGCCGACATCGCCGTGTTCGCGATTGGTTACGACGCCCTGTTCAACTAGACAAAGTTCAGCCAGGCAAAGTGCAACGAAACGGCGTTCAAAAATGTACGGTTGGTTATTGACGTAGACACTCAAGGAGGAAGCATGCCGTTTGCCATCGACTCACCGGTTTTCGCTCATCAAGAAGCCATTCCTGCTGTCTATACCTGCGAAGGTCGTGACCTCGCGCCACCGCTGACTTGGCAAAATGCTCCGCAGGGAACCAAATCCCTGGTGCTGATCGTCGATGATCCGGATGCGCCAGATCCGAGAGCGCCGAAAATCACCTGGGTGCACTGGCTGGTCTATAACCTGCCCGCTGATAGCCAAGGCCTGCCGGAGGGCGGTGCGCTGCCTGCCGGTGCCAAATCGGCATTGAACGATTGGCAACGTGAAGGCTATGGCGGTCCATGCCCACCGATTGGCCGCCACCGCTACTTCCATAAACTGTATGCTCTCGATACCGTCTTGCCTGATCTTGGCAAAGCCAACAAAGCCGCGCTGGAACAAGCCATGAAAGGTCATGTGCTGGCAGAAACACAGCTGATCGGTACCTACGAGAAAACAGGAAAGAAGCAGTGAACTTACTCCGCTCGCGCAAGCGCTGGTTTGCGCTCATTCTGCTTGTTATTTCGCCGGCTCATGCCGGCGAAATTGCGATCAGCTTTGACGATGCACCGCGTCCGGATGGTCGCTATTTCACCAGCGCCCAGCGCAGCCAGTATCTGCTGGAGGCATTGCGCCAAGCCGAGGTCAGCGAAGCACTGTTCTTTGTTACCACCAGTAATTTGAATCACAACAATCGACCACAGCTGCTCGCCTACGCCGCAGCAGGTCATAAACTGGCCAATCACAGTCATGCTCACAACCGGCCAGATGCCTTGGGCCCCGCTGGTTTCCGCAATGATTTACAAACTGCAAATGCCATCCTGAGCGAACTACCCGGTTTCATGCCGCTGTTTCGCTTCCCCTTTCTCGATGAAGGCAAGACTGCGGAGTCACACCGGGATCTGCTGAAAGCCTTGAGCGAAAGCGGCTACCGCAACGGCTACGTGACGGTCGATAACTATGACTGGTTTCTCGACGCGAAATTTCAGGGCGCGCTAAAAGCCGGCAAGTCCATTGACTATGGCAAACTCAAGCAGGTCTACGTCGACTTGCTCTGGCAAGGCATCCAGTTTTACGACCGCGTTGCGGTGCAGCAGCTGGGGCGCTCGCCGCGGCATGTGCTGCTGTTGCACGAAAACGATCTCGCGGCCTTGTTTGTGGCTGATCTGGTGCGGCATATTCGGGCCCAAGGCTGGACCATCATTCCGGCCAGCCTCGCTTATCAGGATCCGATTGCCGAACAGGTGCCGGATACCGTGTTCAACGGCCAAGGCCGCATCGCCGCCATTGCGGCGGTCAACGGCGTCAAACGCCGCGAACTGGTTCCCGATCTGGAAGACGAAGACTGGCTGAACAAGCACTTGCAGGAGCAAGGCGTGTTTCAATAGGCCGGTGATGGGCGAGTACATATCGGTCAAGAACGCGATGGCGTTCAACCTTGGCATAAGGACAATAACAACATGAGTTGGGTAGTTTTCTGGTCGGCCTTTGTCTCAGGTTTTATTTTGATGGTGTTGGAAATGCTCGGCGGCCGGATTCTGGCGCCATGGTTCGGTGGCGACATCTATGTCTGGGGCAGCATCATCACCGTGTTCATGCTGGCACTCAGCATCGGCTATTTGCTTGGTGGTCGCTGGTCTTTGCGCAACGCCAGCGTCAAACGCTACGGCATTATCTTTCTGTTTGCCGGAGCGCTGATGCTGCCGGTGGTGTACTTCGCCGAACCCATCATGGCAGCGATTTTCGATGTGATTGTCGACCCACGGTATGGCTCACTGGTCGCATCACTAGTGCTGTTCCTGTTGCCTTCGGTGGTCATGGGCATGGTTTCGCCTTACTCCATTCGGCTGCTGACACGTTCACGTGAAACCAGCGGTGCTTCGGCCGGCGTGCTGTATTTTGTTTCGACACTTGGCAGTGCACTCGGCACTCTGGCGACCTCGTTCTATTTTGTCGCGCTGGCCGATATGAACGACATTTTGCTGACTGCCATTGCCATCATGATTGCCAATGGCCTGCTGCTGATTGCGCTGCACAAACGCCTGCCGGTCACCTGACACGCAAAGCCAAGAATCTGACGAGAGCCTCGATGAAACCGTATCTGACTCTGTTCACTGCCAGCGCCAGCCTGTTGTTTGCCAGCGTTGCCGACGCCAAGATCATTCATGAAGAGCGTTCGCTGTATCGCAACATCCTGATCAGCGAACAAGAGGGCGAACGCTGCATGCGCTTCGTCGTGCATGATCGCGCCACCCACAATCAAAGCTGCTTCTACCTCGCCAACCCGCGCAAATTGGTGTTCGATTACGCCAAAATGGTGATGGCAAGCTTGTTGGTCAAACCCGAACCGAAAGACATCCTGATCGTCGGTCTCGGTGGCGGCACCCTGCCCACCGTTTTCCACGAACTGCTGCCGAACGCCATCATCACTTCGGCTGAAATTGATCCGGCCGTGGTCAAAGCCGCCAAAAAATTCTTCAACTATCAAGAAAGTGACAAAGTCCAGACCATCACCATGGATGCCCGCGTCTACCTGAAACGCGCGCTGCGCGACGGCAAGAAATGGGACCTGATTGTCCTTGACGCCTTCAATGGGGATTACATCCCCGAACACCTGATGACCAAGGAATTCCTGCAGGAAGTTCGCAGCGCACTGAATCCCGGAGGCCTGGTTGCCGCCAACACTTTCGCCACCAGCCGCCTCTATCACCACGAATCCGTTACCTACGAAGCGGTATTCCCGCATGTCAAAATGCTCGCCAGCCCCCGCGGCAACCGCGTCCTGCTGGCTGCACCGGAAGCCTTCGCCCTACCCGGCCCTGATCTCGCTGCCCAGGAGTGGCAAGCAAAACTGAATCCTTATGGCGTCGATGTGAAGCAGATACTGGCGCTGGAGAAAGCTGCAAACTGGGACAAGAGCGCGAAGGTGCTGACGGATCAGTTTGCGCCGGCAAACCTGCTAAAACATTGATGAAGCAAGATACGAGCAGAACCTAACAGCCGCTTGCTTGTCTTGCTGCGTTTGTTTGGCTACGTCTCTTTTCCTGCCTTCATTCGGCGCGATTGGGTTTTGCTCACACCGCTCTAGGGCGTTACATTAGGACTTACGTAGCTCACACTTGCCATGGTCGAGCGTTATCGTTGCTCCGCTGTAGTGCCATATCGCGGTGAAATCCAGCTGCCTGCTCAAGGTGAGCGAAATCAAGATTGGTGGATACATTTCGGGTGAGTGATCCGGCTGCAGCTGGCCCATTACTGTCGTCTGTTCGTCGTCGGCTGAGGTGAACTGGCTAGCTGCACCGAAGTAGCAATTTGTCCACAGGCACGCACCAAGCGTAGGCCCATCGCTGTTGTAAAAGAAAATTTCCGCGTGTTGGAAACCATCGGTTTCCGTCACACAGCTTGTGGCGGAACAATAGTGCTTTATTGCGGGTTGACAGCGGTACTCGTCCGCAGCAGCAGCCATGGTAAACAACAGCAATCCGCTTGCCACGCTACGCATGAGGAAAATCCCCTTACAGCACATCTCAAGACTGACTGTATCAAAGTTCAACCACCGCAAGCGGCCCAATCGTTGTCCAGCTTGTTCGAGCCAAAGCAGAGACTGCCGTGTGCAAAAACATGGCTCCCCCACGCCCAAGCAGGTAATGACGATACTTGAGGCCGCGCGGCTAGCGCGGCGGCGAAAAATTTCAGACATAATCTGCCCAGCGTCAGTCCCGACCACCATTCAACAACAGGCCGAATCTTGCTCGACCGCCACCAGTTAATTCTTGGCTACCGCCGCGCCCGCGAACAGAACGCTGACCGGCTGCTGCCGGGTACGCCGCCAAGCGGCCTGC
>CAMLNB010000094.1 GCA_946481205.1 uncultured Kangiella sp. | reverse complement strand
CGGCACGTGCACTTGGCGTGAGTGAACGCACGCTGGCGCGCCGGCTACAGGCGCAGGGCCAGCGCTACGAACAATTGCTGGATGACGTGCGCCGCGACGCCGCGCTGCATGCAGTGGTGCATACCTCGCGGGCGCTGAATGATATTGCGCTATCGCTCGGCTTCGCCGAAGTCAGCACCTTCTACCGAGCGTTTCAGCGCTGGACCGGCATGCCGCCGGCGCGCTGGCGCAAGCAACAGAATGAGACCTCGTGAGCGTTTTTAACGTGCGCTTTTCGGTGCAACACGGATGCGGAAAAAAAGCGTCAGGGCATTGCAGCAGATGGGAATCGTGACGTGGTTATGCGCGAAGAAAAATGGTCACGCGTTTTGGCAGTGCTGTTCGGCTGGCTGCTGGCGGGAATGGTGCGCTGCCGTCCATGGTGCGCACCTGCGCTATCGCGCAGGCCAGCCTACGGCTGTCCAAATTCGCTCCCGGCGAATTTGTGAACCCGCTCCGCGGGTCCAACACCAGCAGAATCACGGCGCAAACAAAAAGGCTCCCAATTTGGGAGCCTTTTTGTTTGCGCTTGGTGGAGACGGCGGGAATTGAACCCGCGTCCGACAATTCGCCTACTTCGGTACTACATGCTTAGTGCTGTTATTTAGTTTAACAAGTCAGTCGCCAACGCACAGGCTACTGACTCACGAGCCCAGTAGGTTTTCGAGCGACAGCGTCGGGCGCACTGCCAACCTTATCCTCTGTATATGACTGCGCTTCGCTACCAGAGGCATCTTGCGATTTGCAGTTTAGCCTTAAGCGGCTAAAGCGTAGTTGTCGTCGTTGGCAACTATAATGTGCAACAGAGTGGGTACGAGGTCCTGTTGCCTCCTCGGCATGCACCTAGGTCCTTGATATCGCCGTCGAAGCCATATCGTCCCCAAGTGTCCGGTCGTCAATCGCTGGCGTAGCCAACTGACAGGCCGGTGGACATTGTGCCATGAATCTTTCGGCCTGTCCGATCCGGTCAATGGGGGCGTGCGTTTAGAATTCAACCGGGGTGGTACCCATGGACAGGATTTCATGCGCGGGCGGCTTGGTTGCGCTTGGCTGGGATTGGCGCTGCTGGCGCCGGTTGCGGCAGCTCAGGACAGTTTCACGTTTACCTTTGAAAACGATGTCTTTACCGGCGGCGATGGCCATTACACCGCCGGGCTCGGCCTGACTTGGGCCGAGGGCGACATCGATTCGTTGCATCATCCCCGGATGCCTGGGTGGCTCGGCGCGCTCGGCCGCCAGTTTGGGCTGGCGGAGGAGGGCGACTCCTACATCGTTTCCCAGCAGATTCAGTACGCGATGTCGACGCCGGTCGATATCAGCCAATCTGCGCCCATCGAAGGCGATCTGCCTTATGTCGGTTATCTTGGCTGGCGCGGCACCATTCACCGGACAGTGGATCGGGTCGATGATCAGATGTCGCTGGTGATCGGATTGGTTGGCCCAGTGGTGGCTGCTGAGGACGTGCAGTCCGCGATCCATGAGCTGACCAATTCGGAGGATCCGCAGGGCTGGGATAACCAGATCGATAACGAAGCGGTGGTTCGGATCGGTTGGCGCCGCGCTTGGCGCCTGTATGTCGGCAGCAACAAAGGTCTCGAAGGCGATGTCATCGGCATTGCTGATCTCGGTGCCGGCAATTTGGAAAGCAGCGTCGGCACCGGCGTGGTGATACGCGTCGGCACCGATCTGGCTGCGAGCTTTCCGACGGTATCGTATCTGCAAGGCCGTGAAGGCAATCCCCTGATCGGCACCAGCCGCGATGATTGGTTTCTGTATCTGGGCGTCGATGCCCGCTGGACGTTCAACACGATTTTCGTCAACGGCAATACCTTCGGTGATGACAACAGTTCGGTGACGCTGGATCACCCCGGTGGCGCGCTGGTCGCCGGCTGGCACTGGAGCCTTGATGGTTGGTCGCTGGATTTCACTTACGCGCGGCAGACGCGGCAGTTCCGCGAGACTTCCGGCACCGATGCTTTCGGGTCGATGGCGCTGACGTGGCGCTGGTGATGGCGGCGTTGGTGCTGTAAAAACAAAACGGCCGCAATGCGCGGCCGTTTTGTTTTGTTGAAAGCGGATAACCTATTCCAGTGTTACCCGTTTGCGGTTGTCGTCGGACACGCGGTCGATCAGCTTGTTGTACGGATCAAAACCGGCTTCATACGGTTCACTGTCAACGGTGACGGTCAGTTTGTGCTGCTTGTCGGTGATATGCCGGCGTTCTTGATAGAGCACGGTTTCGTCGCGCTCCTCCGCGCCCGGTTTACGGGCAAACACCGCGACATCGATCCAGTCATCAAGCTGGCCTTCGGTTTCGTTGCCAACGCCGTCGGCATAACGCTTGTCGGCGCTGAACTCCAGCGTCACCTCGTATTTGCCGTCGTCGCGCTTGGTCGCGCTGGCGGCCAGCATACGGTTGTCATAGAAGCTGATCTTCTCAAACAAATCGGTCACCAGCTGCTGCCGATCCACCGGTGTTTCGGCGCGGATGTAACTGAGCAGCTCGGCGCTGGTAGTGAACGGTGCTTGCTGATAGCCCTTGTCATGCAGGAATTTGCTAAGGGCGCGGTTCAGCGCGTCTTCACCAATTTCCTCACGCAGCCGGTAGAACACCAGCGAGCCTTTTTCGTAATGGATGTACTGCTGGTTCTCGACCCGGTACAGCGGCAGCTCCTCCAGCAGTTCTCCACCACGGGCGCTGAGGTAACCATCCAGCTCATTCTTCAAGAACTGACGCATCTGCTGGCGGCCGTAGGCTTTCTCCATCACCATCAAGGCGGAGTACTGCGACAGTGACTCGGACAACACTGTGGCGCCTTGAACGTTGGCGCCGATGACCTGATGCGCCCACCATTGATGGGCGATCTCATGGGCGGTGACATAGTAGACGTAATCCACGCTGTCCTGGTCACGCAGGTCGGCGATGAAGCCAATCGATTCCGAGTACGGAATGGTGTTGGCGAACGACTGGGCAAAACTGGCGTAGCGCGGAAACTCGAGAATCCGGACTTGCTTGTGCTGGTAAGGCGAGAATTGGCTGGAGAAATAGCTCAGCGAATCCTTCACTGCAGTAATCATCCGGTCGACATTGTACGGATGCTTGCGGTCGTAATAGATTTCGATTGGAATGCCGTTCCAGCTGTCGCGTTTGACGTCCCAGCGTGCCGACAGCCACGAAAAAAACGGCAGCATAGGTACGTCCATTTTGTAATGGAAGTAGCGGCGGCCGTTGTCGGTCCATTCTTTCTGCAGGTAGCCAGGTGCCAGCGCGATCTGATCTGGCACGGTCGAAACGGTGGTTTCGAAGCGGATCCAGTCGCCGTCGTCACCGATATAGGTATTGGCGCGGGCGGCCTCGTCTTCCAGCTTTGGCATCCGCGGACGTTCTGGCAGGTTGCGCTTGCGCCGTTCGTTGCGATCCGTGATCAGATAGTCTTCGTTGTAACCAAACTGCGGCAGCAATTGGGCGTTATTGATGAAACTGCCATTGTCGACCACAAGACTTTCATTGTTGCGGGTCGCAAAGCCACGCTTGGCGTATTCCAGCTCGAAGTCCAGCGTCGTGGTGGCGCCCGGTTGCAAGGGTTGCGGCAGTTTGTAGATTCGGTAACCAAAATCGACATCATGCTGTTGCAGTGCCGAGTCAGGCAGCGACAGTGATTTCAGCGTGATGTCGGTGTCGACCAAGGCCAGATGCAAATCAGTGATCGGTTCGGCACTGCGGTTCACCAGCTCATAACGACCGCGAGCCACGGCCCGGCGCTCGGTCGGGTACAGATCCAGATCGACCGAGATTGCCGTCAGGCGCGGTTGCACCAGATTCTTGTACTGGGCATAACGACGCTCGTACTCCGCCTGCCAATCCAGTTCGTCATTGTCGGTCAGGTAATCGTTGACGATGTTGGTGTTCCAGAAAATCCAGCCACCGACGCCAAGCCAGGCCAGCACCACGACAGCGAGGCCGGCCCCCAGCGGTCCGCGTAATTGCTTTCCGGCGCTCTGCAATCGCGCAGGGAAGCTCGGAACAATACCGCGCACCCACAGGGCAGCGGCGAGTATCAGCAGCGCCACGCAGAACAGCAGCCAATAAGCGCGGAATGACAGATGTCCGGTCAGGAAATGGCCGTAGCCGTTCATGTCGGAATAAGTCAGCAGCGTCGCCAGCCCGAAGGTGTACAGCTGGTGCTCATAATCAAGTGACTGCAGCGAAACGCGGGCGACAATCACCACGATGATCGCCAGATAGCCGAGGAATTTGTTCTGGAAAAACACCTGCAGCGCCAAGGCCAGCAGGCCCATCAAGACAAACGGCAAGGATTCGAGCAGCACCTCGCTGGCGTACAGACCAAACTCGATATTGGTGAAACCTTTGTAAAGCTGGAAGCCAACTGCCGCCAGTACGCCGGCACCAAGGTAGCTGAATACCACCGTGATCAGCGCGACCGCTTTGGCTGACAGCGGCAACCAGTTCGGCACCGGCAATGCATCAATGACATCGCCAAGCCGTGCTTGCCGTTCTTTCCAGATCAGTTCACCGGCGTAGAACGTGACGATCAGCACCAGCAGAAAGCTGAAGCTGTCGCCGATCGCGCCGGTCATCATGTGAGTGACCGGGTACACCGTGGTGCCATACATGACACCGCCAAGACTGGTGCTGGCCAGCAGATTGAGCAAGCCAAAGACCAGCATCGCCAGGAACGGTACACCTTTGAGCACGCCCACGGTATCGAACCACCATTGCGCGCGCCATTGCTGCCAGCGCGTCGCCGCGCTGAACTGCGGCTCGACCCGTTGATGTGTGAATGCTGTGCTGCTGATCGTTGGCTCGGCAGCGGCGGCTTTCTTGCGCCAGCCGCGACCGGTGCCGGCACGCATCGGTTTGAACAAGACATAACTCAGCAGGATGAGCACGGCGCTGGCGGCCAACCAGAGCAGGCGATTGCCGAGCAGGTAACGATCAAGCGTTGGTAGCTTGCTGTTCAGTTCCGCTGCGGACCAGTAGCGGGTTTCCTGACTCAGGGCATTGCCACCAAACGGATCGATCAGCGCGGCCAGCCATTGATTGTCGATGTCCGCCGACAAGACGCTGGCGACACTCCACAGCACGATAAAACCGGCAATGCCGATATACACGCCGAGCAGGCTGCGCATGGTCACGGCCAGCACGCTGAGCAGGGCGCCGGTGAAGACAATATTGGGCAGCACCATGACCGTCAGTGCCCACAGATACGGCGCCAGGGAAGTCGGGCCGAGCCGGGCAGGATCGAGCCAAGGCATAGCGGTGCCAAGCAGCATCGCGAGAATGATCACCACATAAATACTCACCGTGGCCGCGAGCCCGCCGAGCAGTCGGCCACCGAGATAATCGGCCTTGCGCATCGGCTTGGAGAAAAACAACTCCGCCGTGTTGAGCTCATGATCGCGCAGCAGCGAGCCGGGCAAAAACGCCGTGACGATAAACAGCGCCAGCACCGTGAATATGGTCAGGAACTGGATGATGACGGTCGGCGCATTGCGGTGGATATTGCCAATGGCGCCGCCGAGTTGCACGGCATCGCTGCTGCTGGCGGCAAAGGCCATGACGCCGAAAATCAGCGCCGCGATCCACAACAACGGCTGGCGTATCTGCAGCGCCAGCTCAAACCGAAAAAATTCGCGAAACATGCTCAGCACTCCGTCAGGCCGCGTGCGCGGCAGTCAGGCTGCTGTGCCGACGCAGCTGGCGGAAGTACACATCTTCCAGATCCGGATCGACCGCGGTGAACCCGCTATCGGGTTGCTGCTCGTGGTAAACGTGAATGACCGGTTGGCCACCGACCAAACGGGTCGACAGGACATTGAACCGGGCTTGATAGTCGGCCAGTTCAGCCTTGCTGATTTGCTTGCGCCAGATCCGGTCTCGCATGCTGTCGATGGCAACTTTCGGCTCGCCGGTCAGCAGCACTTCGCCTTTGCTGATGATGGCCATGCGCGGGCACAGATCGGTGACATCCTCGACGATATGGGTCGACAGAATCACCACCACGTTCTCGCCAATCTCAGCCAGCAGATTCAAAAACCGGTTGCGCTCTTCCGGATCGAGCCCGGCAGTCGGTTCATCGACGATGACCAGCTTCGGATTACCGAGCAAGGCCTGGGCGATGCCAAAGCGCTGGCGCATGCCGCCGGAAAAACCACCGAGCTTGCGCTTGCGCACGTCCCAGAGATTGACTTGCTTTAGCAGCGCTTCGACAGTGTCTTTGCGTTCGCCGCTGCGGGTCAGGCCTTTCATGATGGCGAAATGATGCAGCAGATCTTCCGGGCTGACTTTCGGGTAAACACCGAAGTCCTGTGGCAGATAGCCGAGCAGCCGGCGTGTCGCATCCTTGTTGGCCAGCACATCCAGCTCGCCCAAGTGAATGCTGCCGCTGTCGGCATCCTGCAGCGTGGCAATGGTGCGCATCAGGCTGGATTTGCCGGCGCCATTGGGGCCCAGCAGGCCGAACATGCCGGTCGGGATATCGAGCGAAACGCTTTTGAGCGCCTGCACGCCGTTGCTATAGGTTTTGGACAGATCGCGGATGGTCAGCATGGCAAGTCCTTTTGGCGGTATGCCTGAAGGGCAAAAGGTTCAGGGGAGCAGGGCGTCGATCTGGCCGACGCGGGTTGCTCGGCATCTTAGGGGGCGGCAAGCGGGCGCAGGCGCCACATGTGTTACAAAAGCTGTGCAAACGTACAATTCGACACCGCTGCAGCGAGGATGCCGCTATAACCAAGACGATACCCTGCCGACCTTCGCCAATGGTTCAGGGAGAATTCAGATGCGCCAAGGCAGCATGGCGGACAGGTGGGGCAATTGACTCCAATGGTAAAGCTCGGCTGCCGTGGCAAGTGTCAAGGGTAAGCATCGAGCTCGGTGTTAGCGGTTTAAGGAGGCAGTATGAAACGGCTCGGAATGATGGTTGGTGTGTTGGCAGCGGTCAGTCTGCTGGCCGGTTGCGGTGCCCTGCACACAGCGGTTGCCAAGAAAGATCTGGACGTGCAGACCAAGATGAGTGCGTCGATTTTTCTCGATCCGGTCGAGCCAGAACAGCGCACCGTTTATGTTGATATTCGCAATACCTCCGACAAGCCGGAATTCGATCTGAAACCGGATGTCATCGCGTTTCTGAGTGCGCGTGGTTATCAGGTTATCGACAGCCCGAAGCGGGCCAATTACTGGCTGCAGGCCAATGTGTTGCAAGTCGGTAAAACCAATGCCCGCGACGCCGATCGCGCGCTCGCCGCCGGCCCCGGCGTTGCCGGTGGCGCCGTGACCGGTTACGCGCTGCATCGCGCCAGTGGTGGCAGCAGCGGTGCCAATGCCGCCGGTGCGATCGTGGTCGGAGCCGTCGCCGGTACCGTGGTCGATGCCATGGTCAAAGACATTTACTACAGCGTGATTACCGACATTCAGGTCATGGAGCGGTTGCCCGGCGGTGTTGTCACCGAAGACAGTGAGCACAAGCTGCGTCAGGGCACCAGCGGTGACACGGTGTCGACTTATCAGCGTGAGTCGGATCAGCGCAAATACCAAACCCGCGTGATGAGCTACGCCAACCAGGTCAATCTGGAGTGGGAAGAAGCGGCGCCGAGTTTGCGCAGCGGCTTGGCACGCGCTATCGCCGGCATGTTCTGATTGACTGCGGACAGGGACGCTGATCATGTGGTGGTTTCGCACAGGTGTCTTGCTGGTCGTGACGCTGCTCAGCGCGTGCACGGCCATGCACACCGCCGTCAACAAGCGCGAACTCGATGTCCAGACCCGGATGAGCGCCAGCATCATGATGACGCCGGTCGAGCCGGAGCAGCGCACGGTGTTTGTCCAGGTGCGCAACAGCTCCAGCGAGCCGTCGTTTGATTTGCAGCAGGATATTGTCGCGGCAATCAGCAAGCGCGGCTATCAAGTGGTCAGCGATCCGAGCGCCGCTCATTTCTGGCTGCAGGCCAATGTTTTGTCGGTGGCCAAGGAACATCCGGGCGAGTTGCTCGCCGAGTTCGATCACAGCTTGCCGATGGACGACATCGAAGAGGTCGAGCCGATTACGCCGGAGCCGGTGATCGTCCGCGGTGGCAATGGCCATGTTCACGGTGGCGTCCATGTCGTTTACGGCGGCAATGTTGATCGGAAAGACATCGAGAAAGTATTGGCTGCGGCATTGATCATCGGGATGACCGAGTGGACTGCCAATGCGCTGGTCAAGGATGTCTATTACACCGTGCTGACCGATATCCAGATCAGTGAGCGCATTGAAGACGGCGAAGGCTTGGTGCATGAATCGGCCGAGCACACGCTGCTGCAAGGCGACTCCGGTGAGACGGTCAGCTTCTGGTCACGCGATGTACCGCAGCGACGTTACCAGACCCGCATTCTCAGTGTTGCCAATCAGGTGAATCTGGATTGGAACGAGGCCGCACCGGTGGTGCGGGAGAAGTTGGCGCGGGTGCTGGCAGGGATGTTCTGACGGTGGTGTGGCTTTGCCAAACAAAAAGGGCGCATCGCGCCCTTTTTGTTTGGTTGGCGACGGCGCTCAGCGAATTACTCGGCGTGCGCCGATGCCAGCCAGCGCCATCAGCAGCAACAGCCAGCCGCTCAGTACGCCACCACCGCCACCGCCGCTACTGCCTTGGTTGCTCGGTTGGCTGACGCTGATTGTGATCGGCGCGATGGCCCGATTGCCATCGGCATCGATCGCGACAATCTGTGCCGAGACAGTGCCTGTGCTGGGTGGTGTGCCGGTCAGCCGCCGGTTCGCAGCATCGAACTGCAGCCACGACGGTAACGGTGTGGGATCCGAGCGCAATTCATAGCTCAGTGTGCCGCCATCCGGATCGGTAAACGCCGTGCTCGGAAACTGATAATTGAGCGCCTGGCCGACCTGCAGCGTCGGCACACTGATGCCGCCGTTGTACACCGGCGGTTCACCGGTACGCAGCAGATAAAAATTGCTGTCGCTGCCGCCAACATCGCCGGTCACGCTCGCACTGCTTTCATAGCCCTGCCAGGAACCTTGTTGCCAGTACACGACGGTGGCCGGATCACTGTCGAGGCCATTGCCAGCGAAATCGGTAACCGTCACCGCCAGCCGAACATTGACCAAATCGTTCGGGATCCAATTGCTGGGCCAATCAAACTCGATCTGGTAGCGATCGCTGTCATAACGCCGACAGGCAGGCACCTGACACCAACCGCTGTTGTCTGCGCTCAGCGTCGTGGACAGCGTGCTGCCATCGCGGTGCTGGGCGACAAGTTGCAGGCTCGGCGCCAGCGCAACGTTTTGGCCTTGATAATTGACGATGGCATCGAGGTTGTTGCGCACGCGCATCGGCTTGTTGAAATCCAGCGTCAGTTGATAGCGCTGACCCGGTTGCCAAGCAGTGCTGTCGGTACGGGTTTTGCGCCGCTCGCTGCTGGACGTCGCCGTCCATTGCAGATCCGCCAGCAAACTATCGGTCAGCACTTCGCGCACTTCTGCCGCCAGCAGCACCGGTGCGCCGCTTTGTTTGTAGTAACCGAGCAAGCTGGCGCGCGTCAGCTCCGTGCGGACGCGGGCGATTTGGCTGGCTGGCAGGATGAAACCATCGTGACTGACACCGAGGCCGCCGTATTCCATGCTGCTGTTGGCCGGTTCGATTTCCAGCGTGTAAGCCGGCACGTTGTGCGTGTAAGCAAAGTACTCATCGGTGGTGCCGATGCCGCTGTTGACTGGATCCGGCGAGACAATGTAGTTGTTGCCGGTGGCCGCCGCCATTTGCTGGCCGAGCGTGACCGCGATGTCATCGCGGCGGCTGTTGCCGTTGCGCGCGAGGTAATACAGTTTGCTGAAGCTGTGGGTGTCGATGTAGAAGCGCAGCTGATTGCCAGCGGGCGTTGTTTCGGCAAACAAGTTCACGGCGTTCTGCAGCGCCTGCGTTTCCGGCTCCGATGCCGGGCCGGCGCCGTGGTACACCAATGAGCGAACATTGCCAGAGGACCGATTGCTGCTCGCCCACCACGGATTGTTGTTGCGGTTCAAATCAACGCCAAACAGATTGTCGCTTTCGGTAGCCAGTTGTTCGTCAACATCGCGCATATTCTTGCGCCGCATACGGCCATCACGCGGCCAGTCACCCGGATCCTCACTGAACGTGGTGGCCATGAACCGATCCGGGAAGCGCTGGGTTTGCAGAAAGCCGTCAATATTGAACACCGGGATCAGAACAATCTCGGCATGCTCCAACAGATACTGGTGCAGACCCTGATCGGTTTCGTTGCCGATCAGCGTTTCGAAAATGCTGGTGACCACTTCCGGGCTTTGCCATTCGCGGGCGTGAATGCCGCCGTTCTGCAGCATGCCACCTTCGGCAACGAAGCCTTCTGCAGCGTGTTGGTCGACATCACTGAGCCGGTACGCCCAGATCGGTCGGCCGTGATAGGTGTTGCCAATGGTCGCCGCATGCACGTTCAGGCTGTTGCTGGCCAGCTGTTGATGGCGCGCATGCAAGCTGTTGTAACTGCGAAAGCCGGCGACCGGTGTCAGCGAATCCACCGGCAGCGGAACCGGGTAACCGAGCGCAACGGTGTTGCCGCCTTCCGGCAATTCGGTGTAACGCTTTTCCAGTGCGCTGGCGCTCGGCAACGCACTGGCCAGTGCTGCCGTTATCGTCAACAGCAGTGTCGTGCGTTTCGGCAATGTGCTCATGTGTCTGCTCATTGCTGCAACTCCTGCTTGAGCCGCAGTGAGCGCGGTTGATGTTGCTTCAATACCTGATTCGCGGCGGGCGTATTCAACAGCCGCAGGCCGTAGACGCCGGCCAGTTGCTGGCTTTCCTGTTCGCTATTGAGTTGCGCTTTCAGCTGCGGCAGCAGCGCCTCGCCCTGCTCGGCTATACCGGCGGCGATCGCCGACGCATCGCCATGCTGGATGGCAGTGCTCAGCAATTGTTTGGCACGGTGATCCGACCGAGCGGCGACGACGAACCACGCTTGCGAGCGTAGCGCCGGATTGTTCAGCGCAAGCGCAAGCTGAGTCGGGAAGCTGGCAGCGGTTGTCAGCGGTGTTTTCAGGCGTGCCAGCAGCGGCGCAGCGAACTCGCTCGTACCGTGTTGTAGCAGTGCATCGGCAAAAACCGAGTCGGGTATTTGTTCGGCCAAGGTGGCCGCCAAAGCCGGCGCCGATTGGCTCAGCAATACGGCATCCAGACCGTGTAGCTGACTGGGCTGGGTGCGGGCGATTTGTTGCGCGGCAAAGCGCCATGCCAGTTGCTGCTCGGTCGATAATTGCGACCAGTTTTTGGCGGTGGCCATCACTGCTTCGTTGGACCAGTCGCGCTGGTATTGCTGCGCCAACATCTGGCTATGCCACCAGTGCTCGGTGGCCTGCGCCGCGTGGGCCAGATTGACCAGCGGCAGTGCGCGGACGCGGCCTTCGAAATCATGCTCCAGATAGAACTGCGGCTTCTGCTCGCGCAGTGCGTGGACAAAGGTGCGCGCCAATTCGGTTGGCACCTGCAGCCGTAGCGCAAGCACGGCTTCGTGCAGCAGCCATTCGCGCGCTGCGGGCGCAACGCGGGCATCATCCGGCAAGGCCGCGAGTTCATTTTGATACGTTGGTTGTTGGCGCAGCTGCTGCAATAGCTGTTGGTAATGTTGCGCGGCAGGTTCTTGCAGTTGCTGCCGCAACTCGGCGGCGCTGATGATGACTGTGCTGTTGCCGGCTTGTGCGGCGACAGCGGATGCCGTGAAGGCGGTCGCACTGAAGACGCCGGTCCCGAGCAACAGGCCGGCAAACGCGAATCGGAACATGGTCGCTAATCCCTGACGACGAGGACCGTTCGGGTATAGCGCAGCGTTTGGCCGGTTGTCGAGGGATTGTGTAATAGTGGCTGTAAGCGTGGCAGTTGACCGTCGGTGGCAACCGCGCGTAATGCGACTCAGCGCACGTGTTTCTTCATGGTCCGTTCTTTTTCGCGCTGCCACTCGCGCTCTTTGGTGGTGTCGCGCTTGTCGTGCGCCTGCTTGCCTTTGGCCAGCCCCAGCGACACTTTGACCCGGTTGCTTTTCCAGTACAGCGACAGCGCCACAACGGTATAGCCTTTGGCGGCCACCGCCTGTTCGAATTTGACGATCTCGGATTTTTTCAGCAACAGCTTGCGGGTCGCCGTCGGGTCCGGCACGACATGGGTCGAGGCCGACAGCAGCGGCATGATCTGGGCGCCGATCAGGAACGCTTCACCGTTCTTGAACATGACGTAGCTGTCGGTCAGGTTGGCCTTGCCGGCGCGCAGCGATTTGACTTCCCAGCCTTGCAGCACGATGCCGGCTTCGCTGCGCTGTTCGATGAAGTAGTCGAAATTGGCGCGGCGGTTGCTGGCAATGGTGGCATCGCCGGGTTTGTTGTCTTTCTCTTTTGCCATGAGGCGGTCGTACCGGGGAGTGCCGGAGCGGCGGGGCGCCGCTCAAAGGGTCGCCATTATAGCCACGCGGGCCGGGAAGGGCAGGGCTGTGCTAGCATTTGCGGCCCGTTCCGAGCCTTTTTCTCATCCGTTATGCCGCGTGTCCACCGGGAAGCGATTGTGCCGTACAGCGCCGAACAGATGTTCGCGCTGGTCAATGATGTCGAGCGTTACCCGGAGTTTCTGCCCGGCTGCGCCGCCGCCGAAGTGCTCGATCGTGGCACCCACGGCATGCGCGCCAAATTGACGCTGGCCAAGGCGGCATTCAAGCAATCCTTCACCACGGTCAATCAATGGCGTTCGCATCACCATATTGAAATGCGATTGGCCGACGGCCCGTTCAAGCAGCTGCATGGCGCCTGGCAGTTTGTGCCGCTCGGCACCCATGGCTGCCGCATCACCCTGACCGTCGATTTTGAATTCGCCTCGCTGATCGGCGGGCTGGCGTTTGGCGGTGCTTTCCAGAAGCTGGTGCTGTCCTTGATGGATGCCTTCCATGACCGGGCCAAGCGGTTGTATG
>CAMLNB010000093.1 GCA_946481205.1 uncultured Kangiella sp. | reverse complement strand
TTCGGGAAGGCGATAACGTCGCGAATCGACGAGGCGCCGACCATCAGCATGACCAGACGGTCGAGGCCGAACGCCAGGCCTCCGTGTGGCGGCGCGCCGTAGGACAGCGCTTCGAGCAGGAAGCCGAATTTTTCTTGCGCTTCTTCGCGCGAGATGCCGAGCAAATCGAACACCGCGGCTTGCAGTGCCTGATCGTGAATACGAACCGAGCCGCCGCCGACTTCGACGCCGTTCAGCACCATGTCGTAACCGCGCGAGACCGCGTGTTCCGGGTTGGCTTTCAGCTCGTCAATCGACAGCACTTTCGGCGCGGTGAACGGGTGGTGCATGGCGTAGTAACGGCCATCGGCATATTCGAACATCGGGAAGTCGATGACCCACAGCGGCGCCCAGCCGGCTTTGACCAAGCCCAAATCGTTAGCAACTTTCAGACGCAACGCGCCGAGGGCATCGCTGACCACTTTGTACGAGTCGGCGCCGAAGAAAATCACGTCGCCGTTCTGCGCGCCAACGCGCTGATAAATCGCGCTCAAGAGTTCCGGGGTCAGGAACTTGGCAAACGACGATTGAATGCCTTCAATGCCTTTGCTGGCATCGTTGACCTTGATGTACGGCAGGCCCTTGGCGCCATACGGTTTTACGAACTCGGCATATTCGTCCAGATTCTTGCGCGACAGCTTTTCGCTGGCGGCTGGTACTTTCAGGGCGGCCACACGGCCACGCTGAGCAACGGCCGGCTCGCTGAACACTTTGAAGTCCATGCCTTTGACCAGATCGGCCACGTCAACCAACTCGAGGTCAACGCGCAGATCCGGCTTGTCGGAACCGTAACGGCGCATGGCTTCAGCAAAGGTCATGTGCGGGAATTTGCCAAGGTCCACGCCGAGGCATTCCTTGAACATGCCGACGGCCATGTCTTCCATGATCGCCATGATCTCGTCCTGGCTCAGGAACGAGGTTTCGATATCGAGCTGGGTGAATTCCGGTTGACGATCGGCACGCAGATCTTCGTCGCGGAAGCAACGGACGATTTGGTAGTAGCGATCAAAGCCCGCCATCATCAGCAGCTGTTTGAAAATCTGCGGCGATTGCGGCAGCGCATAGAAGCTGCCTTTGTGCACACGCGACGGCACCAGATAGTCACGCGCGCCTTCCGGCGTGGCCTTGGTCAGGAACGGCGTTTCGACATCGGTGAAGCCTTTGCCATCCAGATAGCGGCGCATGTACTGCGTCACTTTGTGGCGGAAGAACAGCTTCTGCTGCATTTCCGGCCGGCGCAGATCCAGGTAGCGGTATTTGAGCCGGGTTTCTTCCGAGACCGGCACGTGGCCGTCGATTAAGATAGCCGGCGGCTGCGCGGTATTCAGCAACACAATTTCCGAAGCGACGACTTCGATTTCGCCGGTCGTCATCTCTTTGTTGATCATGCTTTCCGGGCGCTTGCGGATCACGCCTTTGACTTGCACCACGTATTCGGCGCGCAGCGCTTCGGCGGCCTTGAACACGCTCGGCACATCCGGCTCGCAGGTGACCTGGACCAGCCCCGCCTTGTCGCGGATCTGCAGGAAGATGACCCCGCCCATATCGCGGCGCCGGTGCACCCAGCCAGCCAGGGAAACGGTCTGACCGGCTTGCGAAGCGGTCAATTCACCACAGAAATGCGTGCGAAGGCTCATCGTACTGTCCAAAAAGAGGGAAATCGGCGATTCGGAAGCCGGAAAACCGGCCAAAAAGCCCGAAAAATGCGGGCCGCAATCGTAGCTGAGCGGACCCAGCAGGGACAAGGCTAAAGGCTGCCGGTAGGGCAACTGGCGGCAGATCTGGCCCGGCTCTCCTAAACTGACGGGTAGCCAGATCCTTCTATAACGGGTACCGACCCATGGCCGAGCTGCCGCCGGCTAGCCTGAGCCCCGCGCTGATCGCCGCCTTCCCCGACCCGGCAGCCCTGTACCGTGCCGGCGAGTTGGGCAGTGCCAATGCCAGCTTCCTGCAACTGTTGGGCGGATTGAACCCCAGTCTCTGGCAGGCGTGGCTCGCCAGTGAAGACCCGGAGCTTCGCCTGCTCGACGGCCGCCGTTTGCATCGGCGGGCCTTGCCGGATGGATGGCTCCTGATTCAGGCCAGTGGCATGCGCTTGGCACCGGAGCTGGCCATGTTGCCGCTGTTCCACGCCCTGCGCGAAGGCCAGTCGCTGTTTCAGGCGGTGGTCACCGCCTTGCAGCAAAGCCTGCGTTGGCGCTGGGTCGGTGTCACCCGCTTCCTGCACAACGAAACCGGCCAATGCGATCAGGTCGAAGTGCTGGTGCTCTGGGACGGCGACCATTTCGGGCCCAGCTTTCAATATCAACTCGCCGGTATGCCCTGTGCAGTGGTGCTGGAGAAACGCCAATTCTGCCGCTTTGACGAAGTGGCCGATCTATTCCCCAATGACCACACCGCCCGCAAGCTCGGCGCCCGCCTTTACGCTGGCAAAATCTACAGCGACGACAGCGGCACCCCGCTCGGGCACTTATTTGCCCTGCATGATGAATTGCTTCCTACCGACCCGGAGACCGAAGCGATCTTTAATGTCATGACAGCGCTGCTCAGCGCCGAATGGCGCGCGCTCGGTGCGGAGACCGAACTGCGGGCCGCACGTGCGGCCGCCCGAACCGATGCGCTGACCGGCCTGTGGAATCGGCGCGCATTCGATGAAGATCTGGCAGCGTTGGAGCAGCATGGCCGCCGCCAGGACGATCAAGATGCCATCCTGATGCTGATCGATCTCGACGGCATGAAACAAATCAACGATCAGCACGGCCACGACACGGGCGACAAACTGCTGCAAAGCTTCGGACAGCAACTGGCCACCGGCTGTCGCCGCAGCGATCGCGCTTACCGCTTCGGCGGCGATGAGTTTGCCGTGTTGCTTGGCAATAGCGTATCGCCGGCTGTGTTACAGACCCGGCTGAATTACAGCATGCAGAAATTGCGCGAGAATGGCTTCGACAGCGTCGGCGCCAGTGCCGGCATTGCTGCGCTCAGTGAGGCCAGCGGCGACAAGACCCAATGGTTTGCCCTGGCTGACGCTCGGCTGTATCAAATGAAGCAGCAGCATCAATCGATCAGGCTGAACCCACAAAAAAAGGACCGGGCTTAACCCGGTCTTTTTATCGCTATGCGAGTAGGTTGCTACTTCACCCCTTCACCAATATGCTTCTTGAGGAAGTTTTCCATCGCACCGTAAAAAGCGATACGATTCTCTAACTTGTAGAATCCATGCCCCTCGGGCTTGACCATCCAATCGAACTTTGTTCCAGCTTTATCCATGGCATCCTTCAGTGAGTCAAAATGCGCCATAGTTACACGAACATCGTTCTCACCATGCACGATCAGTAACGGCGTCTTTATCCTGGCGACATTGTGCGCAGGGGAAATGGCTTTTAATTCAGCCTCCGTGCTTCCAATGCGAGCGGCTTTCCATTCAGCAATAGTGTCGCCTCGACTTGCATCAGAACCATCTGAATCGAAGAATTTCACCATATCGTAGGCGCCAACATAGCCAATCGCGCACTTATAAAGCTCGGGTTCCTTGATTACACCCCAGAGGGTGGCGTAGCCACCATAGCTACCGCCATAAATACAAATGCGATTAGGGTCAGCGATACCCTGCTTGATGGCCCACAGCGTGGCGTCGGTGACATCATCTTGCATCTTTTTACCCCACTCAAGCCAGCCAGCACGATGGAAATCTTCGCCATATCCACCGGAGCCTCGATAGTTGACTTGTAGCACAGCATAACCGCGATTCGCTAAAAACTGGGACTCGGCGCTGAACTTCCAATCGTCACGAATTCCAAACGGCCCGCCATGGATATTCAACACCAATGGCAAATTCTTGGTTTCGCTATTGTTTGGCAGAGTCAAATAGCCGTTAATTGACAGTCCATCACGGGCAGCGAACTCGATAGGCTGGACCGGAACCATGTCCTTAACTTTAAGTTTCGGCATACTCGCAGCAAGAAATTTAGCCTTCATGGTTTGGACATCAAAAAGATAAAATTCCCCAGGATTTTTATCTGAGTACACCGCTGCAATCGCCTGACGACCATCTTGGGTGAACGATGTCACATTGACCATCTGCCCATCAAACGCCTTAATCAATGACCGTATAAACACAGAATCCTGACTTTTGCTTGGCAGGAACGAATACTCAATCTTGCCCGGCATATAGGTTACTCCGAGCAAATCACCGTCATGCCCTTTAACTGTCTGGACGCCGCCAAGGCCACTCGGCTGATAGACATCAACCTTGTCGTGCCGCTCGACCAGACGCACACGCTCAGTAACGAAATCGTATTCAAAAAGACCGGTCCGACCACCGTCTTTGACATCGTAGTTCGAGACAAAGTAAGCCTTGGAGTTGTCCGCTGAAAACCCAATCGGATTCAGCGTTGGCGACTGACGCTTAGCAGGCAGGTCCACAGTTTTCCATCGCCCATCCTCCTTGCTACCAGCCCGCACGTGCAAAACAACCATGCCATCGTCGATGGTCTCTCCCTCGACAAACTCAAGACCTACTCGCACTTGTCCTTCATTGTCAGCAATCAAATTAAAGACATTACGTGCATTTGGCTGGTCGGCAAGGTACTTCAGTTCGCCGGTGTAAATGTCAAGTAGATGCGCCTTGGCACTATCGTCTGACCAGTGATACTTGGCGATGAGAATGTTGCGCTCATCATCACGCAACAAACTGAGAATGCTAAAGGTTGAACTCTGCATCTCGAAAATCTGACGTCGCTTGGTGCCGTCGATATTTGCAGCATACAAATGGGCCGGGCGGCCCATATTATCCAGATTGCCGGTCACTTTCCCGACCTGCATCAGAACGCGCTCATTATTTCCCCAATGAAACGCCAACACATGCTCTTGATTGCCAAACTTGAATGACGAGATGATTTTCTTGCTGGCAAGATTCATTACTGCCAGCGGCACTTCAGTACCATCTTCATAGGTGAAAGCGACATGCTTGCCGTCGGGTGACAACTTCATACTGCTGACTTCGGCATGTTCAAAGAAATCCTTCAATGGCACCTCGGCGGCTTGTGTCGACGCGCCGAGCAGCAACAATACCGCCAACCAAATTGCTTTCACTACTTTCTCCTCCTTACTGGCAAACGGCCAAAAAAACGATGCTCAGTGTACTTAACACATCGAACAAGCTCTGTATCGCTTTGTACAGACGGTGGAACCCAGCGCCAGTCGAGCCAAGGTAACGGTCGAGCTCTAGAGTTAGCTCCTGAGCCATTTCCTGTTAAGGGACTGGTATGCAGGGACCAATTCCCGCCTTCTTAACGAAATACTTCTTTACTAATGCCTGGGTTTCTGAATATTGTCAGTCTGCGAGCCCATTCCGAGCTTCCCAATATTCCAGTCCGCTCCTGACTCGCTGCAGGAAATCCGTCTCGCAATCCACCACAGCCCTACTCGCCAGACACTAGGCCAATCTGGATGCGTCGGCGCCAGTGCCGGCATTGCTGCGCTCAGTGAGGCCAGCGGCGACAAGACCCAATGGTTTGCCCTGGCTGATGCTCGGCTATATCAAATGAAACAGCAACACCGTGTTCGCACTACTACGGTGCAGTCTGGAAGTTCGCGCTAAGCTTTTCGTCCACTCACTCCGCAACTGCATTGCGACAGCATTCGTCATCTGCTCGTCACCGTTTGTTCATCTTGTCACTCTACTCTGCCGCGACCGAAATCCGCCTTTACCTGTGTCGTAACACCAACAGGTCGTCCATCCGCAGGAGTTTGAAAGCATGAAAATTGGTGCATGGATTGTTGTCCCCGTGGCCGCCGCACTGGCGCTGACTGGGTTGACTGCTTGCCAAATAGAGAAAAAAGATCGCGAACCAAGCGTCATCCTGTTCGTCGGCGATGGCATGGGTATCGCACCGATGACCGCTGCACGGGTATACGCTGTCGGCGAAGACGGCAACCTGACCATGGATACGCTGCCGGAAACGGCCTTCGTCAAAACCTTCTCCAACGATGCGCAAGTCACTGACAGCGCACCGTCGATGGCGGCCTACATGACCGGCATCAAAATGAACAACGAAGTCATCAGCATGACACCGGAAACCGAAGCCATATCGCCGGGCCCCGGCGGCAGCAATCTGTGCCCAGCCAGCAATGGCCGGGCAGCTGAAACCCTGCTGGAGTTGGCCGAGCAAAAAGGCAAGTTCACCGGCGTGGTCAGCACCGCTCGCATTACTCATGCAACCCCTGCCGCTACATACGCCCATATCTGCCACCGTGACTTGGAAAACGACATCGCGGCGCAAGTGGTGCCGGGCAGCAAGGCGTACAACAAAAAACTCGGTAATGGTATCGAAGTGCTGTTCGGCGGCGGCTCGCGTCACTTCTTGCCGACCAGTGCAGGCGGCAACCGTACTGACGGTCAAGACTTGACCGCGACACTGAAAGCGCAGGGTTACACCGACGCCAGCAAACGCGCAGCGTTCGATGCCTTGAACGGCGCCAATTCGCAAAAAGTGTTCGGCTTTTTCACCAAGAGCCACATGAGCTACGACCTTGATCGCAATCCCGCCAATGAACCGTCGCTGGCGGAGATGACGGTCAAAGCGCTGAAAGTGTTGCAGCAACAGCGCAAAGGCTACTTCCTGATGGTCGAAGCCGGCCGAATCGATCACGCGCTGCACGAAACCAATGCCAAACGCGCGCTGCAAGACACCGTCGCGTTCGACAATGCCATCAAGGCCGCGATCGACGAAGTGCGCAAGAAAGATCCGGAGCTGAAGAATACCCTGATCGTCGTCACCGCCGATCACGATCACACCATGACCATGCTCGGCTATGCCGCACGCACCGGCAAAACCACCGCTGACAACGCCGGTGTGCTGGGCGTGATGCGCAACTACACCGATGGTTCAGTTGCCACCGACGCCGATGGCGTGCCGTTCCCGATTCTGGCGTTCGGCAACGGTGAAAACCGCCCGCAAGGTGCACGCAACACGTTCAGCCCGCTGGATGACGCTGCGACCAGCGCCAACAACTACCACCAGGAAGCCGCCATCCGCATGCCGGTCGGCAGCGAAACCCACGGCGGCACCGATGTCTGGCTCGGTGCAATGGGCCGTGGCTCCGAAGAATTTCACGGCGTGATTGACAACACCAAGGTGTTCGAGCTGATACGCCAGTCGGCCAAGCTGTAATTGATTCGGGCAACCCAACAAATGGGCGCGGTGCAACACAGCGTGTTGTCGCACCGCGTCGAGGCCACCCGGCCAACCACATTGACTATTGAAGGACTATCGCGATGAAAACCCGATTCCTGTCTGCTCTGGCATTGGCCATCACGGCTGCCGGCAGCGCACATGCCGCTGGCGAAGCCAAGAACGTTATTTTCTTCCTCGGTGATGGCATGGGCCCCGCTGTGGTCACGTCCACCCGCATTCTCAAAGTCGGCGAAGCGGGCCAGCTGACCATGGACAAATTGGCGCGCACCGCCAAGATCAGAACCTATTCGAACGATGCCCAAACGACCGACAGTGCACCGTCAATGGCGGCCTATATGACCGGCGTCAAAATGAACAATGAAGTGATCAGCATGACTGCTGATACCCAAGCGCAATCGCCATTGCGTGATGCCAACAACAACTCAGGCTTGAGCGGTTGCGATGCCGGTAACGGCGCCCCGGTCGCCACGCTCGGCGAACTGGCCAAAGCCAAAGGCAAACGTGTCGGCGTTGTCACCACGACAACGCTGACCCACGCCACACCAGCAGCTGTGTACTCGCATATCTGCCACCGCGATGCCTATTACGATATCGCGCGCCAAGCGGTACCGGGTGGCGAAGGTTACAACACGGCGATGGCCGATGGCCTCGACGTGATGCTCGGTGGCGGTGCCAACGAGTGGACACCGTACAACGCCACGACCAATAACCGGGGTCGCGCCGACGGCCGCAACCTGATCAGCGAGTTGACGGCGCAAGGCTACACGGCGGCATTGACCAAAACCGAGCTGGCTGCAGTCAATCCGGCCAGCGTCAGCAAGCTGTTTGGTGTGTTCAGCAGCCGCAGCCATCTGGATTACGAGTTCGACCGCGTCAACAACCCAAACAGCACGCAACCCTCGCTGGCTGAAATGACCGCCAAAGCGATTGATGTGCTGAAGACGGACAGCGATGGCTACTTCCTCATGGTGGAAGGTGGTCGTATCGATCATGCATTGCACGGCACCAACGCCAAGCGCGCACTGGAAGACGCCATCGCATTTGATGAGGCAATCAAGGTCGCGCTGGAGAAAGTTGATCTGAACAACACGCTGATCGTCGTGACCGCCGACCACGATCACACCATGGTGTTCAATGGTTACGGCAAGAAAGGCAACTCGGTGCTCGATATCGTGCGCGATTACAAAAACAACGAGCCGATGCTGGATGCCGACGGCCTGACCTACACCACACTGGTGTTCGGCAACGGTCCGAATCGCCCGGCGATGCGCGCCGGAGTGACCAGCGAGCAAGCATTGAACCCGGCGTATCTGCAAGAAACGGCTATTCGGATGGGCAGCGAAACCCATGGCGGCGGCGATGTCATGTTGTTCGCCGACGGCGCCGGCGCCAAGTCGTTCAAAGGCACGCTCGACAACACCAAGGTGTTTGAGTTGGTCAAAACGGCATTTGGGCTGTAATCCGCTTCCGCGTTAACAACGGCGTTCGCCATCCAGATGATGGCGAACGCCGTTTTCCTGGATATTCCGTATGTCAGCCTCCTCAATCAACTTTCTCTTACTTGCCGGGCTGCTGCTGACACCCACATGGGTCAGCGCGGCTGCGCCGGGGAATGCCCCGGCCGATGCACCGAACCGCTCGGTGTTCTGTGCCGACATCCAAATCAGCCAGCGGCAGCTGCGTCCGGATGGCGTTGAAGTCACCGAGCGCTACCACGAACGCCTGTATCGCACAGATCGGGTCATCGCGTTTGAACGCGTGCTGCCAACAGCCGCGCGGCCAAAGCCCGATCACCATGGGGCGCGGATCGCCGGCGAGCACAAACAGCCGCATCAGCACAACCACCATCACCCTGATGGTCTGGTCCGACGCTATGAACAACTGCCGAACGGTCAGCTGATTTACTCGCTGTTCGACGACAATGGCCGCCGGGAAATCCAACTGCAGCCGGGCGAATTTGCCGACTTCGGTTTTGATGGCAACTTCGCCGCCCTGCATGCCTTGGCCGACCCGGCACTGCTGGCCAAATTGGGCAAACAGGATCAGCAGCTGAAACAGGACGATCGCGAAGTCCGTTGGTCTGGTCGCGATCAGATTGTGCGTACCATGCAGCAACGCTGGCCAACCGGTGATTACCAGATGACGGTAACGCCAGCGACCGGCTGCCAAGACCCGCGACAAAGCCGCAGCGGGTACGCCACCATCGACTACGCTGACACGCTAGACTGACTGCCGCAGGCATTGACTACCTCAGCCACTGACGATATTCGACTGTAACCACGACATCGCTGGACGGCACCGGCGCGCTGCGGCACGATCCCTCTGCGCGCGCAGAGGGAAAGTTCAGGATGTCGTCACGTCGTTCGCAGCGGTTGCCTTTGCTGCTGATTGGGTTCGGAATGCTACTGATTGCTGTCGCCGCCTGGTTGATTTGGCAGCGCAGCCAATCACCACGGCCGGCGCCACGGTCACAGACAGAACCTGCACCGGTGACCACTGCCGTGTTCTATCGCCCGGCGGATAGCGACTGGTGGTTGGCACTGGGCGCCGATCAAACGCTTGCTCAAGCGGTGGTGCAGCAGTTGCCACAACTGGATCCGGCAACACCGGTGTTACCAGCCCATTTGCCCTTGCCGCAAGCTATCGCCGCCCAGGCAGGTGTTCGCGTCTGGCAATTTGCCGCAGACCAGCGCATTGCAGCGCCACCAGCTACACCGGAGCAAAACGGTCGCTGGCATGTTGAAGCGCTGACGGATGCGCAACTGCTGTTCTGGTTGCCCGGTGATATGGCCACGACGGCGGTTGATCGCGTCAACCTGCCGCCACCGGGTACCGGCATCGTCCAACGTCGCTGGCTGCAGCAGCGCTTGGCGTGGCCAAGCGAAAGCTGCGAAGCGCTGCCAGCGCTACTGCAGCAACTGCCCAGCAGCGCCCTGCTGCAATTTCAGCACGAGCACAAAACACTGCGCTGGCAGTTGGTCTGGCTGCGCGTGCCCGATCCCTTGGCGGCGGTGTTGCAACAAGCAGCGGCACCGCGCGCAACGGCCGCATCGAGCGATACCTGGTTCTGGCGCGAAGCCGATCTGACCGAATTGCCGCGTGCCGATGGCTGCGCCAATCAACCAGCCGGCAACGGCTTTGCCGCTCGACTCTGGCAACAAGACGGCAAACTCCACGCCGCGCTGGCGCGTCCCGGCAAACAACGACTCAGCGGTTTTCCGTTGCCGCTGCCAGATGATTTGCGCCTGCAACCGGTGACGCTGACCGGTGTACAGGCGGTCGCCAGCAGTCCGCAAGCCGAAGCCTGGCTGCAACAACAAAGCTGGATTCCGGAACCGGGGCTTTTGCTGGCCGTGCAGCATCGCCAAGACAACAGCTTTGCCGGTATTGCCCTGCAATTGCAGACGCTGCCGAATCAGGGGCTGCAATTGCAATGGCAGTGGCCGCTACCATGAACCGCGGCAACGACAGCGAGCAATTGATGCAGCACAGCAAAGAAAAACGATTGCCCGCGTAACCGCCAGATCGTGAAAGCCGCTGACGCTTGCGGTACAGTCGAGGCCTGCCAAATCGCCAGCCACTGACCATGCGCGCTGCTCTGTTCACCACGCTATTGCTAACCCTCGGCCTCAGCGCCAACGCTCCCACCAGCCACGCCAACACCGCCTTGCTGATCGACAACGTCCGTGGTTACCGCGTCGACGATCAAGGACGTCACAGCTTCCGTGCGTTGTTGATCGAGAACGGCAAAGTTCGCGATTACGACGCCGGTGCACACAACCGCGCCGCCAAACAAAACGTGGCCAAGTTCGACGGTGGCGGCCGCACCTTGTTGCCGGGCCTGATTGACGCACATGGCCATGTTCAAGGCCTCGGCCAGGAAAAACGTCAGATCGATCTGCGCGGCAGTGCCTCGCTTGCAGAAGCGCTGCAACGTATCAAAACGTTTGCCGCCGCGCACCCGGATCAACCGTGGCTGCTCGGTCGCGGCTGGAACCAGGTGCTGTGGCAAGGCAAACAATTTCCGACCGCAGCCGATCTGGATGCCATCATTGCTGATCGGCCGGTGCTGCTCGAGCGCATCGACGGTCATGCCAGCTGGGCGAACAGCGCCGCGATGAGACGCGCCGGCATCAGCGCGACAACGCGCGACCCGGACGGCGGCCAAATTATTCGCGACAGCAGCGGCAACACGACCGGCATTTTCATCGACAACGCGATGAACCTGCTGCATCAACACGTGCCGGCGGTCAGCGACAATGAACGGCTGGCGCAGTATCGCGAGGCGCTGAATGAGCTCGCGTCACTGGGCATGACTGGTGTACACGATGCCGGAATTTCACCGCACGACTATCAGCTTTATCAACAGCTGGGGCAGCAAGCAGCACTGCCCATTCGTGTCTACGCAATGCTGGCGGACAGTGCCGAGGCGCGCAAACTGATGCAGAGCGCGCCGCCGAAACCGCAATTCGCCAACAAACTCTACCTGCAATCGGTCAAAGCCTGGGCAGATGGTGCGCTTGGCAGTCGCGGCGCCGCGATGCTGGCTGATTACAGCGATCACCCGCATCACCGCGGCCTGATGTTGTATTCGCCGGCACAATTGCTCGAACTGACGCAACTGGGTGTCAGCAACGGTTGGCAGATGAACATTCACGCCATCGGTGATGCCGGTAATCGCGTGGTGCTCGATACGCTGGCGCAGGTCGCTCGCGATGGCAAAGCGCGTGCGCTGCGGCACCGCATCGAACATGCGCAGGTGGTTACCTTGACTGATATCCCGCGCTTCAAGTCGCAGCAGGTGATTGCCTCCATTCAACCGACCCACGCCACCTCTGATATGAATATGGCGGAAGCCCGGGTCGGTAGCGAACGCATTCAGGGTGCTTATGCTTGGCGTAAATTGCTCGATGCTGGCGCACGCTTGGCCGGTGGCTCGGATTTTCCGGTCGAACTCGCCAATCCGTTTTACGGACTGCACGCCGCCATCACCCGATCGGATCGCAACGGCCAACCACCGGGCGGTTGGTATCCGGCGGAAAAGCTGAGCCGCGATGAAGCGCTGCGCGTGTTCACCCACGATGCGGCCTACGCCGGCCACATGGAGACCATCACTGGCTCACTCGCCGTGGGCCAGTATGCCGACTTCATTCTGGTTGACCGCGACTTCTTCACCGTACCGGAGGCGGACATTGCTGAGACCAAGGTGCTATCGACTTGGGTGGCCGGCGAAAAAATTTTCTCCGCAGCGCCGTGAACTCATGACCCCCCTTCACTTTCAAAGCCACGTTGTCTCATTGCGCTTTTTTTGAATCCGCCAATGCAAGGATGTCAGGATATGAAGTGGAAAACAGCTCTGGCCGCAGCCGCCTTGGCCGCTGCAATTAGCGCCTGCGGCGGCAAGATGGTGGAGACCGATTCGTCGGCACAGCAACGGATCGAAGTCACAGGTTCCCGTGTTGCAGCACCAACCCAAGGTCCGGCTGCTCATGAAATTGCGCGCAAGCAAGCGATCGGCATGCCGGCAATCGCACCACCCCCGATGCCGGAGAACCGCGAGAATTATCAGGATCTGGAAGACAATCCGGTCAAGGTCGTCAGCCGCGATCCAGTTTCCACATTCAGTATTGACGTCGATACCGGCGCCTACAGCAATATGCGCCGTTACCTGCGTGGCGGCAGTTTGCCGCCGGTAGATGCCATTCGGGTGGAAGAGTTGGTCAATTATTTCCCTTACGCTGACAGCGTCCAGAAAAGTCAGCACCCGTTCACGGTACAGACCGAAGTCG
>CAMLNB010000092.1 GCA_946481205.1 uncultured Kangiella sp. | reverse complement strand
TCTGTTTGGCGCAAACTCAACCCCTTATTTTATTTGGTTTCCGTTAATCTATTAAGATTTTTACCCCCCCCCCCCCCTCCCCATTTATGTGCTGTTTCCAAAGGAAAAGGAAATGTTGTTGGTTTATTTCCATTCCTTCCATTCTGGAGTTAATTATGAAAATAGCTATTTTTTTTGTGTTTTTTGGATTCTTCTTTGGTATGAGTGCAGCCGGTTTTGATGGTGGATCAAATAATCTTGTCGCTGATGATGAGGGTTCGTCAAAAAAGGTAGATGAGAAAACCGAGGCTGGAAAAAATGACGATGTTGGAAAGAATGTCAAGACTGAGATGGATAGGTCGTGGTTTGGAGATGGTCCGTACTCATGTCCGCCCGGCAATGACCTCTATTGGTGGAATAAACTTTTCTCAACAAGTCCTACGTATGAGGTTGTGTATGATTACACCAGTATTGTTGATGTCGGCTCCCCTTGCAGAGACTCTAAAGGTGAATTAGATAGAGATATTGAGGAAAAGGTTGGTCATGAAGTGAGAAAAAATTCAAAAGAAAATTTCGACAAGGTAAAGAAAGCAGCGGATGAGCTGAACGCAGCATCATCGGCATACATAGCTGCAAGGGACAGCTTGTCGTTCGCAGAGGCGGAGCTCAGTAAGTTAAGGGAAAGATTAAACGATGCTAACAATAATGATGTTGTCGTAGATGATAGAGGCGACTTGATAAAAAAAATAGTTGATAAAACATCTAATATTGCTGAGCTAAACGCAAAGTATGTGGAGGCTGAGAAAGCGCAAAGTAGGGCTATTGATGAGTATAGGGTGTCATCTCAGGTTGCAAGTTTGATGCAAGATAAGATTGGGGCAAGCAATGAACCAGAAGGCGTTAGAGTCGGCACAAAGTACATTCCAAGATGCAGCGTATTTCGATTCGTTTCAGAGCCTGAACCATCTGACTCGGCGAATACAAATCTTTCAGATTCTGTGCTAATCGATCTTGCTTACATACCAAAGGTGACCGGGCAAGATGGTCTTAGAACCGTTGACTCCAGCAACGTATATAGGGTGTGCGATTTCGGTAAAAATTCGGCTGCTTTTGATCGTGATGGCGGAATGACTTGGGGGACTCTTGTTGTTCCCTTCAAGTACTACATGAATAGCGATGAGTTTGCGGGCAATGCTACTGTTGGACCATATATAGGATGGGCTGGTTCAAGGGCGCAACTACTGGTTGGGGTTGGGTATGGAAAGATTGGGCTTGGAAAGGCATCCGATGTGCCCGGCGGGGAACCTACGACTGAGAATGTTGATGCAATAAGTTATGCCATTGGTGTTACTTATGCCGTATCAGCCAGCGTAGATCTCGGGCTTTTTTTTGGTAAGGATAAGTTTGGTAGGTCGTCTAGAAGCTTAGTTGAATATCAAGACGAAACATGGTTTTCGATAGGTATTGGATACAGCTTTACAGAGCGCGGAAAGATACAGAAGTGAGAATTCTTTAACTGACTTATTTCGTTGAATTTTTCCTGCGGTTTTGTTTTCCTGTTCTTAGGGTAAGGTGGTCAAATGAGTTCGTCAGACATTGGCTATCTTGGCGCTGCCTTCATAATTTTCCTTGCCGTCAACTCTGAATCATCAAATTGCTCCGAGGAAGATTGGTTTGGCATTAAAGGTTACAGAGATAACTACGTGTCGCAAATGCCGGAGTTTTCTGGCAATGAAAAACACTCTGAATTCTTCTTTTCATTTTGGCATCCAATTACTGATGAGAACGCTTTCTTCCAAGATATAAGTAATTTTTCCTTCATATCATATGTTGGTAAATTTGACTTCTTCTGGGTGCTTGATGGAGGGGAGACAAGGGCTTCCGGACCTGTTGTTAATCGGTTGAATAATCCAGAGATTCATTATCGTATTGGATGGCTACCTTTTTTTGGTCAAACAGATCCTGCAGTGGAGTATCTTGATCTGGCATTTGGCCATGAGTCAAATGGGCAGACGATAGATGATGTCGACACTTTTTACCGTGAGATAGAAAGGGGACGTAATGCTATTGATTCTGTCAGTCGCGGATGGGATTACATTTCGCTTGAAGCAAGATCAGCTTTGTTTGGAGCTGAAGATTCGAATGGAAACAAAGGCGCATATCTGACCGTCAACCTTAGGAATTACTTTCAGAATGGTGGGCTGTCCCATAAAGAGGATGATATATTTTGGGACATAACGAACTCTTCGCGTATCGAAGAATTCGATGGCCTTCGACTCTCCTTCGAATACAAACGTCTTGATGCGGCTCTGTTTAACGATTCTGGAGCGGGAGGCTTCTTGTTGGGCGCTAATCTTTCCATAGATATTAGGACGGGAATTTCCAGTGCATTTGATAACGTTAGCACCACCACCGATCTCTCATTCCTTATAAGTATACTTGACTTTCATCTTCCTCTTTTTGTTAGGTACTTTGACGGTTATGGTGATGAGATAGTTCGTTATCATGAACATTCGAGCTATCGCGCTTTCGGATTAAAGTTCGCCTTTTAGGAACATCTATTATAGCTATAAGATCAGTTCCACTAGATGGCCTTATGTTGCTCGAAAGTTGTCTCTAAGGTGGCAGCGTTTTTACAGCCGTGATGATGTCGCGTTGGTTGTCGCCGTCGAGTGCGAAGGTGTGGTCGCCGATTTCGACAAAGCCGAACTTCTGGTAGAACGCGATGGCGCGCGGGTTTTTCTCCTAGACGCCGAGCCAGACCACATGGTTGCCGCGCTTTTGCATTTCATCGAGGCAGGCTTGCATCAATTGCTGGGCGAGGCCTTTGCCGTGCCAGTCGCGGGCGACGTACAGGCGCTGGATTTCGCCGGGGGCTTGGCCTTTCACGCAGGCAGGAGCTTTATTCCAGCCCAGTTGGGCGCAGGCCACCAGTTCGCCGGCTGCTTTGCTGATCGGGGTTTCGCTGATCAGGGTTTCGAAGAGCAGCGTGGCGCGAGCCGTGTCGGCAATTTCGGCGGCTTGAATGCTGGCGCCGTAACTCTGCCGGCAATGCCGGTCCATGTCTTCGGCCGTATTCATCACCGCAAACGTGTCGCGGAACGTGCGTTCCGCCAGCACGGCGAGGGCAGCGGCGTCACCCGGTGTGGCGGTTCGCGAGTGTGGCAAGGGGCGCTCCGTGAGGTGAATGAGTGCCGGGTGGCCGGATACACGTTGGGTCGGTCATGACCAGCCGGACATTTGCTAAGGCCGAGAGATTAATTCTTCAAGATAAATCCAACGTCAATCTGTAAACGAATCAGACGAAGAAGGATCTGAGCTAAGGTGCAGAATTTACAATTGGCGCCAGATTAATTTACGAAATCTGCAAGCTTCTTGCTGAATGTCGATGATGGACAGCGATTGCCGCACCGCAAAACAAGATTTCCTTGACGAAAAAACAAGCAGTGTCTAAACAGTTACACACCTGCCGTGCGCCGCCGCCGTACAGGGATGTGGACATTCTGGCTGGCGCGCAATCCATCCCTTGTTTTGTTTAAGAGGCGCCATCGTTTGCATCTGGGATGCTTTTGTCTGAGTTTTATTTGCAGATCAAAAGCTCGTTTTAAGGAGGCACTGCCTCTTGCTCTTGGTCTAGAAAATGGAGCGAGTTATGTCTAGCTTGTATGATAAGCAGTCGGTTGTGTATGTAAGTGCAGGAAGCGTCATGAAGGATGCGGAAATTATGGCGTTGTATGCAAGTCCATATCAGGAGCTGGCAGATCTTCATCCTGCAAACGGCACTCTTAGGGCTGTTCGGAAAATAGCTGGTTGGCGAGATCCGATAACGCCGCCACAGTCAAAAACAGAGTGCGTTAAAATGTGTCAGATAACGCCATGGGATAAGTGGTGCTGTGGATGGGCCACTCGTTGGCGTTACATGGATTGCGAGTTGTTTGTTGAGGTTCGCGTTTCTTCGCCTCAAGATGTTGTTGTTGCTATTGAGGAGTGCCTTAAAGAGGCAACAATTACAGCTGCTGTAGCCGCGATTGTAACGGCGATCATGACTGGAGGTGGTGGGGTTGCTGCAGCTAAGTCGGCCTTTGTATCTGCCTTAACTATTTGTCTTGAAAGCAAGCTAAAAGACATTGTCAGTATTTCGCTCTTTGAAACCAGCGGATGGACTGATTGGCAGTAGTGCGTAAGTCTGGATCAGAGCGCGGCGACGACCCGACAATCTGATCTACGCACTATGCACAGCTCGTAGGTTGGGCTGAGCGTAGAAGGCCCAACACTTCTTGAATTTGTCAGTCAATTTTGTTGGGCTTTGCAGCCCAACCTACCGCGCTGTCGGCAATGCCGATCCATGTCCTCGGCAGTATTCATCGCCGCAAAGGTGTCGCGGAACGTGCGCTCCGCTAGCGCGGCGAGGGCTTGGGCATCATCCGGTGTGGCGGTTCGCAAGCGGGGTAATGAGTCATCCATACTCTGACTCGCACTATGGTCTGTTGCGCAAAACAACATATTGCTTTCGAAACTCTAGGCCTGTTCCAGGCCACGTCTGGGCGTATGTGATGAGGTGGGGAATTGCTTCCGGGAAATCCTCGCCATTTATTCGGCAATCTGCTGCGAAGGAGCCATCTGCGTTTCGTGCAGCAAATAGCCGAACACCAAACAGCCCCTTTGATCGAAAATGCATGTCGAACGCAGGCATGCTGTTGGTGAACAGGCAGCATGGGCAGAATGCATGGTCATCTTCCTCTTCATTGGTTGGCGCGGGGTACTGCGCTGTGGGGCCAAACAGCACCTGACGCGTGAAAGGCGCGCTGCCTTCACTGTCTGGAAATGACTTTTCCATATATGTGCAATTGATGGGGTTTTCTCTGACGGCATCTCGTAGTGCAACCAAATCCACCTGAACCCAATTTTCGAACCCGTTGACTAATGATGTGGCTTCATCAGAGCCGTTGGAGTGTTGGTATTCCAGCAATCCATTGGAAAACAACACGTAATGGAACGCCGTGACGCTTGAGAAGGTCCGAACGTTGCCGCTTGGATATGTGGTGGTCTCTAGGTGTTGAGGTGAAAGGCGGATGCCATCATCCAGCCGAATTTCCTGCCCATTAATGCGGCATTCGATGCCGTGAGTCTGCAAGGCATTATGGAGCAGCTTGAGTGAGACTGGGGGTTCGGTCTGCTGCGGCTTTGAGAGTAAATTCTTTAGGAAGTGTATCACTCTGTTCTCTGCAATATAACGTTAGGCAAGTAGGCTGTGGGTGCAGATGTTCTTCACGTCATTTCTCTCGTCTTGGTTTGACGTGAAGGATCTTCATCTTCCTTTGGGTTTACGTCCTTGCCCAAAAGCATCTCATATACACGAGTGCCGCGATCACCATGGAAGCCGCATTTTTCGACGAACTTGTCCGGGTTGTGCCAGGTGCCGAAGAGGAGGTCCCATAGCGGGAGGCCGTAGTTTTGGGCGTGGTGGTCGAGTTGGTGGTGAACTCTGTGCATTTCCGGGCGTTGCAAGAGGTAGCCGACCCAGCGGGCGGAGGCGGTGTCGGAGTGGATGTAGAAGTTGAACAGGCTCACGTAGAGCAGTGACCATGCGATGGCAATGGGACCGACGCCGAGCAGGAAGTAACCCACGCAGCAGGTGATGAAGGTTGCCGCAATGGAATCAAATGGGTGGGCGTAGAAGGCGGTGAGGGATTCTATGCGGCTGGGGCTGTGGTGCAGTTGGTGGAAGATGCGCCAGAGCGTGTCGGACTTGTGCATGGCGCGGTGCCACCAGTAGGCAATAAAGCTGGCGGTGAGAAAGGTGACGAGGCCACTGGCTGCTGGGTTTACGTGTGAAAGGTCGAAAACGGCCTTGTCTGCCAGCAGGGATTGAAACAGATAGCCGGCGGCTATGGCGGCACACATTTGGGTCAGGTTGACGGCACCAGCCATCAACAGCCAGCGATTGTCGCACTGCGATTTGGACGCCGGGGCGATGACCTCTCGGGTGAAGATCGCGACAAACGCCAGACCGATTGCGAGATACAACACAGCGATCATCATCAAAACACCTTTCTAATATTGCCAGTTTTCGTGGAAGCGTAGGGCGGGTCATGACCCGCCGGATTTTTTTTGCCGGGTCGAGAAATGGTGCGTCATGACGCACCCTACGGCATACACCTTACGCGCGTTACGATGTTTAGGTGCCAACGCCATAGCAGTCGTAGCCAATTAGCCTGAAAAGCGGTTCGACCTCTAATGAGTTGACATCCTCAATATGCGTCCATGTTTTTTCAACTAAATTTGGATTCAATCCACCTGTCGTAAATGCATTTGTTACAACAAGACCTGTCTGTTGGTCGTGCAATCCATGCATCTCGTTTATTGGTAAGTGCCCAAGATATAGGTTCTGCTTAACAAGTAGCCCCACTGTTAGATTGACCTCTATCGTGTCATTGTATCCATTGTCAATGAACACGCTTCTATCTTCAAAAATCGAAACGTGCTCATGCTCGCCTGGGCTGCTTGGCAGATCGCCGCTATCCCATTTACCTTGAGCTCTGTGCAGTGAAGTTCCCAACGAATTTCCATTGCTGTCGTAAACTGTTAGGTTATAGAAGTCATATGGAATTTTCATTGGCTTAGGTGCGGAGCAATGAATGCCAAAACTCATAAAGCAGCTTCTAAAGTCGCAAAGAACTGGCGCTGTAACTTTCGCTCGCCATTTGTGATTTCCCGTGGAAACCGGCTTGTATAGATCTATTTGATGCTTTTGCGCCAGTCTTAATGCTGACTTCGTGAAGCCGCTTGGGCAAACTAAGGCGCCTTTGTGTGCTCTGACGTCTCTAATTAGTCCGAGAAACTCAGCAATTCCGTTAACATCAACTGGTGTTGAATGATCTTTGCAGTCAATGACAATCTGCATCTTGTACTGGCCGACGTTTTGTTCAACTAAAACGTCTATTTGTCGTTTCGTTTCGCTATCGATCCCATCCAGCAAAACGTTGTGCAGGACGACTGCGTTGGGTGATAGTTGTTGCTGGATCATTGCGACTAGTTTTTCAAGCTCCCTCCAGTCTGCTGTTCTTTCGCTTTTGGAGTCTGACATTATTTTCGCTCGGTTATGCTTTATTTCAGTTTCAGAATGGTTTGTGCATCTGTAATGACTTCAATATGAAATTACGCATCTTTTGCATCAAATCTCAGAGCGTCTGCCTTCCGATCAATAAGCTGAATAAATTCACTTCCATTCTTCAGATTTCGAAGATCGGCTAACGAGAAAACAATAACATATAAATTGTCTCGGTCGAAACGGCTCTGTATTTCTCGAAGGGCATCTGCACCGGAGTCGACACCGGTCACGCCGTTTTTTGAGAAAACAATGCCTAACCTTATTTTGCACTTGTCAAGCTTTCCCATGAAGTCTCGTATTGGGCCAACTCCAACTGCGTGGTTCCAGTTTTTACATTCTACAAGACAGTAGCGGCCAAGCTCGTCGAACAATGGAATTCGACCCTTTGCTGCATCGTACTCAACCACAATATCGATTTCGCTGCTTCGTGTGGAAAGATTGGTGTGTTTGCAGTTAAGAGACGAAGTATTTTTAAAAAGCCATGCGGCCAGATTTTCAAGTGATTTTCCTTTGACAATGTTTGTTTCTGCCTGAACGACGGTTTCAATTAGTGACAGAATTTCGCTATCTTTTTGCTCGGATCTGTCTTCTGAATATTGTTCCTGTCTGATTTTATTTAGTTTCCGCAGCAGCTCATCGACTTGTTCTTGTGAAACTAAATTTAAGTCTACTTCCTGCGTTTCGTTTTTAGAAACAAGTATTAGAAGGCTGGTTGAAATGATCATTCCTGTTGAGCATTTAAATGCTTCTAGATACTGTCTGACTTGGTCAATAACGGCTGAAGTTCTAGCTGATCGGTTTATCTTTATTTCTATCAAAAGCGAAGGATTTGCTCGTATGCTCTCGGAGAACACTACATCGGCTCTATAGCGAGAACTACTGGTAGCGTACTCATAGAATGTTTCGCTCTCCGAGTAGCCAAGTATTGATGCGATCTGTGGAATGACCTTTTTGGCCATATCAAGTTCGTGCTCAAAAAACTGGCTCGGGAGTTCACGAAGCAGTTGAAGGAGTCTTTCTGATCCACTGGGCATGTTAGTGTGATTACTGTTGATGGTGAATCGATCAGTGTGTGCGTCGCAATGTATCATCCTGCTGAAGCTCTGAGCAAAAAAAGCCCGGCATCGCCGGGCTTTTTGTTTTGCGCTGCAGCAAAAGCAGTTCTGCTTACAGCTTCTTCGCCTGTTCCACCGCATTGCCGATATAGCTGGCCGGGGTCATGGCCTTGAGGCGGGCCTTGGCGTCGGCCGGGATGTCGAGGCCATCGACAAAGGCTTGCATGCCGGCGGCATCGATTTTCTTGCCGCGGGTCAGCTCTTTGAGCTTTTCGTAGGGCTTTTCGATGCCGTAGCGGCGCATGACGGTCTGGATGGGTTCGGCCAGCACTTCCCAGTTGTCGTTAAGCTCATCGGCGAGTGATTGCTCGTTGACTTCGAGTTTGCTGATGCCTTTGAGGCTGCTTTCGTACGCAATCACCGCGTGGGCGATGCCGGTGCCGATGGTGCGCAGCACGGTGGAGTCGGTGAGGTCGCGCTGCCAGCGTGAGACCGGCAGTTTGCCGGCGAGGTGATCGAGAATAGCGTTGGCAATGCCGAGGTTGCCTTCGGAGTTTTCGAAGTCGATGGGGTTGACCTTGTGCGGCATGGTCGAGGAACCGATTTCGCCAGCAACAGTTTTTTGTTTGAAGTGACCGAGCGCGATGTAGCCCCAGACGTCGCGATCAAAGTCGAGCAGGATGGTGTTGAAGCGCATCAGCGCGTGGAAGTATTCGGCGTTCCAGTCGTGCGGTTCGATTTGGGTGGTGTAGGGGTTCCACTGCAGGCCGAGGCTGGTGACGAATTCTTTGGCAAAGGTTTGCCAATCCACATCCGGGTAGGCCGACAAATGGGCGTTGTAGTTGCCGACCGCGCCGTTGATTTTGCCCATGATGGCGACGGCCGCGAATTGCTCGCGCTGGCGCTGCAGACGGGCGACGACGTTGGCCATTTCTTTGCCGAGCGTGGTCGGCGAAGCCGGCTGGCCGTGGGTGCGCGACATCATCGGGATGCTGGCGTAGCGGTGGGCGAGATCGCGAATGGCTCCGATGATCTTGTCCAGCATCGGCAGCAGCACTTCGGCGCGGGCGTCGCTGAGCATCAGCGCGTAGGACAGGTTGTTGATGTCTTCCGAGGTGCAGGCGAAGTGGATGAACTCGGTGACTTTGTTCAGCTCGGCGTTGCCGGCCACTTTTTCTTTCAGCAGGTATTCGATGGCTTTGACATCGTGGTTGGTGGTTTTTTCGATGTCTTTGACGCGCTGGGCGTCGGCGAGCGAGAAGGTGCGGGCAATTTCATCGAGCTGGCTGTTTGCCTGGGCCGAGAAGGCCGGCACTTCTGGAATGCCTGCGTGCGACGCCAGTTTCTGCAGCCAGCGCACTTCGACGATGGCCCGGTAACGGATCAGGCCGAACTCGGAGAAGATGGGGCGCAGGGCAGTGGTCTTGGAGGCGTAGCGGCCGTCAACAGGGCTGATGGCGGTCAGGGCGGACAGTTCCATGGAGGGTCCTTGTGGCTGGAATCGGGGCCAGTGGCTCAAACCGAGCCGGGGCCAAAGAGGGGCAGGGCGCGGATTTTACAGGATAGATGGGCGGATTCCGATTGGGGTTTGAGGTGGCGTGGCTGCGATGGCGGGAATTCGCTTTTCTCCTCCCCCTGCCTGAGGGGGAGGCCGGGAGGGGGAGGGAGAAAGATGCTGTGCTTGGGTTCGGGAGTGAAGAATGATTGGGAGCGCGCGTTGTGGACATGCCTTTCCTCAGGTTGCTCCCCCCCCCACCTAACCTCCCCCTCGGGCAGGGGGAGGAACCAAACATGATCTCCCCTCGGGCTGGGGGAACAAAACGCAGCTGACTTGGATCAACCCCCGCACCGTCATTGCTCGCCATTTGACCAATTCCGGCGTTTTCCTTGCAGATTCGCTCATTACTTCTTGTTTTTAAGCCGAAAAATCCCTTTCGGATTCGACGATCGGACAGGTAAACGCTTGTTCCAATGGGCTATAATTCCGGCCCGCCCGTGGGGCCATTTCTGCCTCCGGTCCCGCCAAAAGAAACCCAATTTCGCTATTCGACGAGGAGAAGCCGACGTGTCATCGGTAGGACAAGACAGCCTCAAGACCCGCCGTACCCTGACCATTAACGGTAAGGAATACGATTACTTCAGCATCAAGGCCGCTGAAAGCGTGCTCGGTGACGTCAGCAAGCTGCCGTTCTCGCTGAAGGTCCTGCTGGAAAACCTGCTTCGTTTCGAAGACGGCGTGACCGTTGAAACCGACGACATCAAAGCGATTGCCGCATGGCAGAAAGACCGCGTCTCCGACCGTGAAATTCAGTACCGCCCGGCCCGCGTGCTGATGCAGGACTTCACCGGCGTGCCGGCGGTAGTGGACCTCGCCGCGATGCGTGATGCCGTGGCCAAGCTCGGCAAAGACACCAACAAGATCAACCCGCTGGTGCCGGTTGACCTGGTCATTGACCACTCGGTGATGATCGACAAGTTTGGCACCGCTACCGCTGCGGACGAAAACGTCGATATCGAATACCAGCGCAACGGCGAGCGTTATGAATTCCTGCGTTGGGGCCAGAAAGCTTTCAACAATTTCCGCGTGGTACCGCCGGGCACCGGCATTTGCCACCAGGTCAACCTGGAATACCTGGCGAAAGCGGTGTGGACCGGCATTGTTGGCGGCCGCACCATTGCGTACCCGGATACCTGCGTCGGTACCGATTCGCACACCACCATGATCAACGGCCTGGGCGTGCTCGGTTGGGGCGTTGGTGGTATCGAAGCCGAAGCCGCGATGCTGGGCCAACCGGTGTCGATGCTGATCCCGGAAGTGGTTGGCTTCCGTCTGGAAGGCAAAGCCAAAGAAGGCATCACCGCCACCGACATCGTGTTGACTGTGACGCAAATGCTGCGCAAGCACGGCGTGGTCAACAAGTTTGTTGAATTCTATGGCCCGGGCCTCGACAGCATGCCGCTGGCCGACCGCGCCACCATCGCCAACATGGCGCCGGAATACGGTGCGACTTGCGGCTTCTTCCCGATCGATGCGGAAACCATCAACTTCATGCGCGTGTCGGGCCGTGATGAGCAGACCTGCAAACTGGTTGAAGAATATTGCAAAGCGCAAGGCATGTGGCGCGATGCCAATTCGCCGGAGCCGGTGTTCACCAGCACGCTCGGTTTGGATCTCTCGACCGTTGTGCCGTCGCTGGCCGGTCCGAAGCGTCCGCAAGATCGCGTTGCCATGAACGGCCTCGGCGCCGGTTTTGATCTGCTGCTGGACAGCAGCGGCAAAGGCGCTGAAAAAGACAAAGCCGTGAAAGTGGAAGGTGCCGGTCACGATCTGAAACACGGCGATGTGGTCATTGCCGCGATCACCTCATGCACCAATACCTCGAACCCGTACGTGCTGATGGCTGCTGGTTTGGTTGCCAAGCGCGCAGTGGAGAAGGGCCTGCAGCGCAAGCCGTGGGTGAAATCGTCGCTGGCTCCGGGCTCGAAAGTCGTTACCGATTATCTGGCCAAAGCCGGTCTGAATACTTACCTCGACACGCTGGGCTTTAACTTGGCCGGTTACGGTTGCACCACCTGTATCGGTAACTCCGGTCCGCTGGCCGACAACCTCGGCAAAGCGATCACCGACGGCGATCTGATCGTTTCCGCTGTGTTGTCCGGTAACCGCAACTTTGAAGGCCGCGTGCACGCGCAAGTCAAAGCCAACTACCTGGCATCGCCGCCGCTGGTTGTTGCTTACGCGCTGGCCGGTACCACCCGTATCGATCTGAGCAAAGATGCGCTCGGCAAAGACAAGAACGGCAATGATGTGTTCCTGAAAGACATCTGGCCGAGCAACGAAGAAGTGGCTGCTGCCGTTCGCCTCGTTGACAACAAGATGTTCAACAGCCGTTACGCCGATGTGTTCGCCGGTGACAAGCACTGGCAGGCGATCAAAGTCGGTGAAGGCCAGACCTACAACTGGAACGACAAATCGACCTACGTGCAAAACCCGCCGTTCTTCACTGAACTCGGCAAGCCGGTTGGCGCGGTCAAGGACATCAAAGGTGCGAGCGTGTTGGCGCTGTTTGGTGACTCGATCACCACCGACCATATCTCGCCGGCAGGTGACATCAAGGCATCGGCCCCGGCAGGCAAATACCTGCAGACGCTGGGTGTCGAAAAGGCCGACTTCAACTCGTACGGTGCCCGCCGTGGTAACCACGAAGTGATGATGCGCGGTACTTTCGCCAACATCCGCATCAAGAACCTGATGCTGGGCGGCGAAGAAGGTGGCAACACCATTTACCAACCGACCGGCGAAAAAGTGTCGATTTACGACGCCGCGATGAAGTACATCAACAGCGGTACACCGCTGGTGATCTTCGCCGGCAAAGAATACGGCACTGGCTCGTCGCGTGACTGGGCTGCTAAAGGCACTAAGCTGCTCGGCGTCAAAGCCGTGGTGGCAGAAAGCTTCGAGCGTATTCACCGCTCGAACCTGGTCGGCATGGGCGTGTTGCCGCTGCAATTCCAAGGCAACGACAGCATTGCCAGCCTGAACCTGAAAGGTGACGAGACGATCAATGTGATCGGCCTCGAAGCCGGCATCAAGCCGCGCCAGACCCTGAAGGTGGAAATCACCCGCAAGGATGGCAGCAAGCTGACCATCGACGCGCTGTGCCGCATCGACACCGCCAACGAAGTCGAGTACTACAAGAACGGCGGTATCCTGCAGTACGTGCTGCGGAACATGATCGCGGCGTAACGAAATCTCCCTCCCTTTGTCGCAGATGTTCCAGACATCTTGCGACACACCCCACATCCCTGTGGGGCGAGGGGGAGGGACGGGGTGGGGGTAGTTGTCGCTCTGCGGTTTCTGCTTCCACCCAAGCCGCTATGAAGATGTCCCGGCCGTTTATGGTCC
>CAMLNB010000091.1 GCA_946481205.1 uncultured Kangiella sp. | reverse complement strand
ATGCGGCCGGTTGCCAGATGCACATTCAGGATCGCATTGACTTTGTCGGTGCCGGCGCTGCTTTGATTGACGCCCTGCGAGAACGCGGTGACCACGCGCGCGGTCGCGGCAAATTTGCGGTAAAACCGCTGCAGCCCTTCTTCAGCAACGCCACAATGCTGGGCGACGGTCGTCAGGTTCGGCGCAGCAGCTTTGGCGGCGGCAAAGCTGTCGGCCCATCCTTCAACATGATGCTCCAGAAACGCCAGATCGAGCTCGCCGTATTTCAGCAGGTGCACCAGCAGGCCACTCCACAGCCAGACATCGCTGCCCGGCGCAATGGCAAGATGTTGGTCGGCGATCACGGTGGTTTCAGTGCGGCGCGGATCGATGACAATGATCTGCATCGTTGGTCGCTGCGCTATCGCCGCTTTCAGGCGCTGAAACAACACCGGATGGCACCAGGCCAGATTGGCGCCACTGAGCACCACCAGATCGGCCTGCTCCAGATCGGTGTAAGAAGCCGGCACCGCATCGGCACCAAAAGCACGGACATGACCCGCGACGGCTGAAGCCATGCACAGCCGGGAATTGGTGTCGATATTGCTGCTGCCGATAAAGCCTTTCATCAGCTTGTTGGCGACATAATAATCTTCGGTCAGCATCTGACCGGATGCGTAGAACGCGATCGCATCCGGACCGTGTTCGGCGCGGATGCGAGCAAACTGGCTGGCGATGTGATCGAGTGCAAAGGCCCAGCTGACTTGTTGCGTCCTGCCTTCACGATCTCGCCATTCCGGATACAGCAGGCGGTCCTCTGGACCAAGCGTCTCGATCAGCGCCGAGCCTTTCGAACAGAGCCGCCCGAAGTTGGCCGGATGCTCGGTATCGCCTTGCACACTCAAGCGGCCTTCGGCACTGCGCTGCACCACGACGCCGCAGCCGACGCCGCAATACGGGCAGGTGGTTCGGATAGCTGATTCGCGATTGAGCAAATCAGTGCTGACCGAATCGTCGCGAATCGGAATGGAACGCATCCGTTCAGTTTCAGCGCGTCTGGCGGTCATCGCTCAATCCACAGTATTCAAACGTGCCCGCGATTCCGCCAGCGGTTGCATGCCGAGATAAACCTCGCCCGCGACCACTTTGACCGGAAAGCGCGGCACGCAACCGATATCCGGCGCTTTCGCTTCGCCGCTGTCGAGTTGCACTTGCCAGGCATGCAACGGGCAACTGACCAATCGACCATGGACAATGCCTTCCGACAGCGGGCCGCCGCGATGCGGGCAACGATCCAGCAACGCAAACACTTCATCGCTGCTGTTGCGGAACACCGCGACATCGCCGTGCACGGTGCGAACAACACGAGCACCCAATTGCGGAATGCTGTGCAGCGCACCAACCGCAGTCCAAGCGGTTTCGGGTCGATGCAGCAGATTTTCGAGCGCCGGATTCACCAGCGCAGCAGGGACAGACATGATGGGCTCCTTTTACATGGCCTTGACCGCGCGCCAACTGCACGTCGACACGGCTTCAGCTCAAATCAACAATCGGAATGAATTGTTCGCGCGCGACCGGTTGCGCCAGCTCGGCCCACGGATCTTTCTGAAAATGGCTTTGGGAATCGCGAAAGCGCTGCGCGAGGTGTTGGCGGCCCCCGGCATCGTGGACAATGCGCTGCTGGACATAGGCAAGACCGACGCGCTCCAGATACGGCGCGGTACGTTCGAGATAACGGCCTTCGTCGCGATACAGCTGCATGAACGCGAGGCAGTACTCTTCCACCTCTTCCATCGTTTCCACCCGGCACAGCACTTCGGTGCCGCGCAGCTTGATGCCGCCGTTACCGCCGACATGCAACTCCCAGCCGGATTCGATGGCGATGACGCCGAAATCCTTGATCGTGGCTTCCGCGCAATTGCGTGGGCAGCCCGACACCGCCATCTTGAATTTGTGCGGCGTCCAGGCACCCCAGGTCAGTTTCTCCAGCCGAATACCCATGCCGGTGGAATCCTGCGTGCCGAACCGGCACCACTCGGAACCGACGCAGGTTTTCACGGTGCGTAGCGCTTTGCCATAAGCGTGACCAGAAACAAAACCGGCTTTGGCCAGATCGGCCCAGACACCTGGCAGATCGTGTTTTTTTACGCCAAGCAAATCGACCCGCTGACCACCAGTGATTTTGACGGTCGGGATTTGGAACTTGTCGACCACATCGGCGATCGCGCGCAGCTCATCCGCGTTGGTGACGCCGCCCCACATCCGCGGCACCACCGAATAGCTGCCGTCTTTCTGAATATTGGCGTGCATCCGTTCGTTGACGAAGCGCGACTGGGCATCGTCTTGCGCTTCGCCGGGCCAGGTCGCGATCAAATAGAAATTGAGTGCCGGCCGGCATTTGTCGCAACCATCCGGCGTTTGCCAATGCAGGGTTTGAAACACCTGCGGCAAAGACAACAGTCGCTGCGCACGAATCGCCTCGCGCACGTCGTCATGACTGTGCTCGGTGCAGCTGCACATCGGTTTTTTGGTCGGTGCCTGATAACCCTCACCGGCCGAGGCGGCCAGCAATTGCTCGACCATCGGAGTACAGGAACCGCATGATGCAGAAGCCTTGGTGTGCGCTCGCACCGCCTCGAGTGTTTGCAACCCTTGGTCGCGAATCGCGCTGACGATGCTGCCTTTGCAAACGCCGTTGCAATCGCAGACGGCCCGATCGTCCGGCCAATCGAGCACGGCCGGTTTGCTGTCGCCATCACCGTCAGCGACCGGACCAAACAACAGGCTGTCGCGCAAATGATCGACCGGGCTCTGCGCTTTCATCAGCTGGAAATACCAGCTGCCGTCGGCGGTATCGCCGTACATGACGGCGCCGATCAGTTTGCCATCGCGCAGCACGACTTTTTTGTAAACGCCGGCGCCGGCATCCTGATAGACAATGCTGTCGCAGCCCTCGCCGCCCTGAAATTCGCCGGCGGAAAACAGATCAACTCCGGTGACTTTCAGCTTGGTCGAGGTCACTGAACCGACATAGGCGGCGTCACTGTCGCCAGCCAACTGCGCGGCACAGACACGCGCCTGCTCATACAGCGGTGCGACCAGACCGTAACACTGGCCGCGGTGTTGCACGCATTCACCGACTGCATAAATGCGCGGGTCGGTCGTTTGCATGGCATCGGAAACCAGCACGCCGCGTTCACAGCCAAGGCCGCTGTCTTTGGCGAGCGCAATATGCGGCCGAATACCGGCCGCCATGACCACCAGATCAGCCGGCAGCGTCGTGCCATCGGCAAACTGCACTGCTGTTACCCGCTCATCACCGAGCAACGCCGTGGTTTGCGCGGCCAGCTTGAAAGCGATGCCACGTGCTGCCAAGGTTTGCTGCAGCAGCGTGGCCGCGGCGGCGTCGAGCTGACGCTCCATCAGCGTTGCCATCAAATGCACCACCGTCACGCTCATGCCTTGCTTCAGCAAACCGTACGCGGCTTCGAGCCCGAGCAAACCGCCGCCGATAACGACGGCGTTTTGGTACTGCCGGCTTGCTGCCAGCATTTGCTCGACATCATGCAGATCGCGGTAGCTGACCACGCCGGGCAGATCACGTCCTGGCACCGGCGGAATAAAAGGTAGCGAACCGGTGGCCAAAATTAACTGGTCATACGGCTGAACGACGCCGTCGTCGGTGCGGACCTCCCTGGCATCGCGATCAATCACACTGACGCGTTTACCGCAATGCAAGCGAATGCCACGCTCGGCATACCATTCAACGGGATTGATCAGAATCTCGTCGGGGCTTTTTTCGCCAGCCAGCACCGGCGACAACAAAATGCGGTTGTAGTTGCCGTGCGGCTCGGCTCCGAACACGGTGATGTCGTAGCGCTCGGGCGCCAGACTCAACAGTTCTTCGATCACCTTCATCCCGGCCATGCCATTGCCGACCAGTACCAGCTGGCTTTTCATCTGTCTTTCCTCCGGAAAATGAAAACGGCGTCCAATGACCTGCATGCTTGCGCAGGACACGGGACGCCGTTGTCTGGGAAAGCTTATTGCAATTCGGGGGCCAGCTTGCCCTGCCGGTGCCAACTGCCGGCAAAGCGCACGGATAGGCAGTGGTTTTGCGCCGAAACGGCGCAGTAGCACGAGTCAGTTCGGTGCAAATGGAGGAGTCCGAGCGTGGTTTCGCCGGGATGGCTACAACCACACTCACTTCAGTACATCTCTGTCATTGCAACAATCGCGTCGTCTTTGCACCAGAGCCAGGCAGACAACAATCCATTGCACCGTCTCTGCGCACCAAAAGTATGCGGCGCCCGCCTCGCCATGCGCGTCGGCACGCCAGCCGGCGACGACAGAACGCTCATTGCTTATAAGTACCGTCCAACGGACGGCCCGCCGCTTGCAACAGCTCGCGCATCATCATCAGGGACAACCTTATGCGCGTGCTGGTAATTGCCGACAGCAACGATCGTATCGATCCGGCCGTCGCCGCGTTGCGCGCGGCCGGTATCGAGTCGGTGCAGGAAATGGAAGGCGCACTCGGCCTGCTGCGCCGGGTAGCCGACTTTCAGCCCGACATCATTCTGATCGATACCGCCTCGCCATCACGTGATGTGCTGGAGTCCTTGTGTGTGGTCAATACCTACGCGCCACGACCGATGGTGATGTTCACCAGCGACGACACCGATGACAGCATTGCTGCGGCGATTGCCGCCGGCGTAACCATCTACTCGGTCGAAGGCATCGCGGCGAATCGGTTGGAGCCGATCATGCGCATCGCGATGGCGCGCTTCCGCCAGGAGCAGCGGCAGGCCGACAAACTCGACGCCAGCGAACGCAAGCAGCGTGAACGGCAGGCCGTCGACACCGCCAAAGGCTTGCTGATGGCGCGCGACGGCCTCAGTGAACAAGACGCCTACCGACTGCTGCGCGAACAGGCGATGAGTAGCCGACGTTCATTATTGGAAGTCGCCACCGACCTGCTGCAGCAATGGCGCGGCTGAAGCGGGTTGCCGCGAGCATTTGGGGCGGCGACTTGGTGCAGCACGCTTCAAGCTGGTGCAGTGCAACACGTGATTGCGCTACGCGCTCGTCAGTTTCCCGTGCTGCGGCTCAGCATTCGCCGGCATTCCACGTTTGATGACCACAGCAAGTTTGTTTGGCATAGCTGTTGCTGAGTAAAACATGACACTCGCTGCGCGACGTCACCGGTGCCAGTCGCCGATGACCGCGCAGATCCAGTCAGGACAACGGCGTCCGATGGCTTGCGTGAGGCAGGCCATCGGACGCCGTTTTTGTTTTGCGCTGATTTCGCCCTGGTTTCGCCTAGGCATTGTTTGGCCGTAGCTATTGCTTATCGTTTTTTACTGACTTTATCGGAGCCCTGCTATGCATACCCCAGTCGCAACGGAATCGGCATCGACCACCGGTGATTGCAACCGCTCTGCCGTCAATGGCGATCGGCGCGAGTTCGGCAAATCGCTGGCCTTGGCCGCCAGCGCCCTGGCATTCGGTAGCATGTTGCCCGGCGGTGGTGCATGGGCCGGTGGCAGCGACAAGCCGGAAAAAACCAAGCTGAATGTCGGTTTCATTCCACTGACCGATTGCGCATCGATAGTGGTCGCCTCGCAGATGGGTTTCGACAAGAAATACGGCATCGAAATCATCCCGAGCAAAGAGGCTTCGTGGGCCGCCGTGCGCGACAAACTGGTCAATGGCGAACTGGATGCGGCACATGTGCTGTATGGCTTGATTTACGGCGTCCATCTCGGCATTGGCGGTTTGAAGAAAGACATGGCCGTGCTGATGAACCTGAATCACAATGGTCAGGCCATCACTTTGTCGACCCAACTGCATGATCAGGGCGTGAAGGATGGCGCGACATTGGCCAAGCACATCAAGGCCAATCCGCGCGAGTACACGTTTGCGCAAACTTTTCCGACCGGCACGCACGCGATGTGGTTGTACTACTACCTCGCCAGCATCGGTGTGCATCCGTTTCGCGACGTCAAAACCATCGTCGTGCCGCCGCCACAGATGGTCGCCAATATGCGGGTCGGCAACATGGATGGTTTCTGTGTCGGCGAGCCGTGGAATGCCCGCGCCATCTTCGACAAGATCGGTTTTACCCTCGCCACCACGCAGGAGATCTGGCCCGGGCATCCGGAGAAAGTGCTCGGCGCCACAGCGGCGTTTATAAAGCAGTATCCGAACACAGCTCGGGCACTGACGGCGGCGATTCTGGATGCGTCCCGGTTCATTGATGATCCGCGCAACCGTTCGACAGTCGCCAAACTGATCGCCGGCAAAGCCTATGTCAATGCCCCGGTCGAAGTGATCGAAGGCCGTTTCCTTGGCCAGTACGACAACGGCATTGGCAAACGCTGGCAGGACCCGCAGCACATGAAATTTTTCGCCGACGGTCAGGTGACCTTCCCGTACCTGTCCGACGGTATGTGGTTCCTGACCCAGCAGCGGCGTTGGGGCTTGCTGAACAACGAACCGGATTATTTGGCGGTCGCGACGCAAATCAATCAAATCGACGTGTACAAGCAAGCGGCTACTGCCGCCAAAGTGTCGCTGCCAAGCGATGTCATGCGCAGCAGCCAATTGCTTGACGGCAAAATCTGGGATGGCAAGGAACCGGCACGTTACGCCGCCAGCTTCACGCTCAGCAATCAGGGAGTGACAGCATGACCGCCGTGCGACGGCTCGCCGCCGTATCGGATGTGGCGGTGCCCGATCTGGCAACCGAAGCCATGATACGACGCAGCAGCGATGAAGATACCGAGCACAAAGCGCAACGCGCACGTGAACTCGCGCAACGCGCCGCCGTGCTGGCCAAGCATCAGGCTGAATTCGCCGCGCGCGCGCAGCAGAACCGCGAACGCTTGCGCAGCCTGGCCCAATTGATCGTGCCGCCACTGCTCGGCATCGGCTTGATGCTGGCGGTGTGGTCCTGGCTGGCGCAGCTGCGGCCGGATTTGCCGGGACCGGTCAGCACTTGGCACGCGGCGGTCGAATTGTTTGCCGATCCGTTCTATCGCAATGGCCCAAATGATCAGGGCATTGGCTGGAACATTCTGCATTCGCTGGCGCGGGTCGGGTTCGGTTTTGGTTTGGCGGCGGCAATCGGCATTCCGCTCGGCTTTCTGATCGGTCGTTTTGCTTTTGTCAGCGGCATGTTTGCGCCGATTGTCAGTCTGCTGCGGCCGGTATCGCCGCTGGCCTGGTTGCCGATCGGCCTGTTGGTATTTCAAAAAGCCGATCCGGCTTCAATCTGGGTCATTTTCATTTCCAGCCTATGGCCCATTCTGATCAACACCGCGCACGGTGTCCGCAGCGTGCCGCAAGACTATTTGAATGTTGCCCGGGTGTTGAACCTGAGCGAATGGAAAGTGTTCACCCGCATTCTGTTCCCGGCGGTGCTGCCGTATTTGATGACCGGCATCCGCTTGTCGATCGGTGTCGCCTGGTTGGTGATCGTCGCCGCTGAAATGCTGACCGGCGGTATCGGTCTTGGCTTCTGGGTTTGGGACGAATGGAACAACCTGAACGTCGCTCATATCTTGATCGCGATTTTCATCGTCGGCCTGATTGGGCTTGCGCTCGAGCAAGGCCTGATGTTGCTGGCACGTCGTTTCTCTTACAGCTGAGGTCGTCATGCAAAAAGCCAATCCACGGTTTGTCAGTGTTGAGCAGGTTGACATGGTGTTTGATGGTCGCAAGGGCCGGTTCCAGGCCTTGGCCGATATCAACCTGACAATTGGCAAAGGTGAGTTCGTTGCGCTGATTGGTCATTCCGGTTGCGGCAAATCGACGCTGTTGAATCTGATCGCCGGTTTGAATCTGCCGAGCCGCGGGGTGGTGATCTGCAATAACCGCGAAGTCGCCGGGCCACGTCCGGAACGCGCGGTGGTGTTTCAGAATCATTCGCTGCTGCCCTGGCTCAGCTGCCACGACAATATCTACTTGGCTGTCGAGCGGGTATTTGCCGATCGCGAAAACAAAGCACAGTTGCGCGAGCGCACGCGACAGGCTTTGGCACTGGTCGGGCTGAGTGCTGCCGCGCACAAACTGCCACAGGAAATTTCCGGTGGCATGAAGCAGCGGGTCGGCATTGCCCGAGCACTGGCGATGGAGCCACAAGTGTTGTTGATGGATGAGCCGTTCGGCGCGCTCGATGCGCTGACCCGCGCTCATCTGCAGGACGAACTGCTACAGATTGTCGCCCGCACCGGCTCGACGGTAGTCATGGTCACCCACGACATCGACGAAGCGATTCTGTTGTCGGATCGGGTCGTGATGATGACCAATGGCCCGGCGGCAACCATCGGCGAGATTCTGACGGTGGATTTGCCGCGACCACGTGAACGGCTGGCGCTGGCAGAATCGCCGCGGTACCACCAGTTGCGGGCGCAATTGCTGGCGTTCCTGTATCAGAAACACCGGCACAGCGAAGTGGCCTGAAGCCGGGGATTACGACAGTAACGCTGCGGGCTGCCGTTTTCCATTCGCCACATGCTCGGTCAGCCAATGCGGTACTTGTGCTGGTGGCATCGCTTTGGCGTAAACATAACCCTGAACGGTATCGGCACCTTTGCTGCGGACTATTGCCAGCGCAGCCACGGTTTCGACGCCTTCGACTGATACATGCAGACGCAGATCGTGCGCCATAGCGCACAGGTGTTGCAGCAGCAGCTGCCGATCCGGGTCTTGCTCAAGCGTACGAACAAAACTGCGATCGCATTTGATGCCTTGAATCGGCAGATCCACTAGCACACCAAGCGAAGAAAAACCGGTGCCAAAATCGTCCATGACGACACCGACACCAAGCTGACGCAAGCGACGCAGCACATCCGCCAGTTCCGCCGAAGCCGACATCAGTGCGTGTTCGGTCATTTCCAGTTGCAGCCAACCTGCCGGCACTTGCAGCACATGCAACTGCGTTTTCAGCCATGGCAGAAAATCTGCTTTCAGCAAACTGTCGGGCGCGATATTGACCGAAACGCCCGCACAATGTGGCGCCCGGCCGCGCCAGCCGGCCGAGTCGTGCAGCGCACGCAGCAGAATGGCGCGATCCACTGAATCGGTTTGACCGGCACGTTCGCAGGCGAGCAAAAACAATTCTGGCGACAGTGCGCCGAGCTCCGGGTCCTGCAGCCGCAACAGTGCTTCGAAGCGCACCGCAGTCGACATCGCCGACTGTGGCACCAGCGGTTGGTAGTGCAGCTGTAAATGTTCGGGACGACGCAGCCACGACAGCCGTTCAGCGATCAACGCCAGCGGTTGCTCGATGCCGCTGGCGCTGCTCGCCGGCATCGTCCGGATCAGCGCCAATGCGCGGTTGTGTAGCCGCTGCCTAACGGCATCGACATGCAAGGACAGCCACTGATAGCCGGCGATCAGCAGCACCGCCAACAACAGCACCGGCAACAAGGCTTCGGTACGTGCTGATGGCGACAAGCTATCGCCGCGTAGCGGCAATACATTCGCCAACGTCCAGTGCAACACCACGATGGTGCCCGCCGCAATCAGCTTGTCCCACCAGGACAGCGGTCGGAACGCCGCCACCATGGCACGCAAGCGCGCGGCCCGGTGTCGCAGCGAAAGCGCAATCGCCAGTGCGGTGGCGACCGCCAACGACAACAGCGCAAACGACCAGCGCAGCTGCCCCGCCAGGTCACCATAGGCGAGCATCAAGCCGGCATGCGCCACCAGCATGCCGAGCGCCAAACCTGCCGCCGCTAGGGCGATGTAGCCAGGCCGGCGGGTGCTGGTCAGCGTGGGGACAGTCCAGCGCGCCGCGAGCACCATACCGACCAGAGCCAGCAAAGCCGGCATCAAGCGGACCTCGCGTCCGGTCAAAGCGGGATAGAGCAGCAAACCGGCGGCATCAAGCGCCCAGACCAAGCTACCGACCGCCACCGCCGTCCGCGCAAATGCCGCCTGCCGCTCCAGCGGCTCAACTGCTAGCGCAGCCTGCTCAACCAGGCGCTGACAGAGCGACACCACCAGGCTGGCAAACGCGAAGAAGGCTAGGGTTTTCAACCCCAGCGGGAATGGCAAGACAGCAGGATCAGTGGATGGGGCGAACGATGAGGACAACGACAACACGGCAGACCTTGGAATTCCGGCCGGCACGGTGGCGTCCACTGCTACCGCGGCAAGCTTGAGCGCGAGCAGCTAGTCTAGGCATTCAGGCACTACTGTGCCAACTACAAACAAGCGCGATGAGTGAATTTTTCGTTGCGGACAGGCCCGAGATCAGCGCGGTCGCAGCGTCACGCCGATGGCAATGCGGTTCTCGGCATTGTTGTAATCGATCAGGCTTTCGCCATAACCGCTGAACAGATAGACATACCAGCTGGTCTGCTCGGAGCCGGTCGGAAAACTCCAGCTCAGTTCGATCGCGCCTTTGCCGGTTTCCAGATTGCCACGCAGCATGCCGGCGAACAAATGTCGGCAGATTTGACCATCCAGACAGCGCCGGTAACGCAGCTCGGCGTCGCCGTAGTAATCGTCGATATCCGGGTTGTCATCACCTTCGGCCGACAGCGGATCATCTTTTTTGTCTTCCGGCAAGCGATACCAGGCTTTCAACCAGATCACATCGTCATCGCCTTCGTGAAAGGCCACCGCGTACAGCTTATTCCAACTGCGCGACTCCGGCACTTTCTTGCCGTTTGACTCGTGCTCCAAACCCAGATCAAAACCCCACTGACTCGACAGCCAGTTGCCCGGCTGGCTGCGGAAAAATACTTCTGGGTTGTAATTGGTTTCGCGAAACGGCGCCGACTCCTCGCTGTTGTAAGCCTGCCAGAACGAGCGCTGGGTGTAACCGAAGTAAAACGGACCACCGAGAATGCGCGCTTTCAAACTCAGCTGAAACACCGTTTCGGTATCACTGCCGGTAAAGCGTTCGTTGTAACTGAGCGGCGCGATAAACATGTCTTTGTGAAAGGACACGCCGCCTTTGCTGTCGATGATCTGCAACAGCGAATGCCGTTGCGATTCCAACTCTTCCGGTTTGGCCGGCGGTTCCGGTTGCAACAGCGGATTGACCGGCGGCACCGGTTCTGCTGCTGGCTCAACCGTATCGGCAGATGCTTCCGCCGGTATGGGCGACATGGCAAAGGCGGACGCAGGCACATCCGCCATCACCACCGTTGCCGCCAGCAATAACACCACCAATAAAATCAGAATACGTCGCATCAACCAACCTGTGCAGCCCTTTCGGGTCTTGTTGCGGATCAGTCCGGGATGGCTGATCACGTTTTCGTCCGGGCCATTGTAGTGCTTGTCGCCGACCCTGGCGACTTGGCTGTTGTCACGCGTCTCACGCGTTCAGGCGCGAGCGATGGTAAAGCTGACCACCTCATCAATATGACGCGCACCCAGCGCCAGCATCATCAGCCGATCAACCCCCAGCGCGACACCGGCGCAAGCTGGCAAACCGCTCGCCAGCGCCGCCAACAGGGCTTCGTCGATCACGCCAGCCGGCAAACCACGCTCGGCACGGGCAGCGTTGTCGGCGACAAAACGCCGGCGCTGTTCGTCGGCATCGGCCAATTCATGAAAACCATTGGCCAGCTCGATGCCATTGACATACACCTCGAACCGCGATGCCACCGGCGGCTGCTCAGCGCGGATCTGCGCCAATGCCGCTTGCGAGGCCGGAAAGTCGTAAACAAAACATGGCGCCGCAAAACCCAGCTGCGGTTCGATGCAGACCGAAAACAGCAACTGCAGCATGGCATCGCGATCAAGCGCACTGCCGGTGTACTGCGCGCGCTGCTGACAGAGCGCGGCGAGCTCGCTGTCGGTTGCCGTGTGTGGATCGATGGCCAGCGCCTGTTGAAACGCCTCGGCATAGCGCAAGCGTAGCCCTGCTTTGGTCTGCAATACCCGTTGCAGCAGGGCATCGACTTCCGCCATCAGCTGATGGTGATCGAACCCCAGCCGATACCATTCCAGCATGCTGAATTCCGGATTGTGATACCGACCGGATTCGTCATCGCGGAACACTTTGCAGATTTGATAAATATCACCATAGCCAGCACAGAGCAGCCGCTTCATCGGAAATTCCGGCGAGGTGTGCAGGAACAGGCGCTTGCCAGTGCTGGCGCCCGGACCATGCCAGCGCGTCTCGAGAAAACCGAGTTGCAGATCGGTGATGCTGGCGGCCGACAGGATCGGCGTTTCCACCTCCAATACCGCGCGTTCAGCAAAAAACTGGCGCAGCGTTGCCAGGATCGTCGCGCGCTGTTGCAGCGCGGTTTTGCTGGCGCTGGGTTGCCAGCAGAATGACGGTGTCGTGGATGGCGTCATGGTTGCAAACACTCTGTCAGTAGCAAATGCCGGCAACAAAAAACGCGGCCGGGCCGCGTTTTTTGTTGCATCCTGCAACCGCCGATCAGGCGCGCGAAATGTATTCGCCGGTGCGGGTATTCACTTTCAGTTTGTCGCCGATGTTGACGAACAGCGGCACTTTGACCACAGCGCCGGTCGACAGCGTGGCCGGCTTGGTGCCGCCACCGCTGGTGTCGCCACGCAGGCCCGGATCGGTTTCGGTGACTTCGAGCACGACGTGATGCGGCGGCAGTACCGAAATCGGCTTGCCATTCCACAACGTCACTTCACAGACGTCCTGCTCGCGCAGCCAGTCAAGCGCATCAGTCATCGCCGATTTGTCGGCAGTGGTTTGTTCGAACGTAGTCGGGTTCATGAAGTACCAGAACTCGCCATCGGTGTAGCTGTATTCGAGTTCGGTGGTGACGACGTCAGCGGCTTCCAGCGTGTCGCCCGACTTGAACGTATGCTCGACGACGCGGCCGGTCAGCAGGTAACGCAGCTTGATACGGTTGAACGCCTGGCCTTTGCCGGGTTTGACGTATTCGTTGTCGACAATGGCGCAGGGCTGGCCTTCCATCATCACTTTCATCCCGGCTTTCATTTCGTTGGTACTATAGCTGGCCATAACGTCCTCGATTTTTTGCAGCATTGCCGCCGGCATGGCGCTGTCTGAACAGCGACCGTCAGCGGGTTAACAGGTGGTACAGGCGAAAAAATGGCCGACATTCTAGCCAACTCGCCCTCAAAAGGGCAGATCACGGCCATCCCGGTCAC
>CAMLNB010000090.1 GCA_946481205.1 uncultured Kangiella sp. | reverse complement strand
AAAGTGAGGCGCCCGCCGGTGCGCGAACCGGCAACCTCGAATCACGAAACAGAATGCAATTAGCAAACGATATCTCGTAATTCAGCCCCCACCCTAGCCCTCCCCCTGACAGGGGAGGGAACCAGAACATCAAACCAAATCAAACACCGCAATCGACTCCACATGCGTCGTATGCGGGAACATATCCATCACACCAGCTTTCGTTAACTTATAGCCGAGCTTGGTCAATTCACCGGCATCGCGCGCCAACGTTGCCGGGTTGCACGACACATACACGACACGCTTGGCTTTAAAGCGCGCCAACTCGCGCACCACCTCGAGCGCACCGGAACGCGGCGGGTCGATCAGAATCTTGTCGAAACCCTCCTTCACCCACGGCTGCGCCGGCAAATCCTTGGCCAAATCGGCGCCGAAGAAGCTGACATTGGTCAAACCATTGTGGGCAGCGTTTTCGATGCCGCGCTTGACCATGGCCGCTTCGCCTTCGACACCCACCACTTCACGCGCCTTGGTTGCGAGCGGCAAAGTGAAATTGCCGAGGCCGCAGAACAGATCCAGCACCCGCTCGTGCGGTTGCACGTCAAGCAAGTCAATGGCCAGTTTGACCATGCGGCGGTTGATGCCGGCGTTGACTTGGGTGAAGTCCATCAAATGAAACTCCAGTTCAACACCAAAATCGGGCAAGCGGTATGACAGGCGGTCATGTCCATCTTGCGGCCAGATCTTGCGTACGGTATCCGGACCGCCCGGCTGAAGGTAAAGATCGATATCGTAAGTTTGGGCAAACGCCAGCAGCGCCGCGTGGTCCGATTCGCTCAGCGCCTGCAGATGGCGAATGCCAAGTGCTGCGCGTTCATCGCCAACCGCAACTTCGATTTGCGGCAGGCTGCTGCGGCAATCAAGCTGCGAAATCAGCTCTTTCAGTACCGGAATCAAGCTGCCGACTTTCGGGTGCAGCACATGGCATTCGTTGATCGCGGCGAGAAAGCTGGAGCGCTTTTCGCGGAAGCCAACCAATGCGCCGCCCTTTTTCTCGACGTATTTGACGCCCAGGCGGGCTTTGCGCCGGTAGCCCCAGACTTCTGCGGTCAGCGGCGGCAGACGCTCTTGCACTTGCACGTTGCCGAAATGCGCCATCTGCTCGAACAGCACCCGCTCCTTGTCGCGGATCTGCGCTTCGGCGCTGATGTGCTGCGACGAGCACCCACCGCAGACAATCGCATGCGGGCAGCGTGGCTCAACCCGATCGGTTGAGGGTTGCTCGATTTTGATCGCGAGACCTTCATCGAATTTGCCATGACGGGCGGTGTACTGGAATTGCACCGTTTCACCGGGCAAGGCGTTGTCGATGAAAATGGTTTTGCCGTCGAGATGGGTGACGCCGCGGCCGTCGTGGGCAAGATTCTCGATCACAACGGTCGGGGTTTCGGTCGGCAAGGGTTTGCGTTTCTTGATCATGTCTCGTCTGTTTCAGTAGGGGGTGCAAAAGGATCGGACACGAGGATGTTCAGGCGGGCCAGGCCGCCAGAAACTCCTCGAAATGGGTTTTCTTTTCTTGCGCCTGGCTTTCTTGCTGCAGGTACGCGCGCAGTTTCGTGCACTCGGCTTGCAGCTGGGCCGGATCGAGCCGACCACGCATCTGCTCATAACGCAAGTAAACAAGGTAGGTGTTCAGCACATCGGTTTCGCAGTAATCGCGAATGGCTTTGAGTTGGCCGGCTTTGAACGCGTCCCAAACCTTGGCGCCGCTCATGCCCATTTTGCCGGGATAACCGAGCAGCGTGGCCACGTCATCAAGCGGCGCCACGGCGCGACCTTGGTACATCGCCAGCACATCCATCAAATCGGTGTGGCGATCGTGATAACGGTTCAGGTAGTTGTTCCAGCGGAACGCGCTGTCGCTTTCGCCGGTTTCCCAGTAACGCGCCGCGATCACGTTGTGCAGCATCGCGCGGTAGTGCAGCACCGGCAAATCAAAACCGCCGCCATTCCAGCTGACCAGCGTCGGCGTGTATTTTTCCAGACCATCATAGAAGCGCTGAATCAGCTCGGCTTCGCTGCTGGCTTCCGTGCCGATGCTCCAGACCGCCAACCGCTCCTGGCTGCGCAGCACCACCGAGATCGCAACCACGCGTTGCAAATGCAGCGGCAGAAAATCGCTGCCACCGGTTTTCTGCCGACGCAGCAGCTGCGCCGCCGCCAGCACGTCGTCATCGGGCAGCGCGTCGCCCAGCTCATAGAGCCGACGCAGGCCGGCAATGTCCGGCACCGTCTCGATATCAAAAACCAGGATGTTCATCGGCCGGTCCGAGGCGGCTATTAAGGGCGGGAAGTGTAACGGATGGCTGCCAGTCCGGCCCAGTGTCCAGCGCCCTGCCCTTGCGCCATAATGGTCGAATGTCCCCGGTTTCGAGCCACGTTGCATGGCACGTGCTTGCTTGTTGAGGCCGTTTGGCCAGTACCTGTCCACCACGTCGATCATCACAGCGGCGGACAAGGCGACGCTGGCCCGAACGCTGTTGGTCTGTCTGGCCGCGTTGCTGGCCGTGCTTCCAACGCGGTCCGCCGACGCGGCCGATCGCATCCATTGGCGCAGCAGCCGTGAACCGAGTCTGGTCGCGGCATTCAGCCAGACTTGGCAGCAGCAACGTGGCCAAGCGCCGGAATTGCTCGATCACAGCCGCGACACGCTACTGGCCGTGCTCGATTATCCGACTGCTGCGCCACTGCCGGCGGGTGGCGATCCAGTGGTTTGGCTCCGCGTGCCGCGCGATGCCATGCCGGCGACCGGTCGACAAACCGGCATCTATGCTGAAGCCGGCGCCGCCGCGCTACTCGGTTTCTGGCAACGCCTGCTGCCGGAGCAGCGCCCGGCTGGTGTGCTGGTTGCCGCCCGCCAGCGTGATCGCTGGCCGATCTGGCGCGAGCTGGCCGAACAGCAGCGGCTGCCGCTGCGGCCCGGTTTCGTCCGCCCCGGCGAACTCAGCCAGCGGGTATTCGCACTGCTGCGGCCACGGCTGGGCGTATTGCTTTACAGCGCCGAATTGAGTGGCAACGATCCGGTTGCGCTCAGCGTGATCCTGCGCGAAAGCCTCAGCGGCGGCTTGCCAGTCCTGGGCACCGACCCGAGTCTGCTGCCGGCCGGTGCATTGGCGGTGTTGGCGCAGACCGATGCCGCCCGCGGCCAGCAAGCGGCACGGTTGGCGCTCGCGTTGCTGGCTGGACGCAGTCCGGGCTGGCAGGAGCCGGACACGTTGCAGGAGCGCATCAATTATCAGGTTGCCCGCAGTTTGCAGCTGACGCTGCCGACCAACGCAACCGACAGCACGGACGCGGCCGCGCTTGGACGGTCGGATGAGGACGCAACACCATGATGGATTGGGGAATCCGCAGCCGGATCTTGCTGCTGGCGTTGATACCGGTGCTCGGCATCGCCGTGCTGCTGCTCAGCTTCTTTGTCAGCGAACACAGCGCCGACAGCGATAACTCGCTGCGCCAGCGCGGCCAGACCATCGCCCGCCACCTCGCCTACGCCAGCGAGTTCGGCATCGCCGCCGCCAACGAAGAGCATCTGCGTTATCTCATCACTGCCGCCCGCGATAGCGACGACGATGTCGCCGCGATTGCCGTGTTCGATCGCCAGCATCGCTTGCTTGCCCGCACCGGTCACGATCGGTTTGACGACGCCTTGCGCACGGACGGCGTCATTCCGCCGGGCCTGACCTGGACCGATAACGACACGGGTTTTATCGTTCGCTCGCCGGTCTTGGGTCAGGTGCTGAGCCTGCGCGAAGTGCAGGATGGCAACCGCAATGATCGGCCGGTGCTTGGCTATATCGCCGTGCAGATGTCGCGCGAAAGCGAAGCGCTGAAACTGTACGAAACGCTGGCGATTGCGTTCGTCGTGGTCTTGCTGGCAGCTGGCTTTGGCGCCGCATTGGCGATCCGGATGGCGCGCAACGTTATCGTGCCGATTGTGCAAATGGCGCAGGCCGTGCACCGCATCAAAGAAGGCAAGCTCGACACCCAGGTCGAAACCCGTGCCACTGGCGAATTGAAAGTGCTGGAACACGGCATCAACAACATGGCGCAGTCGCTGCAGGAGGCGCACGAGGAATTGCAGCAAGGTATCGACCAGGCCACCGCTGATTTGCGCCAGACGCTGGAAACCATTGAAGTCCAGAACGTCGAGCTCGATATCGCCCGCAAACAGGCCATTGAAGCGGCCCGGGTCAAATCGGAATTCCTGGCCAACATGAGCCATGAAATCCGCACGCCGATGAACGGCGTCATCGGCTTCACCAATCTGCTGCTGAAAACCGAACTGTCCGGCAAGCAGCGCGAATACCTCAGCACCATCCGCAAATCGGCGCAGGGTCTGCTGGCCATCGTCGACGATATTCTCGACTTCTCGAAAGTCGAAGCCGGCAAAATGGTGCTGGAGAACGCGCCGCTAGATTTGCGTGAACTGGCCGACGAAGTGCTGGCGATGATGGCACCAGCCGCCAGCGAGAAAAAACTCGAACTGGTCGCACTGATTTACTCCGACGTGCCCTGCAATCTGCTCGGTGATGGCCTGCGGCTGAAGCAGGTGCTGACCAATCTGGTCAACAACGCGGTCAAGTTCACCGCCCAGGGCAGTGTCGAAATCCGCATCATGTTGGAGCAGGACAACGAGCACGATGCCTTGATTGGCCTGCAGGTACGCGATACCGGCATTGGCCTGTCTGTCGAACAGCAGAAGCAGTTGTTCCACGCGTTCAATCAAGCCGACACCACCACGACCCGCCGGTTTGGCGGCACCGGCCTTGGTTTGGTGATCTGCAAAAAGCTGGTCGAAAAAATGGGCGGCGAAATCGGCCTGACCAGCGAACCCGGCAGCGGTTCAACCTTCTGGTTCACCATCCGTTGCGACAAATCCGACGACGCCTGGACCGCCTTGCGCCACAACGATGAGCTCGCTGGTCGCCGACTGCTGGTGTACGAACCGCATGCGACCACACGGCTTGCTGTCGGCCATCTGCTGTCGTCATGGAAAATGCTCTATACCGAATTTGAGCAATTGCAGGATGTCAGCGACTACCTGCAACACAGCGATGCCAATTCCCCAGTGGATGCGGTACTACTCGGCGGCCAACTGACCAGCCAGCATGACAGCGAAACACTGCGGCATTTGATTGGCTTGTGCCGTCAACGCGGCAACACCCGGATGATTGTGGCGAGCCGCTCGGTCGATAGCGGTGAACACAGTGCACTATTGGAATTGGGTATCGATGCCGTGATCGGCAAACCGGTTGGCCAGCGCCGTTTGTTCAATACCTTGCAAGGGCTGTTTCAACGGCAAGCCAAGCCCAATCAGGATGACACAGTGCCGGGCATCGAACGCGAAGACGGCCCACTCAGCTGCCGGATTCTGGCAGTCGACGATAACGACGCCAATCTCGAACTGGTCAGCACGCTGCTCGCTGACATGGGCGCCGACGTGCAAACCGCGCGCAGCGGCCGCGAAGCCGTGGATATCGCCCGCGAGCAGGACTTCGATCTGATTTTCATGGATATCCAGATGCCGGAAATGGACGGCATCGAAGCGACCCGCACGCTGCGTGCCCACGCCCGTCACCGGCACACGCCGGTGATTGCGTTGACAGCCCATGCCATGCACGGCGAGCGCGAAACTCTGCTTGATGCTGGCATGGATGATTACCTGACCAAACCAGTCAGCGAGCAGGAGCTTTACGACACCGTGCAACGCTGGTTGCAACATGGCGAGCGCACCAGCAGCCGTTTGCGTCGTCGCCGTGCCGACAGCACCATCGAACGCGCCAGCAACCGCAGCGCTGCCGAAGCACCGACCAAAACCGCCATTGACTGGCCGCTGTCGATGAAAATGGCCAACAACAAACTCGACTTGGCCCAGACCATGCTCAGCATGCTGGTGCAAAGCATTCCGGAAGCGCGCAGCCAGATCCGCGAGGCACATGAAGACGGTGAACTGAAACTGCTGCTGGAAAAAGTGCACAAGTTCCACGGCGCCACCTGCTATGTCGGGGTGCCGAAGCTGAAGCAGTTGTCGTTCGATCTGGAAACGGCGCTGAAGCAAGGTGACGGCGAAGCTGCCGAACAGTTGCTGCCGCAGCTGGAAAGTGAAATGACACGAGTACTGCAGGAAGCGCCGGCGCATTTGCCGGTTGCTATCGAAGAGTAGCGCTCGCTCAGCCAGCGCGACCGACATGATCGATCACGCTGGCTGACGCAGCATCAAATCCAGTGCTTGCGCTTGAAGAACCAATACGGCGCCGCACCTGAACAGATGATCAGCAGCAGCGACAGCGGGTATGCCCAAGGCCAGGCCAGCTCCGGCATGTGTTCGAAGTTCATGCCGTAAATGCTCGCGATCAAGGTCGGTGGCAGGAACACCGTACCGGCAACGGCCAGCGTCTTGATGATGGTGTTCTGTTCGATGCTGACCAGACCCAATGTCGCATCGAGCAAGAAGGCAATCTTGTTGCTCAGAAACGCGGCATGATCCGCCAGCGACAGCAAATCGGCGCGCAAGCCGGACAGGTGCTCACGCAGCTCCGGGTAATTCGGTAGCCGCTCGGTTTCCACCAAAAAGTTATGCAGCCGGGTCAGGCTGGTCAGGCTTTCACGGATCCGCGCAACCAAATCGCCGCTGCGACCAAACGCGGTCAACAGTTCGCGAAACAGCACCTCGCTGCGCCGCTGCTTTTTGTGTTCTACTGTGCCGAACACGCGCCGCGACAAGATATCCAGATCGGTGCTGGTGTTTTCCAGCAAGTCGGCCATTCGGTCGACAATGGCATCGAGAATCGCCGTCATCAGGTGCGCGGGCTGCATCAGCAGCTGCGGCTTGCTGACACATTGCACCGACATATGACGGAACGGACTGGGATCGGCATAACGCACGGTGACCAACCGATTCGGCATCAGAATGAAGGTCGCCGGCGTCGATTCCGGCATGCTGGTATCGGCATTGACCAGCACCGTGGCAGTCATGAACAGCACGCCGTTCTCTTCATACAACCGGCTCGACGATTCGATCTCCTGCATTTCTTCCCGGGTCGGGATCTCGCCGCCGAGCGCCTGCTCCACCACGCGCTCTTCTTCAATGCTCGGGTTCAGCAGATCGATCCACAGCGCAGCCTGCACCGTGACGCTGGCATCGGCCGCATACGCTGACACTTCCTTGAGACCCGACGCACTGAAACACCGCAACATATGTCATCCCTCGTCGCTTGCTGCCGTCAACATTCAGGGCGCGACAACACCGCGCCCATTTAGCACTTACTTCGGCCAGGCGACACCGAGCCAAGCCGCATTCAATTGCTTCTGTGCACTGGCCGGTTCGCTCAATGCTTTCAGTTTGCGCTTGCCCTTGTCCTGCACCAGCGGCGTGACGGTCAGCGATTTCAATTCATCACGACGGAACAAGGTGACTTGAACGGGCTCGCTGGTCAGCACCGCTGCGCGCTCGGCAATATCCTTGGCTGATACTTTCAGGTTGTTCAGCGCCACGATCACATCGTTGCTGACCACACCGCCCTGCCAAGCCGGACTGTCGCGTTCGACTTCGGTCACCACGGCGAATTGCTCGGCGCTGCCTTCCTTGATCTTCCAGCCATACCAGGCATCTTTCAGACCTTTCTCTTCCTTGCTCGGGTCGATGCGCAATTCCAGACCGGCGTCCTTCAGCAATTCAGCAAGCGGCAGCTCTTGGGTGCCGGCGATGTAGTCGGTCCAGAAACGATCCCAATCGATTGCCGCGGAAGCTTTTTGATTGAACGACTGCAGAATCGCTTTGACATCGGCGCTGGTGTAACCGCCCTGATCGACCCGCTTGTGCTGCCACAGCTGCTTGTGCAGATCTTCAACACCAATCTTGCCCTTGCTGGCTTTACGCAGCATCAGATCCATGGTCAGCGCGATCATTTCGCCTTTGCTGTAAATGCTGACCGAGGCATTACGCGCCCGCTCGCCGCTCGGCTGGATCCACTCATCAAAACTCGACTCCAGCGCGCTTTGCTGGAATCGGCCCGGCTGGCGCAGGTAATCGTCCATGATGCTGCCGACTTCCTCGAGATATTCATCGCGCGTCTGCACACCGGCGCGCAAGCTCAGCAGATTGTCGAAATAGCTGGTGTGGCCTTCCGCGATCCAGAGCAGCTCGCTGTAGTTTTCTTTCTGATAGTCGTACGGAACCATGGTTGCCGGCCGGTAGGCTTTGACGTTCCAGGTGTGGAAAAATTCGTGGGTCGCGGTGCGGATGAACTTCAGGTATTCCTTGCGCGGCGCGAAGCTCCAGCGCGGCTTTTGGATCACCGTCGAGTTCATGTGCTCGGTGGCACCGCTTTCACCGCCGGTGGCGTGAACGATGAAGAGATAGCGCTTCTCGAACGGGTAGCTGCCGAACATCGCACCGGTGGTTGCGGCAATCTTCTTCAGATCGGCCGCGATCTGCTTGCCATCATGATTGCCGGCGCCCCAGATCGCGAGTTCAATGGTCTTGCCATCGACATCGAATGAATGGAATTCATGGATACCGGTTTCGATCGGCGAATCGGCCAACACATCGTAGTCAGCAGCGACAAAGCAGTGATCGCAGGCGCCTTTGTCGAGACCTGCACGGGAAACCCAGGTTTCCGGCACTTGCAATGCAATCTCGATGGGCAGCTGGCGTTGGCCCGCGTTGTACAACCAGACCGTGCCGCCGTTCAGGTAGGCATGGCTGTCGTCGATATGGCGGGTACGCTGACCCAGTTCATTGGCAAACAATTCATAGCGGACGGTGACAGCTTCACCGGCTTGCTTGTCAATCTGCCAGCTGGCTTTGTCGAGCTTGCGCACCGGCAGCACCCGACCGTCGTTGCCCGTTGCGACCAACTGCCGAATGCCGTTGGCGAGCGGCAGCACTTGGTAGCGGCCGGTACGCCAGATCGGCAACTGCAGAACGAATTCGGTTTCCGCCGTAGCCGGATAACTCGCGCTGACGTCGGCCAGATGCTGACCGGCATTGCTGATCTTCAATCCGTATTTGACCGCATCCGCTGCCTGTACCGACCAGGACAGCACGCCGGACAACAACACCAGCAGGGCATTTCGCATTTTCATTGGCAACAACCTTTCAAAGACAACGTTACAAACCCAATCTGAATACTTTTGCCGGAGCGGCCTTCGCCGCGATATTCCTCATCGAAAGCAATCGCGGCCAAGACCGCTCCCGGCGCGCAATCAGCGACAATCAACAACGGTGCGGCCGAAGCGTTTGCGATCCAGCAAGTCGGTGGCGGCATCGAGCACATGACGCAAACCGACCGTTTCGGTATACAGCCGCTCAAACGGAATTTTCCATTCGGCACCGAGCTTCTGCCAGATCGCTTTGCGTAATGGCATCGGGCAGTTGGCAGAGCTGACGCCAAGCAGCGACACGCCACGCAGAATCAGCGGGAACACTGTGGTCGGCAATTTCTCACTATCGGCCAAGCCCACACAGGCGACATTGCCCCAGAGGTTCACATGCGCAATCAATTTGGCCAGTTGCTCGCCACCGACATTATCGACCACGCCACCAAAGCGTGCCGCTTCGAGTGGGCGGTCGCCGAGTTTCAAATCGGCCAATGTGCAGACGTCGCTGGCACCGAGCTTGCGCAAATAATCGTGATGCTCCGGCCGACCGGACAGCGCGATCACCTCATAGCCCTTCGCAGCAAACAACGCTACCGCAACACTGCCAACCCCACCGGTGGCACCGGTGACAACAATCGGGCCTTTATCGTGGCGCTGATCATTCTCCAGCATGCGGTACAAGCAGAGCGCCGCAGTAAAACCAGCGGTGCCGAGTGTCATGGCTTCAAACGCGCTGAGCCCTGGCGGCAGCGGAATCACCCAATCGGCAGGCACGCGCGCCCGCTGCGCCAAGCCGCCATCTTGCGACTCGCCCAAACCGCAGCCGTTGATCAGCACGCGCTCACCAACCTTGACTGACGGCGAACTCGATTCGAGCACGGTGCCGGCCAGATCGATACCGGCATTGAGCGGATAACTGCGCAGGATCTTGCCGCGCCCGGTCACCGCCAACGCATCTTTGTAATTGATGCCGGAATACTCGACCGCGATCAGCACCTCGCCCGGCGACAATTCCTGTTCGGCCATCTCGACCACACGGCCGCGGATCTGTTTCTTGTCCTGAACCTGTTCTTGGACCTGTTCCTGAAAAACGCGGCAGGCGAGAAAGCTCATGGCGATGACTCCGGTGCACGGGAAAAAGGCATGCCGGATTGTAACGGGTTCGGCCGATTGATGCTGCTGTTGCCGTCATTCAGGGGCGTGTCATGCGGCAAAACAAAACCCCGCCGTGGCGGGGTTTTGTTCTTACCAAAAGGCGTAGCAGCAATGACGCTTAGGCGGTTTGCTTTTCTGCACCATGCATCCAGTCAACCAGCTTGCCGGACACCAGCCACATCAGTACCGAGAACACCACCAGCACGACGCCGATGGCAGCGAACACGAACAGCAAGCCGGAGTGCTCCGGCATCACGCCCATGCTGGTCGCAAAGTTCTGCACGAAACTGTATTCGCCAGCGTGTTCCGTGAAGGCGCCAATGTAACCTGCCAGGAAGTAGGCACAGGCCGGCATCAGGAACCAAACGCCCATGACCACCGACATCAGGCGCAGCGGCGCCAGCTTGGTCATCAAGCTCAGGCCAACTGGCGAAATGCACAGCTCACCGAGCGTGTGGAACAAGTAACCGAGCGTCAGCCAGAGCATCGACATTTTCTTGTCCGGCGTCGACTGCATTTCAAACACGCCGAGGATCAGGAAGCCAAAGCCAATCGCGGTCAGCAAAATGCCCACTGATACTTTCAGCGGTGACGACGGGTTTTTGTTTTCCCGGGCCAGCTTGACCCACAACCAGGCAAACACCGGTGCGAAGATCACGATGAACAGCGGGTTCAGCGACTGGAACCAACCGGCCTTCACTTCGAAGTCACCCACCATCCGCTGGGTGTTGTCCTGCGCCACCAGATTCAGCAGACCACCAGCTTGTTCAAACGCGGTCCAGAACATCATGATGAACACGAACATCGACATCACGACGCGCAGACGGTCACGCTCTTCGTGTGTCAGCGGTTGTTTGACACCGCCCGCTTGCTGCTTGGACAGCTTGGCGGTCGGTACCAAGCCGATATCACCGAGGTATTTCTGGGCAAACAGCAGTTGGATACCTACCGACAGCAACATGCCGACACCGGCGGCGAAGTAACCCCAGCGCCAGCCGTAGTTCGGATCTTCACCAAGCGTCGAGGTGATGAACGGCGCAATGAACGCGCCAATGTTGATGCCCATATAGAAGATCGAGAACGCGGCATCGCGACGGGCATCGCCCTGCGGGTACAGCTCACCGACCATCGTCGAAATGTTCGGCTTGAACAGACCAACACCCGCTGCCATCAACACCAGACCGACGTAGTACAGCGTGATGTCACCTGGCACCGCGAGGAATAGCGTGAACTGCGCCGCCGCCATCAACAGACCACCCAGCAATACCGAGCGACGCATACCGAGAATGTTGTCAGCGATCCAGCCACCGATGATATTGGTGGCATAGGCCGAGCTGGTGTACCAACCGTAGAGGATCAGGGCTTGGCCCTTGTCCATACCGAAGCCGGGATTGGCGCCATCGACAGCGGCGACCAGGGTCAGAACGACCAGGGCGCGCATGCCGTAATAGCAGAAGCGTTCCCACATTTCGGTGGTGAACAACAGGAACAGTCCGGCCGGGTGGCCAAACAGGGTCCCCTGAGGAAGGTTGCGGCTCATGAAAAACTCCGTTGCTGTCTCCCGTCGGACGAAGACCCGTCCAGACGAGCGTTACCTCTTATGGTGGTTATGGTGGTGATTTTTTGTACTGAGCGGGAAAGCCCCCGGCCAGCTGGCCGCCTTGATAGCACAGGGGCAAATGACGAACAAGAAAAAGAGGCACTTGTACCAAACTGCTGCAGCGCAGCAATTTGCGGAAAAATCCTAATCAGAACGTCAGTTCTGTTCGCGCGGAAAGATCTGGCGAAAGGTGAAATTGAGTCGCTCGCCGACCGGTTTCGCGGTTTTCGGCAGGGCATGGCGGTAATGCGCTTGTGTGCCGCCAGCCATCAACAGCAGATCGCCATCCTGCAGCGCGAATTCAAGTCTGTCGGCCTTGCGCTTGCGATGCTGCAAGCAGAACCGTCGCGTCGCGCCGAAACTCAGGCTGGCGATGACCGGCTCCGGCCCGAGCTCCGGTTCATCATCACTGTGCCAGCCCATACTGTCCTGACCGTTGCGATAGCAATTGGCCAACACGCTGTTGAAGCGGGCGCCGGTGACGGTTTCGACGGCCGCACACAATTCGCGCAACAGTGGCGTCCACGGCAGCGGCTCGTTGCGCTTGCCGGAATAGACGTAACTGCATTCCGGGTCGCCATACCAGGCGGTCAGCCGCGGCTGCATGACTTCGCGACCGAAAATCACGATGGGTTTCTGCTGCCAAGCCAGTGTCTGCCGCAACGCGGCTGCGATGCGTGCACATTCCGCTGCCGGCCACAGCGCCCGCCACAGCTGCAATTCAGCGTCGGCTAGCACTGGCGTTTCATGGCGGGACCTATCGGGCGGCAACACGGTTTGCTCTCATCTGCTCAGAAACGGCCTTGCTCAAGCGGCTGGCGCCTGCGCCGCACAGGCCGTTACACTCGCGGGCGTTTTGTGGGCCGGTCGCCAGACCGGTAACAGATTTGCTCGCAAGCCAAGCCATTGGCGTTGCCAACGATAACGAGATCAGGACATGACCTCCACCACTTTGGACCAACAGCGCCAGCTGTTTGGTCACCCGCTCGGTCTGTATATCTGCTTCTTCACCGAAATGTGGGAGCGCTTTGCTTTCTACGGCATGAAGGCGCTGCTGTTCCTCTATTTGACGCAGCACCACAAATTTGGTGACAGCGACGGCTACCTGCTGCTCGGTACTTACGCCGGCCTCGCCTATGCGCTGCCGGTGATCGGCGGCATGTTGGCCGACAAATATCTGGGCATGCGCAAAGCGGTCGTGTTCGGCGGCCTGCTGTTGGTGCTCGGCCAGCTTGGCATGGCGTACAAAGGTCACGCGGCGTTTGTCGGCGAGAACGGTTTGGATCAGGATGCCTTTGCGATCCAGATCATGTACCTGTCGCTGGCTTTCATCATTGTCGGCGTCGGCTTTTTGAAACCGAATATCTCGACCATCGTCGGCCGCTTGTATGGCGATAC
>CAMLNB010000089.1 GCA_946481205.1 uncultured Kangiella sp. | reverse complement strand
GGTGATGCGAGGCAATGTGCCAACTGAATGATTCGATGGTCAAGCGTAAATATGGCAGAGCATGAATTGGCAGGCGTTTTTTTCTCAAGCCCTGCGCCGCAGAAGCAAAAGGGCCACCGATGGGTGGCCCTTTTGTTTGTTACGGAGTTGGATGGGGATCAGCTGCGATCCAGTTCCATCACTTTGTTCCAGGCAGCGACGAAGTCTGTGACGAACTTCTGTTTGCCATCGTTCGATGCATACACCTCAGCGACCGCGCGCAGTTCCGAGTTGGAGCCGAACACCAGATCGACCGGGGTGGCGGTCCACTTGGCTTTGCCGGTTTTGCGATCGACACCTTCATACAGGCCTTCGCTCTTCGCCGACTTGCTCCACTTGGTGGACATGTCGAGCAGGTTGACGAAGAAGTCGTTGCTCAGCGTGCCCGGCTTGGCGGTGAACACGCCGTGCGCGGCGCCACCCGCATTGGCGTTGAGTGCACGCAGGCCACCGACCAACACAGTCATTTCCGGCACACTCAGATTCAGCTGGTAAGCCTTTTCGACCAGCGCTTGTGCCGGAGCGTGCGGGCTGTTCTTGCTGAAGTAGTTGCGGAAGCCATCGGCAGTCGGTTCGAGCACCGCAAACGAGCTCGCATCGGTCTGCTCTTGGGTTGCATCAGCACGGCCCGGCTTGAACGGCACTTGCACGTCATGGCCGGCGTCTTTGGCGGCTTTTTCTACCGCCGCAACACCGCCGAGCACGATCACATCCGCCAGCGACACTTGCTTGCCACCTGTTGCCTTCTTGTTGAAATCCTTCTGGATGCTTTCCAGTTTCTTCAACACTTTGGCCAGTTCTTTCGGGTTGTTGGCGTCCCAGTCTTTCTGCGGCGCCAAACGGACACGGGCACCGTTGGCACCACCGCGCGAATCGGCACCACGGAACGACGCGGCCGAAGCCCATGCCGTGCGCACCAGTTCCGGCACGGTCAAGCCCGAGCTCAGGATTTTGCCTTTGAGATTGCTGATGTCAGCGCTGTCGATCAAGGCGTGATCAACGGCCGGCAGCGGGTCTTGCCACAGCAGTGCTTCTTGCGGCACATCTTTGCCGATGTAGCGATGACGCGGGCCCATGTCACGGTGGGTCAGCTTGAACCAGGCTTTGGCGAAAGCCAGCTCAAACTGTTTCGAGTCGGCGCGGAAGCGTTCGGCAATCTTGCGATATTCCGGATCCATTTTCAGCGCGAGATCGGTGGTGAACATGATCGGCGCATGACGCTTGGTTTTGTCATGCGCATCCGGCACCAGATTCGCAGCTTGGCCGTTGGCAGGAATCCACTGAATGGCACCGGCCGGGCTCTTGGTTTGCACCCAATCGAACGCGAACAGGTTATCGAGGTATTGCGTGGTCCACTGCGCCGGGCTTACCGACCAGGCGCCTTCAAGGCCGCTGGTGATGGTGTCTTCGGCGTTGCCCTTGCCGCATTTGTTGGTCCAGCCAAAGCCCTGCTCTTCCACTGACGCACCAGCCGGATCCGCACCGAGGCAGCCTTCCGGTTTGCGCGCACCGTGAGCTTTACCGAAGGTGTGGCCACCGGCGATCAGCGCGACGGTTTCTTCGTCGTTCATTGCCATGCGACCAAAGGTATCGCGAATGTCTTTGGCGGCGAGCAGCGGATCCGGCACGCCGTTCGGGCCTTCCGGGTTCACGTAGATAAGACCCATTTGCACAGCGGCCAGCGGTTTTTGCAGCTTGCGTTCACCGTGGTAACGCTTGTCGTCAAGCCATTTGGTTTCCGGGCCCCAGTAGGTGTTGTCGGCTTCCCAGTCATCGGCACGGCCGCCAGCAAAACCAAAGGTTTTGAAGCCCATGGATTCGAGCGCAACGTTACCGGTGAGCACCATCAAGTCGGCCCAGGAAAGACTGCTGCCGTATTTCTGCTTGATCGGCCAAAGCAAACGGCGGGCACGATCCAGGTTGACGTTATCCGGCCAGCTGTTCAGCGGCTCGAAGCGCTGTTGGCCGCCACCGGCGCCACCGCGACCGTCGAAAATGCGATAGGTGCCGGCGCTGTGCCAGGCCATGCGAATGAAAAACGGCCCGTAGTGACCGTAATCGGCCGGCCACCAGTCCTGCGAGGTGGTCATCAGATCTTTGATGTCTTTCTTGACGGCATCGATGTCGAGTTTGGCGAAGGCTTCGGCGTAATTGAAGTTGGCACCGAGTGGGTTTGAGGCAGGGTCATGCAGACGCAGTGGTGAGAGATCGAGTCGGTTGGGCCACCAATCCTGATTGGCCATCGGTTTGGGGGCTTCCACTTGTACCGGGCTGGTGGCAAAGGCTGGCGACACCGAAACTGCCAGGGCAACAACGAGAGGAAGTGCTTTGACGCGCATTGGTCTATCTCCTTTTTATGTGGAGGGATTACAGCGCCGCCCATACTGCTCGGTTACCTGAGACGGGGACATTTCTTATAGCCTATGAATCCGATTGATGTCTTCTATGCTGCGGCGCAATAGGGCGCGCACTGTCGAGCAGTTTGGCAACGTGCTTAACGTGTAGCCAAATCAATACAACGCGACACAATCCGATACATCGGGTGCCACAGCTTGCGCGCGCTGCGCACTTCTCAACCGCTTCATTTGTGCAATAACGCCACCAGATTGCGCGAATGTGACAACTCGCATTTCTCTTGCAAATCAAACACTAATCGCGATGAAAAAGAGCTCATCGGACCGCTGGAATTGTCATCATTTTGCGGTATGTTCTGGCGCCCGGCGTGGATAACAACGATACGCGCCGAATGTTTAATCAGGAGGATGACATGCCGCAGTTTACCCGCCGCAAATTTCTGGAAGTGCTGGTGGTCAGCGCCAGCGCAACCGCATTGGCTGGCTGCCCGCTCGACGATGACGACAAGAAAATCAAACGGGAAGCCCCGGAGTTCTTCCCGCAATCGGTGGCTTCGGGTGACCCCACTGCCAGCAGCGTGGTGCTATGGACCCGGGTCAAGGCTGGCAACAACGACGCCAAGATGAAGCTGCAAGTTGCGACCGACGATGCCTTCACCGCACTTGTGGTCGACCGCGAGTTTGTCGCCAAGGCCAGCCATGATCACTGCCTGAAAGTGCGGGTGACCGAGCTGAGCGCCGATACCCGCTACTACTACCGCTTCATCTACCTGCGTGGTGACGATCAGCTGCGCTCACGCGTTGGCCGCACCCGAACCGCACCGGCAGCAAACAGCACTCGCACCATCAGGTTTGCTTTTGTCAGCTGTCAGGATTACATCGGCCGCTACTACAACCCGTACCTGAAGTTGTTGGATCAGGATCTGGACATGGTCGTGCACCTGGGTGATTACGTCTACGAAACCACCGGCGATCCGGCGTTTCAGCAAAGCGCCAGCACCCGCAAGGTCAGCTTCACCGACACCGCCGGTGCGATCACGATTGGTGAAGGCAGCCATGCCTATCAATCCGCCAACAGCCTGAGCAATTACCGCGAGCTGTACAAAACCTATCGTTCCGACCCGGTGTTGCAACAACTGCACGAGCGCTTCCCGTTTGTCTGCATCTGGGATGATCACGAGTTCTCGGATGACAGCTGGGGCGCAACGGCAACCTCGTTCAATGGTCGCCAGAACGAGCTGTCGGAAGTGCGCAAGCGCAATGCCGAACAAGCCTGGTTTGAATTCATGCCGGTTGATCGCCAAGGCGGCACCAGCACCGGTGAGATGGAAGTGGATACCGCGGCGCTGTACCCGAATATTCAGATGTACCGCGATTTTCGCTTTGGCGCCAACGTGCATCTGATCATGACCGACTTCCGCAGTTACCGGCCGGATCACCTGATCCCGGAAGATGCCTTCCCCGGTGAAGTGGTACTGGACCGCGCAACGCTGACCGCATTTCTCGCCGCGCAAGGCATCAACTATAACGATGTCCGCTCGCGTTTCTCGCCGTACGTGAATCTGAACGAAGGCCAGTGGACCAGCTACCGCCCTGCCCTGATCGCCGCACTGTCTTCTGCCTATGCCGATGAAGGCATGACAAAGTACGAAGCCAGCATCAAAGCACGGCAGGTCACCCAAGGTAATGTCGCGGTGATGGTGATCAACAACGTGCTGACCGGCTTCAATGCCGCCGTGCCGGCGGAACTGCGGGTACCGTTGATTGACGATGCCACTGCCGCCACGCTCGACACCGGTCTTGCCTATGTAACGATGGGCAAAACCGCGCTGTATGGCGAACTCGGTTCGCGCTACTTTGTGGTCAAAGACAGTTTTGATCTGTACGCCGCTTATCGCTTCCTGATGGAATCGCAGCAAACCCAGAACGCCTACGGCGCCGCGCAAACCAGTTGGCTGCAGAACACCTTGCTTGGTTCGACGGCACGTTGGAAAGTATTGGGCAGCTCGGTTTCGTATACCTCACTGGTGCTCGATCTGACCAACCCGGCGCTGGGTGTACCGGCGCCGTTCAATCAGCGCTTTTATCTGAACGTGGATCACTGGGATGGCTTCCCGCAACAACAGCAAGGCCTACTGCAGTTGATGCGAAACAATCCGGGTACGGTGATCATCGCTGGCGATATCCATTCTTCATACGCCGCCGATCATGGTGGTGGCGTGGTCGGCTTCACCGGCACCTCGGTTTCTTCTGGCAGCTTCCGTGAGCTGCTGCGCCGCTCGGCCGCCAGTGATCCGACACTGTCACAAGTGCCGGGCATCCAGCAGCTGATTGAAAATATCGATGTCTTGATGCGTGCCGCGAACCCGCAGATCCGCTACGCCCGCAGCGACAGCCACGGTGTGTCGATTGTCGAAGCCAGCAGCGATGAAATGCGCGTGAGCTATTTTGAGCTGGGCGAAGATACTGCGACCACCAGTCGTTATACCGCCGCAGCGTCGGTGCTGGCTGAGATGGTAGAAACGCAGTTTGTGGTCAATAGCAGCAATCAGCTGGAAGTAGTTTGATTGCGACTTTGGACTCACTCGTCACGAAATGCGAAGAACAACAGAAAAAGAAGGCCCGTCTATCCGGGCCTTCTTTTTGACGATAAGCGCGTCTCTGGCGATAGGTTCGATTTGCCATCAAGCCTTGTTGCGTCGTCTCAACCAATACAGACCCGACATGCCAAGCAAGAGCGCGGGCAAGGTCGCCGGGGTCGGAACAACGCTGACACGAGCAGCAATCAGATTGTCCAGCGTGGTTTCCTCACAACAGTTGCCATCGGTCTCCGGGCCTTCGTGCCAACGAATAAAGTCGAGCGCACCTGCCGTGATAATGCCAAAGAAGATGGGATCATCCTCGGTAGCATTGGTAGGGAAAATATCGATTGCGATGGAGCTTCCATCGGTAAAGAACACCTCGACAATGCCGGGCCCCGAGGTTTCCGGATTAAACGATTCAATATCAAAGGCAAATGCATTGAATGCGCCACCGATATTGAATTGATAGTAGACACCGTCGCCATCGCGGCCGCCAATGCCGAACGCCGATACATCACCCGCACCCCACGCCTGCAACACGTCGGTATTGCTAGTCAGTGTGATGCCGCTGAGCACATCAGCCCCCATCAGATCGTCGCCCATGCTGTAACCATCAAAGTCCTGGATGATGGTGCCAGCACCACCGAGCCCGGCATTGAAGCCAGCGTTGTCGCTGTACACGGAATAAATCGGTGCGGCAAATGCAGGGGCGCTAACCAGCGCGGCAAGCAAGCTCAGTCCTGCCAGTTTGGATTTCATGTCGTCACGTCCTTTGTGCGGTGCGTTATTGCACGGCTGCATCACAAGCAACATCCAAGCCGGTCGCAAACATTTCCCAAAAACAATGGGTTAAACGTGTTTTCTCGTCCACTAGCAGAGCCAATGTTAAAGAAGCTGACAGCGATGTAACTGACTCCCCGTCAACTACCGTCGTTACCATCCAGGGCAGCGCCTGTGTTGATGCTTAGACAGCAGGACCATTAGCCCGCACGGACTTAGCCCAATTGACTTGCAAGCAGCAAGTTTCACCGAATCGTCGTAACCCTGACATTGAATGCATAACGCAACCGGTCTATACCTGTCGCGTCGATACGCCTGCGTATCGGCACTGTCCTTCACCCGTAGTCATCACCGCGAAACCGGACCTCAGCGCGGGAGATTGTCGCGGAGTTGTTATGCGGACCGGTTGCTGCCGGTGCCAGCACTGCCGCACAGGAGCGTGCGATGGTCTGCTACCGACCGATCCGTATTCGCTGTTCCACGGATGTACCTGCCCGCTTGCGCGCCGCTTCCAGTCGGTGCGGCTGAGCGCTGAACGTCGCCGGGTTTCGCCTGCCACCATGGAGTCGAAATCATGGACGTAACCACATTGAAAAGTACCCCTGAAGCGGCGCAGAAAAACGGCGTCATCAATCCGTATGCGCTCGCCGAAACCGTAGCCGGTCGCCGTATCGCCTGGCATGAAGTGGATGCGCCGAGATTGCTGGAAGATATTCTGGCAACGCCATACGAAGAACTGTTCGACCCGAAATACGACAGCCCGTTGTACATGGGCCTGCGTCTGAACAAGAACAAGCAGTTGGAGCGGTTCCGTTCACCGCTGCTTGACGTCACCGTCAAACTTGATACCAGCGATCTGGAAACACCGATTGAACATCTGATGACCGATGTCAAAGTGCTTGGCGATCTGGGTCGTCGCTTTGAAGTCAGCGATGTCGCCAAACTCGCGGTGCACCATATCCGGCTGTGCAACCCCTTCCAAGTCGAGTTGACGCTGAAGATTCCGTACAAGGATCGGCTGCAGCAACTGGCGCGGGTTTTCCCGAAAGCTCTGGTGCAAACCGTCGCCTTTGATCCGGAGCAACAAGGCAACGCCAATCAGGACTGGACACCACCGAATGGCAGCTGGGTCGACAAAGGCACGTTCTTCAACGAAGCCGCGGAGTTCTTCGATCCGGTACAGGGCGCGGTTGCCAATTGCTATTACATCGCGGCACTGTCGGCGGTGGCCTGGGCGTCGCCGTATCGTATCGCTCACCTGACGCGTGCCATCGGCCAGAACCAGCAGAGCTTTACCAATCTGGTGAAATTCTACAAACCGGACAGCAATGGTCAGATCGACAAAGAACTGGAAGTCACTGACACCGTGCCGGTCAACAGCAATACCGGCAATTTCCTCTATTGCCGCTCCAGCGAATCCGGCGAAACCTGGCCGGCGATCATGGAAAAAGCGTTCGCCAAGTTTGTCACCGGCACCAACACCGATCACCCGGATATTCTTGCCACCGGCTGGGGCGATTGCGTATTGGCCACCGCACAGCTCACCGGCGGACAACGCCATTACCATGGCAACAGCGGCTTGACTGGCGATCAATTGTGGAATCTGGTGCGCGCCAACAGCTTGAGCCGGCGCACGTTCAACCCGATGACATGCTGGACCTATGGCACCGCGCCGGATGGACTCAGTTATTCCGATGCCAACATCGTCGGTTCACACTGCTACACCGTGCTCGGCTGGGATTATCACTGCGGCAAGAAATACATTGTGCTGCGCAATCCTTGGGGCCAAACCGAAGCCACGGTCAGCACACTGAACAGCACCGTCTGGATGTACGACATCAGCTGGTGGCGACCGATTGAATTGGCCAATCCGGACGGCACCTTCGCCATCGAAGCCAGCGCCTTCCAGCAATATTTTGCCGGTATCGGCGTCGTCAAGTAACACATGCACTACACGCGGCGGAGCGCCCTGCTCCGCCGCGTGTAGTGCGCTCCTGCACGGCATTCCCGTCAACGCTGCAACACCTCGACCACTTTTGGCTACACTGTCACGGTCCGGGCTCAGCCTCTACGGGAGTTGCACAATGACGTCAGCCGCCGCATCACTGCCACAGCGTACGGGGCAGCGTATGGGAAAGTTCAGCCGGCTGGTTGTGCTGCTGATCGCGCTGCCGTGGCTGGCTGGCTGCAACGGCCCGACCACGCCGGATGGAGTCCAACGTTATGCCGACGGCGATTACGCGGCCGCACGCGATATCCTGCAACTGCGCAGCACCCGCAATGATCCGGTTGCCAGCTATTTTCTGGCGCAGATGTATGAGCGTGGCGATGGCGTCAAAGCCGATCTGGATCGTGCGCTGAATTTGTACATGTCCGCGGCCAGCCGCGGATTGCCGCAGGGTCAAGCCGCGCTCGCCGCACTGCAATCGACCGCCGCCGATGGCAACCAGCTGGCGCTGCGACTGCAGACGCTACATCAGGTTGCCGACCAGCACCCCGAAGCCGGTCTGCCGCGGCTGTGCGAGGCCCTGCTGTATCTCGCCCTCAAAGATCAGGAAACCGATTACGCCACCGACTTCTTGGCCTGCAGCGAAAAGTTGCTGGGCTACGACGCCGCCAGCGCTCAACGGCTGTTGGCCTCAGCCAATGTCTCCGGTGCGCTGGGCAAGAAGGACTTCGACAAGGGCGCCAGATTTGCCGAGCAAGCCGCCGAGGCTGGTGATGCCGGTGCCCACGCGATTCTGGCCGCGGCCTACGCCGAAGGACTCGGCAAACCGCGCGATTACGGCCGCGCCTATGCCTACGCCATGGCAGCTCTGGTACTCGGCAGCAACAACATGAGCGCCGCCCGCAAGACCGAGCTGGATCGCTTGCAGCAACGGGCCTTCCGCAACCTGTCGCCGACCCAACAGCAGGCCGCCAGCAAGCTGGCAGAACAGCTGAAAACGGCCGCCGCCGCCCAGAAACGCAGCTGGGAACTGGAGCACCGGTTTGGCTGGGCACTGCACAGCGGCGGCTGATGTCCTGCCACCTGCCGGGACCGGCTGGCACCGCGCCGCTACATAACCAATCGCAGTTAGCCAAGCCGCCGTTCGCGCGCGACACTCCTGCCTAATCGCAGGAGCACCGTCACCATGATTCGCCGTACCGAAAACCTCAATGTGGTCGGGCTGGACCACATGCCCTCACCGCTCGAGATCAAAGAGCGGGTGCCGTTGACCGAAAAAAGCGCCGCCACCGTGGTGCAAGGTCGGCAAACCCTCACCCGTATTCTCGACCGCCAGGATCCGCGGCCGCTGATTGTGGTTGGCCCGTGCTCGATTCACGATCCGGTCGCCGGTTTGGATTACGCGCAGCGACTGAAAACCCTGGCCGATGCCGTCAGCGACACGCTCTATGTCGTCATGCGGGTGTATTTCGAAAAGCCGCGCACGACTACCGGCTGGAAAGGCTTCATCAACGACCCGCACATGGATGATTCCTTTCACATCGAGCAAGGCATGCAGCTTGGCCGCAAATTCCTGGCCGACGTGGCAGCGCTGGGTTTGCCAGCGGCAACGGAAGCGCTCGATCCGATTTCACCGCAGTACTACGGCGACTTGATCAGCTGGACCGCGATTGGCGCACGGACCTCGGAGTCGCAAACGCACCGTGAAATGGCTTCCGGTTTGTCGACTCCGGTCGGTTTCAAGAACGGCACCGATGGCTCGCTCGATGCCGCCGTCAACGGCATCATCTCGGCCTCGCATCCGCACAGCTTTCTCGGTATCAATGAAAACGGCGAAGCGGCGATCATCCGCACCCGTGGCAATGCCTATGGCCATGTTGTGCTGCGCGGCGGTGACCGGCCGAACTACGACAACGTCTCGGTATCACTGACCGAGCAAGCATTGCTGAAAGCCAAGCTGGCGCCGAATATCGTCATTGATTGCTCGCACGCCAACTCCGGCAAGAAACCGGAACTGCAACCATTGGTGCTCGGCAATGTCGTCAATCAAATTCGTGATGGCAATACGTCAATTGTCGGCATGATGATCGAAAGCTTCATCGAAGCCGGCAATCAACCGATTCCGAAAGATCTGAGCCAGCTGCGCTACGGCTGCTCGGTGACTGACGCCTGTGTTGACTGGGCCACCACCGAAACGATGTTGCACAATGCCAGAGAAGTGTTGGCGCCGATTATCGAAAAGCGCCGGCGTGAGCGAATTGGTGCCGTGGCTGGCTGAGTATCATCAGTGTTTCTGCCGAAGCAAATACTGCGTTTGAACTGACTCATGGCACAGGAGCGGGCAAGCCCGCTCCTGTGTTCGCTCAGGTTCTGTTTACAGCTGGCCGATAAAGTCTTTCTTGCCAATGTCCACGCCGATGTGGCGCAGAATCGCGTACGCCGTCGTGCAGTGAAAGTAAACGTGTGGCTGCACGTAGAACAGCAAATACGGCTGGCCCTTGTAAGTCACGTCACCGTCTTTGCGCTGCAGGGTAACGGTCTTGTCTTCGCTGCCATCGATCTGGGCAGCGCTGAAGCTGTTGATGAAATCAATGGTCTTGCGCAGCCGGGCAATCAGCTCCGGGAAGCTGGCTTCGGTGTCGTCATACTTCGGGATCTCGACACCGGCGAGCCGGGCCACACAGCCTTTGCTCATGTCGGTGGCAATTTGCACCTGACGGGTCAGCGGGAACATATCGGCCGCCAAGCGGTAATTCAGCAGGACCGACGGATCAATCTTCTTGGCTTCGGCATAGGCCGCGCCTTTTTCCAGCACAGCAATCAGATTGGTCAGGGCACGGGTCAGTACCGGCACCGAGGCTTGGTACATGGACAGGGACATGGTGAAGCTCCTGTGAAGAAGGGCGTGAGCCACACGGCTCACCCGGGGGAGCCGGCATCATACGCCCGAGAAAAAAATCCTGCTCGCGAGTGGCGGTACGACCAAGGAAACAGTCCGTTTCACCAGCTCAGCCGGCAAAGCATTCGATGTCGCCGGCATCGGCGATGGCGATTGGATTGTGCAGCGGCAGGATTTCGTTGAGCAGGAACGGCTGGACGACAACATCCCAATCGTCGCGATCAATCCAGTGATTGAGCAAACGGGCTGACGCCCAGACCGGATTGCGATCGGACAGATCCCCTTTGTCGAGCCAGGTCGGCCGAACATCGGCCTCCTTGTGCTCCTCCGGATTCTGCAACGTGTACAAACGGAAACTGAGAATGGGACCTTTGTCATGCGACAACGCCTCGCAGCCATTAACCCGGGCCGTGTGCGCATCGGAATACGAGTCCTGAATCAAGTGCAGCAAGGAGCCGATGGCAATTTTGCGGATGCTGGCTTTGCTGTTGGCGTTGCGGGCAAACAGATAGTGCACGTTCCAGCCCGGTCGCTGAATCAAGGCATCGACCTCCGGCAGTTTATCGAGCGTTGTGGTCGGATCGATTTTGCCGACACCGACTTCATAGCTGAACTTGGCCCAGACCAACATTTTGCGCCGGGTTTCATCGGCAGGTTCGGTATCGCTGCTGGCCATGGCGTGCAGAAATTGCAGATCGCCGTAGTGACTGCGATACAGCAAATCATCGGATACCGCCACGCCTGCGCACGGCGCCGGGGCATAGCGGCCGCGACATTTGGCCTTGTCTTCGGCATCGAGCATCCATTTGCGCCATTTGACGATATCGGCCATATCACCAAGCAGCATCAGCGATGGATCATCATTCCACTCGACGCCGGTGACCAGAAAGGCCAACCGCTTGCCGTCACGGATGCGATCAAACTGTTCGGGACTACCGGTGCATTCATGCGGTCTGGCGTGACAGTCGTAGGCCAGCATCGTCATGGTTTCATGCACGGGCTCGGAGATTTTTGCGGCGAGATAACGGGTGGGCCAGCGGCTGACATCGGGCCGCTCGACCGGATTGATATTGTGCGCCTGGACCATCGCACTGCCGGCGATTGCCAGCAACACCAGCATCACTGCTCGCATTCCCTACGTCCTTTCCCGCTTGTTGGCGAGCGGATTTTACGCGGACGCAGTGGCCAACAACCAGCGGCTACTCGAAAATGATCGTCCGATTGCCATTCAGCAGCACCCGCGCTTCAAACACCAGCTTCAGTGCCTTGGCCAGCACAATCTTTTCAACGTCACGTCCGGCCTGCGCCATGTCTTCCGGGTTGTGGCTGTGGTCAACCGGGATCACGTTTTGCGCGATGATCGGGCCCTCGTCCAGATCATTGGTGACGAAATGCGCGGTCGCGCCAATGATCTTGACACCGCGTGCCCAGGCCTGCCGATACGGGCTGGCACCGACAAACGCCGGCAAGAAAGAATGATGGATATTGATCAGCCGATAGGGATAACGCGCGACCGCGGCTGGCGTCAGCACCCGCATGTATTTGGCGAGCACGATATAGTCCGGCTGGTAGCGCGCAATCTGTTCAAACAGCTGTGCTTCATGCTGCTCACGGCTCAACCCCTCATGGCTGAGGTGGTGATACGGCAAATCGAACTTTTCTACCAGCGGCTGCAAGCTGTCGTAATTGCTGATGACCGCAGCAATCTCCCCACCCAGCTCGCCGAAAGCATGACGTAGCAGCAGTTCGCCGAGGCAATGATGCTCCTTGGTGGCGAGCACGACGATGCGGGGTTTGCGGTTGTCGGTCAGCCGCACGTCGGCACCGGCCGGCAAGGCCGCCAGCAGTTCGGCGGTCACCCGCTCGGCCGAAATGGCTTCACCGGAGAACTCGGTGCGCATGAAAAAACGCGCCTGATCGTGATCGACAAACTCGTGGTTGCTGAGCACATTGCAGCCATGCCGTAACAGCACGCCGGTGATCGCATGCACCAAGCCACGCTGATCCGGACAATCCACCAGCAAAATATGTACAGCCATGCCCGTCCCTGCTCCCTTTCTGTGATTCCCTGTGCGGCAGATTACTGGCTGCCCGACGGGTCATGAAATGACGGGCCATGATATGACGAACCAAGATGCAAGGAATCAGGTGAAATCGGTAGCCGACGAATCGATCACGCCGTTGCCGGCACGCTGCCTTGCCAGACCACGCGATTGCGCCCCTGCTCCTTGGCGCTGTACAACGCTTCATCGGCGCGCCGCAACAGCTGGCCGATTGCTTCATCGACACCATGGCAATCCGTGCCGCCGAGACTGATGGTCAGCTTCAAACCCGGCTCAATATCGTTGAGCTCGATTGCCGCCACGGCGGCGCGAATGCGCTCGGCGACTTGCAGGGCTTCATCCTTGCCGGTGTTCGGCAACACCAGCAGGAACTCTTCGCCACCGAGCCGGCCCAGCACATCCTGATCACGCACCACGGTGCGAAACGCTGCCGCTACCCGCTTCAGGACTTTGTCGCCAGCCAGATGGCCCCAAGTGTCGTTGAGTCGTTTGAAATGATCCAGATCGGCGATCAGCACCGCCACTTGTCGTTCATTAATGCGGTGCGACTGCCGCAGCACATCCAGCTCAGCCAGCACACGCCGGCGATTGGCCATGCCCGTCAATTCGTCGGTCATCGCCATGGTGCGCAAGGCTTTGCTGTTGCGCCACTGCCGCCAGACGGTCCAAACAAGCAACACCACACTGATGCCACCGAGCACAATGACGACAACCTGCAAGCGCG
>CAMLNB010000088.1 GCA_946481205.1 uncultured Kangiella sp. | reverse complement strand
GCTGGCACTGCGGTTGTGGCAGCATCTGCATTCCTCAGGATCAAGCTCGGTGACCACAGCAGATCTCGATGACGTTATCCGCGCTACGGTTTTGCCAGCCGAAATAACGCAGCAAGCGCCGCCGACCGCGTTGCTGCAATGGCTGGAACGGGGCGAAAGGGTTCCGCCTCAGCAAACGGCAATTGCCGTTGGTGCGTCGCTGCTATCGCCGATGTCCGAAGTTGCCGCAGCGGGTCCTGAAGCAAAACCAAGTTTGCATGCTGCACTGTTGCAGGCTGCCGCAAGTTCGCAGCCAGTGTTGCCGTACACCAAGACGGATGCTGCGAGTGCTTCAGTGCTGGTCTTGCATGCCGGCCTTGTTCTGCTGCATCCGTTTTTACCTCAGTTGTTTCGCGCCTGCGGTGTGTGGGCGATGACAGAGTCGCGGCTCTCGCCGTGGCAACTACCACATGCCTCGGCGTTGTTGCATTTTCTTGCGACCGGCAGCGAAGCCATTGCCGAGCATGAATGCGGCACGATCAAGCTCCTGCTCGGTTTGGCGGTCGACGCATCATTACCCGTTGCCGAGGGTTTACTGTCGGATCAAGACAAGGCGGAGATAGATCAATTGCTGAACGCCGTCATCGGCCATTGGTCGGCGTTGAAACAAACCTCCGCGACCGGTTTGCGCTTGTCATTCTTGCAACGGCCCGGACTTCTACGTGCCGAGCCGGATGGTTGGCGCCTGCACATCGAACGCGAGGCATTTGATGTCTTGCTCGATTTCCTGCCTTGGGGCATTGGAGTGATCAAGCTGCCATGGATGACCGACGCTATCCACACGGCGTGGTGAGTTCGCTCGCCACCGACAACGCCCGCGATCTGGAGCGCGAGCTCAGTTGGTTTGCCCAGATTTTGCAGGCCAGGCTGACGCATTATTTTGCCGCCGAGCAGTTGGATGATCCGCTGCTCAGTGTCGAGCCGCCGGATTTGTCCGCCAGCCAATCCACCTATGCCGAGTTACTGCGTGAGCTGGCGCTGACGATTCCGGAGCGGCTGCTGTTGCTGCTGAGCTTGGTCCCGCATGTCCAGCCGCAGTTGCTCGATGTACTGTTCAGCAAGAACGATGCGACCCAGCGTGGTTTCACCGAATTCGGTGGACTGCAGGCCAGTGGCCACGGTGGTTTTGTACCAACACTGGAGACGGCGCTGTTTCTGCTGGCTGGTGAGGATCTGGCTGCACGCTTCAGTATGGCCTGTCTGTTTGAACCCGACGGTTTGCTGCGCAAAGCGGAGCTGCTACAGCTCGGCCCCGTCTCGCCGGGAGAGCCGCCATACAGTGCCGCGTTGCAGTTATCGCGCGAGGCGTTGCATCGCGTCACCAGTGGTCAAGTCAGGGCGCTTGGCTTCAGCCTTGAGTTTCCGGCGCGCCGAATTGAGACCAGCCTGGCATGGTCCGATCTGGTTTTGCCGGCGCACACCCGCGAACAACTCGATGCCATTCCACACTGGATTCAATACGGTGGTGTTCTGCTCCAGCAATGGGGCATGGCAAGCCGGCTGCGCCCCGGTTTTACCTGTCTGTTTCACGGCCCGCCCGGCACCGGCAAAACGCTGACGGCTTGCCTGATTGGCAAACACTGCGGCTGTGACGTCTACAAAATTGATCTGAGCTTGATCGTATCCAAGTACATCGGCGAGACCGAAAAGAACTTGGCGCGCGTGTTTGATCTGGCCGAGCATCGTGGCTGGATTTTGTTCTTCGACGAGGCCGATGCGCTGTTTGGCAAACGCACCAAGGTCGATGACGCGCATGATCGCTACGCCAATCAGGAGGTCAGCTTCCTGCTGCAGCGTATCGAGGAGTTCAACGGCGTCGTGATCCTGGCGTCCAACCTGAAAACCAATATTGATGATGCGTTCCTGCGCCGCTTTCACTCGGTGGTTGCGTTTCCGATGCCGAAGCCGCCGGAACGCTTGCGGCTTTGGCAGGAAGCTTTTCCGGCACAGGTGACGCTGGCTGCCGATGTCGATCTGGGTCGGCTGGCAGAGAAATACGAGTTGTCCGGCGGCACCATCATGAATGTTGTCCGCCATGCCTTGCTGATGAGTCTAAGTCGCAATGAAAGTCTGGTTCGCCGTGATGATCTGGAGGAGGGCATACGACGCGAACTGCTCAAAGAGGGCCGGGCGCTGTAGGCGCCGGGTCGCGACGAGCCAACCGCCATGCAAGCGAGCAAGCAAAAGACTGCACAACGGGTTGCCGCGCCGACGGTGAGCCGCAGCGCTGTCGCACGCATGGCATCGGTTGCCAGCCCGGTGACGGTGCAGACCAGCAGTCTGAAAGTCTCGTCGCCGCAAGATGCGGCCGAGAAGGAAGCCGATAACACAGCGCGCAAGATCATGCGCATGCCCGCGCCTAATCCTGTGCCGGGTGCCAATGTCGAGCGCGAAAAAGACAAACTGGCGCCGCCGCCGGTGAAAGCGGCCGTTCTGCAACGCAGTGCCAAAGCCAAGACGGAGCCGGAAAAGGACTCGGTAGCGGCGCCGCGTGTTCAACGTCAGGCCGGCGCGGCCAAAGAAAAAGAACTGCAGCGGCGTGCGACGGCAGAAAAAGATAAGGAGAAGGAAAAGACCAAGCCCGCCGTTACCCAGCAACTGACCGCCAGCAGCGTTGCTCGCTCGCTTGCCATCGTGATGCCGAAAGCCGACGGTCAGCCCAATGTTGCCAGCAATGTCGCTGCCGAGATCCAGAACAGCATGGCGTCTGGCGGCGAACTGCCGCTCAGTGTCCGGCGCTTTATGGAGCCCCGTTTCCGCGCCGATTTCAGCAACGTGAAGGTGCATACCGGCGATAAATCGGCCAAGCTCAATCGGCAACTCAATGCCCAGGCGTTCACTGTTGGCAATCACATTTTCTTTGGTCGCAACAAATTCCAACCCGATAGCGGTGATGGCAAAACGCTGCTGGCGCACGAACTGACCCACACGATCCAGCAAGGCGCTGTCGCACAGCAACCGCCACAACAATCGATACAACAACCGGCGCAACAAACCGCCAAGACGCCTGCGAGTAAAAAAACAACGCCGGCTCCGGTGCCGGCGCGGCCAGCAAGCCGCATTCAGCGCAGTGAAGCCGCGCTGCAGCGTAGCGAAGACACGACCGTCAGCCAACGCTCGCCAACGCTGGCACAACGGCTCGGCATCAGCGATGCGCTCGATTACTTCGCCGACAAGGCGCATAACATTCCGGGCTACCGGATGTTCACGATTGTGCTCGGCGTCAATCCGATCAATATGAGTCGGGTCGAGCGCAGTGCTGCCAATATTCTGCGTGCCGTGGTCGAGTTCATGCCGGGTGGCAATCTGGTGACCCAGGCGCTCGACAACCACGGTGTGTTTGACAAGGTCGGTAATTGGGTTGAGCAGCAGATCCGCTCGCTCGGCATGACGGGCGCCGCGATCAAGCAAGCCGTTTCCGATTTCCTTGACTCACTGAGCTGGCGTGACATCTTCGATCTCGGTGGCGTCTGGCAGCGCGCTAAACGCATCTTCACCGAGCCGATTGATCAGATCATCAGCTTCGTCAAAGGGCTGATTAGCGGCATCATCCAGTTCATCAAAGACGCAATACTGCGGCCGCTCGCCAAGCTGGCGGAAGGCACGCAAGGCTATGACTTGCTGAAAGCGGTGCTTGGTCAGGACCCCATCACCGGCGATCCGGTACCGCGCACCGCTGACACATTGATCGGCGGCTTCATGAAGCTGATCGGTCAGGACGAAGTCTGGAACAACATCAAGAAAGGCAATGCGGTGGCTCGCGCGTGGGCCTGGTTCCAGGGCGCTATGGCCGATCTGATGGGCTTTGTCCGGGAAATTCCCTCGCTGTTCGTTCAGGCGTTCACTTCGCTTGAGCTGGCCGACATCGTAATGCTGCCCAATGCCTTCGCCAAAGTCGGCAAGGTGTTTGGCAATTTCATTGGTCGCTTTACCAGCTGGGCGTTCAGCAAGGTTGTGGATCTGCTGGAGATTCTGTTCTCGGTGGTGGCACCGGGTGCGGTACCGTACATCAAGAAAGCGGCCGGTGCATTCCAGACCATACTGCGTAACCCGATTGGTTTTGTTGGCAATCTGGTTCGTGCCGGCAAGCTCGGCTTCCAGCAGTTTGCCCGCAATATCGGCAAGCATCTGAAAACCAGTCTGATCCAATGGCTGACCGGCACGCTCGGTGGTGCTGGCGTTTACATACCGCAGTCGTTTGATCTGAAAGAGATCGTCAAGTTTGTGCTGTCGGTACTTGGGCTCACTTGGCAGAACATTCGCCAGAAACTGGTCAAGGCGGTCGGCGAGCCGGTGGTCAAGGGGATGGAAACCGGCTTCGATATCGTCGTCACGCTGGTCAAGGATGGCCCGGCGGCGGCTTGGGACAAGATCCGCGAAGGCATCAGCAACCTGAAGGAAATGATCGTCGAAGAGATCATGAGCTTTGTGGTCACCAAGATCGTCCAGAGCGTGATCACGAAACTGGTCACTAGCTTGAATCCGGCCGGCGCGGTGATACAGGCGATTATCGCTATCTACAATACGATCATGTTCTTCGTTGAACGCATCCGGCAGATAGCCGCCGTGGCGGCGTCGTTCATCAATTCGATTTCGGCCATCGCCAATGGCGTAATCGGTGCCGCGGCAAACCGCGTCGAGCAAACGATGGCTGGCATGCTGACGCTGGTGATCAGCTTCCTGGCCCGCATTGGCGGGCTTGGCAAAGTCAGTGACGCGGTGCTGAACATCGTTCGGAAGATCCGTGCGCCGATCGACAAGGCGCTGGACAAGGTCATCGACTGGATCGTCAGCATGGCCAAGAAGCTTGGCAAGTTCATTGGAGACAAAGCCAAGCAGCTGACCAACTGGTGGACGCAGCGGCGCAGCATTCGCACCGCTGAAGGCCAATCTCATTCCCTGTATTTCTCCGGTCAGGGCAAGGCTGCCAAGCTGATGGTGGCCAGTGCGCCGATGGACGTGCGTGCCTTCGTCAACAGCAAGCGCACTGAAGCTCAGAAAGACGACAAGAAGAAAGCCGCTATTGCCGCGGTTGAAAAACTGGCAACCGAGGTTGATGGCTATGAGGCGTATCCGGAGGCGAAGTACGAGGAGGCGCAGGTCAAGATTTCGGCCGCGATGAACAGCATGACGCCCCATCTCATGGTGTTGCTCAGCGAGGGCGATTGGGGCACTCCGGAGAATCCCTTGCCGCTGGAGTACACCAAGCGTCGAGCGGGTTCCTATCCGGTGCTGTTCTTTGGGCCTCGTAGTGAGGCACGGATTCCGCAGACCTTGCTGGCAGCAAACAATGTCGTTGAGATCGAGAAGTTGCTGACTGCCAAAGAACGGGCGGCTTGGCAGACCCAAGGCAAACAAATCGTCCGCTTTGCTCCTTACGCCAAAACCTCGCTACCTGCCGGTGGGCCGCAAATTGGCTTGGATGACGCGTTCAAGGTCGAGGTCGGCAAGAAGCTGCAATACAAACCTGGTAGCACAGCAGGTGGTGGCCTGATCAATCAGACGCTGCGGCCCTATGGCTACCGTGCGCAATCCGAAGGCAAAGATGGCGACCACGTTGTCGAGATGCAGATTGGCGGGCCAAACAGCATTGGCAATCTGTGGCCGCTCGACAAAGGTGAAAACCGCTCCAGTGGCGCGGCATTGGCGGCCAAGAAGATGAAGAAGCCCGACGGCAAGGAGATTGGCATGAGCGAAGCGAACAGCAAACGGGGCGGCAAGCTGTGGCTGATCATCGTCAGCACGACTTAAAGGGCAAACCGACCGCCTCGGTGTGCGATATCGCCCCTTCTTGCCTGTGGATGTTGCGGGTATTGCCGGCGTAAGGTGCTAGGGAGAAATCATAAGTATTTGATATTAAAGGGATCAGCTGTTGCGATTCGTCACTTCGCCGCCGATGCCGTGTTAGCAAGGCCGATCCATGCCGGCCCCCTTTCCCTACAATGCGCCCCGTGGACAGGACGTTCACAAGGGAAGCAAACGGCAGGACGCCGTGCAAGGAAGCGGGCAGGGAGCCCGAGCGCCTGAGGGAATGGGCGGGTGTGGCACAGTAAAAGGGGGTGGTCCAGGGGCCACCCCCTTTTCTGTTTGGCAGTAGTTGCCGGAGGACCATGGTACCGGCGTCAGGTCGGGCGGCAAGGTTTGCTATCATGGCGCGCCCGAACGCTGCCTTGCGCCTGCCGAAACCCATGAGTAACCCCTCCCAACTGGCCATCCTTCGCAATAACTTGCTGGTCGGCGTCGCTGTGATGCTGCCGATCACGATTGTGCTGGTGTTCCTGCGCTGGCTCTATGTCACCACCACCGACCTGATTGGGCCCATTACCCGCGTCGTGGTCGGTTGGTCGGGCTTGGGCCCTTGGCTTGCCGATCTGATTGTCATCGCGCTGATTCTCGGCATGCTGTTTATCGTCGGCTTGGTCGTTCGGACCCGGATCGGCGGTTATCTGTTGGTGCTGATTGAACAGGGCCTGTTCAAAAACATCCCGGGCTACAAGCTGGTCAAGGAAACGGTCAGCCAATTCGTCAGCACCGATCGGCCGAGTCCGTTCTCCAAAGTGGCCTTGGTGCGGCTGTTCGGCGACGAGGTCGCGACGACGGCGTTTGTGACCGCTGAGCATGAACACGGCTTCTACACGGTGTTTGTCCCGACCGGGCCGAACCCGACTAGCGGACTGATGTTCCATGTGCCGCATGATCGGGTGCAGGTCGTGGAGGGCATTTCGGTCGAGACGGCGATGCGAACCGTGATCGGTTGTGGCGTCGGTGCTCAGCCGATCCTGCTTGCCGCGTTAGCGCAGCAAGCGAGCAAATCGGCGCGCGAATGAACGCGCTGTGCTCGCTTATGACGGCGAATGCGCGCGATATCCTTAAAAATGTAAAAAATAGTTGCGTAGCCGGTTGTTTTTACGCTTGACCGACGAGTACTATTTTGCCCGCTACACCCTTTCCCTTTGTGGCGCAAATTTACTCGAGGCAATAACCCCATGAAGACCCTGAAGATTCTGGCCCTGGCCGCCACCGTTGCTGCCCTGGCAGCTTGCAACAACCAACCGGCTGAAGAAGCCACCCCGGCCGTTGAAGCCGCTCCGGCTGCGACCGAAGCTGCTCCGGCTGCTGAAGCCGCTCCGGCTGAAGCTGCTCCGGCCGAAGCCGCTCCGGCTGAAGCTGTTCCGGCCGAAGCCGCTCCGGCTGAAGCTGCCCCGGCCGAAGCCGCTCCGGCTGAAGCCACTCCGGCTCCGGCTCAGGAGTAATTCGGTCTCAGCCCCGGCAACGGGTCTGAACTGAAAAAAAAGGCCACCGCAAGGTGGCCTTTTTGTTTGTCTGAAATTTGCCGGATGATCGCTCTGGCGGATCGCCGCAGCCTCACTTCATCGTCGGCATGACGAATTCAGCACCACCACGGATACCGGTGGGCCAGCGCGAGGTGATCGTTTTCATTCGGGTGTAGAAACGCACGCCTTCCGGGCCGTGCATATGATGATCACCAAACAGCGATTTCTTCCAACCACCGAACGAGTGGAAGGCCATCGGCACCGGAATCGGCACATTGATGCCAACCATGCCAACCTGGATCGCATGGGCAAACTGGCGCGCGCAATCGCCGTCGCGGGTGAAGATCGCGGTGCCGTTGCCATACTCGTGCTCGTTGATCAGTTTCACGGCTTCATCAAAGCTGTTGACGCGGACAATGCACAGCACCGGTCCGAAAATTTCTTCCCGGTAGATCTTCATGTTCGGTTTGACGTGATCGAACAGTGAACCGCCAAGGAAAAAACCCGTTTCATGGCCGGCTACTTTATGGCCGCGACCGTCGACCACCAGTTTGGCGCCTTCGGCGACACCACTGTCGATATAGCCGCGCACTTTGTCGCGGTGCTGAGCAGTAACCAGTGGCCCCATTTCGCAATCGATCATCGTGCCGGCACCAATCTTCAGTGCCCGCACTTTCGGCTCCAGCGCGGCGACCAATTTTTCCGCGATATCGCCAACGGCAACGGCCACCGAAATCGCCATGCAGCGCTCACCAGCAGAGCCGTAGCCAGCGCCCATCAGCGCGTTGACGGTTTGATCCAGATCCGCGTCCGGCATCACGACCATATGATTCTTGGCGCCGCCGAGCGCTTGCACGCGTTTACCGTGCGCTGTGCCAGTGGCGTAGATGTATTGCGCGATGGGCGTCGAGCCCACAAATGACACTGCTTGAATACGCGGATCCGTCAGCAGCGTATCAACCGCTTCCTTGTCGCCGTTAATGATATTGAAGACGCCATCAGGCAGCCCCGCCTGCTTGAGCAATTGCGCAAGTAGGCGGGGCGCTGACGGGTCACGCTCGGAAGGCTTCAACACAAACGTGTTGCCGCAGGCAATGGCGACAGGAAACATCCACATCGGCACCATCGTCGGGAAATTGAATGGCGTAATGCCAGCAACAACACCGAGCGGTTGCCGCAATGACCACGAGTCGATATCGCGGCCGACATTTTCGGTGAACTCGCCTTTCAGCAGTTGCGGAATGCCGCAAGCAAACTCGACCACTTCAAGGCCACGGGTCAATTCGCCTTTGGCATCGGATAGCACTTTGCCGTGCTCGGCGGTAATCAATGCGGCCAGCTCATCGGCGTGCTGTTCAATCAGTTCCTTGAATTTGAACATGACGCGAGCGCGCACCAGCGGCGGTGTGGCGGCCCAGGCCGGAAAGGCCTTTTCTGCCGCAGAAATCGCGGTTTCCACGTCGGCTTTTGATGCGAGAAGCAGTGAACCGGTTTGTTCGCCGGTGGCCGGGTTGAACACTGGCGACGAGCGGGTCCCGGTCAGAGCCTTGTCTTCTAGACCGGCGTCTTGACCATTGATCCAGTGTGGAATGGTTTTCATCTTGCGAACCTCGAATGTGGGCACATTCGCTTTCTCTCGTTGGAGAGCTTGGGCAGGAGCCACACGAGTGCCCCGTAACAGTCTGGCGACTATCTCCAGCCCGTTTTGCCGCGCACATCCTATGCGTCGGGTGTTGCTTTTTTTTCCCAACCGTAGGGTTATGTGGTGCCGATCAAATATTGTGTTTCAACACGTCGCGGATCACGCCAAACAGTTCATCGATGTGCTTCTTCTCGATGATCAGCGGTGGGCTCAGCGCAATGATGTCGCCTGTCACCCGAATCAACGCACCTTGCTGGAAGGCTTGCGTGAACGCGTTGTACGCACGTTTGCCCGGACTGCCGGCGATCGGCTCCAGCTCGATGGCGCCGATCAAACCGTAGTTACGGATATCGGCGACGTGCGGCAAATCCCGCAGACTGTGCAGCGCATCTTCCCAGTACTGGCCGAGCTCGATGGCTTTGTTGAACAGACCTTCTTGCTCATAAATATCGATCGCGGCAATGCCGGCCGCGCAAGCGACCGGGTGGCCGGAATAAGTGTAGCCATGGAACAACTCAATGGCGCCGTCCGGGCCGTTCATGAAGGTGTCGTGGATATGCTTGCGGACAAACACTGCACCCATCGGAATCGCGCCGTTGGTCAGACCCTTGGCGCAAGTGATGATGTCGGGTTGCACACCAAAACGTTGGGCGGCAAATGGCATACCGATGCGACCAAATCCGGTGATCACTTCATCGAATATCAGCAGAATGCCGTGCTTGTCGCAGATCTCACGCAGGCGTTTCAGGTAACCCTCGGGCGGCAGGATCACGCCCGCGGAACCGGAAATCGGTTCGACGATGACGGCAGCAACAGTGCTGGCGTCGTGCAGCGCAATGATGCGTTCGAGCTCGTCAGCGAGTTCCGCGCCTTGTTTCGGCAGGCCGCGGGAGAAGTTGTTGGCTTTCAGCAGCGTATGCGGCAGGTGATCAACACCGTTCAGCAGCGAACCAAAAAACTTGCGGTTGTTGACTAGGCCGCCGACAGAAATGCCACCGAAACCAACACCGTGATAGCCCTTTTCGCGACCGATCAAACGTTGGCGCGCACCCTCACCACGGACACGGTGATAGGCGAGCGCGATTTTCAGCGCGGTATCGACTGACTCCGAACCGGAATTGGTAAAGAAGACATGACTCATATCACCCGGCAGATGCGGCCGCAGCCGATTGGCAAACTCAAACGGCAGCGGGTGCCCCATCTGGAAGGTTGGGGCATAATCCAGCTCCTCGATCTGATGCTGGACGGCTTTGGTGATGGCATCGCGGCCGTGGCCGGCATTGCAGCACCAGAGGCCGGCGGTGCCGTCGAGGATTTGGCGGCCATCGACATCGGTGTAGTACATGCCCTTGGCGCTTTTGAGCAGGCGAGGGGCGGCCTTGAACTGACGGTTGGCCGTGAACGGCATCCAGAAGGCGTCGAGCTGGTCGCGGTCCTTGGGGTTAAAGGTCGGCTGATTCAGGCTCATATAAGGTATCCGGGCGACATAGCTGCCCGGCATCTTAACCGATTAAAAAATTAAACAACAAGACCGGATTTGGGCTATATTCGCCCCGAACTGGTCCTTGAGTGGCTGTAGTTACTAAACATGGCTGGCTAAAAACGAGTGGTCGAAAGGCCCGGTTTCAAGCCAACGCGTGGGGGTAAACAATGGCCGCGGCGATACTTCTACAGGGGCAGTAACGAGCATGAGCGAGGACATCGGCGAGCGTTTGAAGGCGGTCCGCCAGAAACATGAGCTGTCGCAGCGGGCATTGGCCAAGCGGGCCGGTGTCACCAACGGCCTGATTTCATTGATTGAGCAGAACCGGGTCAGCCCGTCTATCGCCTCGCTGAAGAAGGTGCTGGATGGCATCCCCATCTCGCTGGCCGAGTTCTTTACCGCCGAAGTCGTCGATCAGCACAAGACCTTTTACCAGGCCAGTGAGCTGCCGGATCTGGGCAAGGAAGGCATCTCCTATCGGCTGGTCGGTTACGACCGGCACGGTCGCCAGATGTCGATCCTGCGGGAAATTTACGAGCCGGGTACCGACACCGGCGCCGACATGCTGACCCATGAAGGCGAAGAGGGCGGCGTTGTGGTGCGGGGCCAGATTGAATTGACGGTGGGCGCCGATGTGCGCCTGCTCGGCCCGGGCGACTCGTATTATTTCGAGTCCAAAATACCGCACCGCTTCCGCAATGTCGGTGAAGAACCGTGTGAGATAGTGTCGGCCAACTCGCCGCCGAGCTTCTAGAAGACGTCACCAAAACGTCTGAGCTCGACAGCTTGGGCGTCGGCAGTGCCTCGAACCCGAAGGAGCTTTTTTAAGAAAAGCCATCCTCATGTACTAAGTGTACACTCTGGTTCTTGTGCGCTGGCGACACCCAATCTGCCATCGCTCAGCTCGCTTTTGTGACATCTTCCGCCGAGCTCTTGCGCTGTCTCACTGAAACAACAAAGAGACAGAGCCATCATGAGCAACAGCCTGACCAAGCAGCAGTGGCAAGAAAAAGCCCGCGCGCTTTCCTTTCGTAATCAAGCTCTGATCGACGGCAAGTTTGTCGCCGCGCTATCCGGCAAAACCTTCGCCAGCATCAGTCCACTCAATGGTCGTGAACTGACCCAAGTCGCCGAGTGTGATGCTCCCGATGCCGAAGCAGCGGTAAAAATTGCCCGGCGCACGTTCGAGTCTGGTGTCTGGAGTCGCAAGAGTCCTCGCCAGCGCAAAATGATCATGGTGCGCTGGGCCGAACTGATGCTGCAGCATCAAGAGGAACTGGCGTTGCTCGAAACGCTGGACATGGGCAAGCCGATCACCGATTCGCTGACCGTTGATGTCCGCAGCTCGGCCAACTGCATTCGCTGGTTTGGCGAAGCCATCGACAAGATTTACGACGAAGTCTCGCCCACCAGCGAAGCCGAAATCGGTTTGACCACGCGCGAACCGGTCGGTGTGGTTGCCTGTATCGTCCCGTGGAATTTTCCGCTGCTGATGACGGCCTGGAAGCTGGGGCCGGCACTGGTTGCCGGTAACAGCGTCATTCTGAAGCCGTCCGAAAAATCGCCGCTGTCGGCACTGCGTCTGGCCGAACTTGCGCTCGAAGCGGGTCTGCCGCCCGGCGTGCTGAACGTGCTGCCCGGCTACGGCCACACCGTTGGCAAAGCCTTGGCATTGCACATGGATGTCGACTGCATCGCGTTCACCGGCTCAACCGCCGTTGGCAAACAGATCATGCAAATGGCTGGGCAGAGCAACCTCAAACGTGCTTGGCTCGAGTGCGGTGGCAAGAGTCCACATATCGTTTTCGCCGATTGTCCGAACATGGATGCGGCGGCGGAAGCGGCGGCGTACGGCATTTTCTACAACCAAGGTGAAATGTGCTCCGCCGGTTCGCGCTTGTTGGTTGAGCAAGCCATTGCCGATGAGTTTGTTCAGCGTGTGCTGGAAAAAGCCAAAGGCTGGCAACCGGGCGATCCGCTCGATCCCGCCACCAAGGTCGGCGCGCTGGTCGATGACAAGCAAATGAACACCGTGCTCGGCTTCATCCAAAAAGCCAACGAGGAGGGTTGCAAGCTGCTGACCGGCGGCAAGCAAACGCTGAAAGAAACGGGTGGCTACTTTGTCGAGCCCACCGTATTCGGCGCGGTGCAGCCGCACCACACCATTGCCCGCGATGAAATCTTTGGTCCCGTGCTGTCCGTCTTGACCTTCAAAGACGCCGAAGAGGCCGTGCGCATCGCCAACGATACCCACTACGGTCTCGCCGCTGCGCTCTGGACCCGTGATATCAGCAAGGCGCACAAAACCGCCAAAGCGGTGCGCGCCGGCTCGGTCTGGATCAACTGCTATGACGGTGGTGACATCACCACGCCATTTGGCGGTTACAAACAATCCGGCAATGGCCGCGACAAGTCGTTGCACGCACTCGACAAGTACACCGAGCTTAAATCTACCTGGATCAACCTGGAACCTTGATCGCTGTTGTCGCCGCGTGACGCGGAACCGGTAACGACGAGCAAAAAAGCCGTGTCGGCTCAGCCGACACGGCTTTTGTTTTGGTCATTTGCTGGCGCGGAGTTTATCCGTAGAATGCGGCCATCGAAGAGGAGGGCAGCCTGTGCTGATCCGGATTTACATAGTGCTCGGCATACTGGGTGCAATCGCCATGGCCATCTGGGCCAAACGCCGCGGCAAGCCGCCATTGCCTTACGTGCTCTTGGGCGCCTTTGCCGGACCCATCGTGTTGGCACTCTATCTGTGGTTTCGCAAAGACCCGAATGCGCCGAAAGCGCCGGACGACAACCCGCAACCATGAGTGGCTGCAGTGTTCAGTCACTTCATTGCTGAAGAGGTCGTTTGGCCTTATCAGCGACACCGCAGCAAACAAAGGACGTAGAGCATGAATCAGGCATTGCTGTACCCGGTATTTGTCATGGTGCTGCTGACAGCGATTGTCTGGTTGCGGATGGGCCTGGGCCGGGTGCAATACCTCAAGCAACAGCGCATCCATCCACAGAAAGTTGCCACGCGGCCTGAAGCCGGTGAAGTGTTCGCGCCGATCTGCAAAACCGCCGATCATTTCGCCAATCTGTTTGAAATCCCGGT
>CAMLNB010000087.1 GCA_946481205.1 uncultured Kangiella sp. | reverse complement strand
GGTAGAGCGTGTTGATCAGGATCCAGGCGACAAAGCGCAGCAGGAATTCCGGCACCAGTTTGTAGAGATAAACGACGATAGCGACATTAAGCAGCGCAAGTACAAGAAACAGCTGCGGAATGCTCAGACCGGCGGCCAGTAATCCGGCGCCCAATCCTGCAGCGACCACCATAAATGCTGCGTTTAATACATTGTTGGCGGCGATAACTCGGGAGAGATGTGTTTCCGGGGTCCGTACCTGAATCATCGTATTCAACGGAACAATATAGAATCCACCGAACAGGCCAATCAGGAAAATATCGGCCAAAATCCGATAACTCCCTTCTGTTGCCAGAAATTCTCTCACTGCTCTCAGCGATTCACTCGCCGGCATGTCACTGGCGAATGCTAGATCGAGCGCAAATACTGTCAGGCCAATTGAACCAAAAGGCACAAGACCAATTTCAATACGGCCTTGTGACAGGCGCTCGCATAGCAAAGAACCAATCCCGATACTAATGGTAAACACTGCCAGCAAAAGCACAAAAACTGACTCATCGCCACGAAGGGTTTGCTCAGCATAGATCGGGAGCTGAGCAAGTAGCATTGCGCCGTAGAACCAGAACCATGAGATCCCAAGGATGGCCAGAAAAACCACCCGCTGCGAGGCAGCGTATTTGAGCAGACGACCGGTCTCAGTGATGAAGTTCCAGTTGATCTTCAGATTCGGGTCGGTCGCTGGTGCCAACGGTACAGCGCGCGCAAGGAAATAACCGGCAACAGCAACACCGATCATTGCTGCGGTGGCTTCCATTATCATTCCTGCTTTTAGAAAAAGGCTACCAATCAATTGGCCTAGCAGAATCGCGACAAACGTACCCATTTCAACTAGGCCATTGCCTGCGATTAGTTCGTCACGGTGTAGATGTTGAGGCAAGATACCAAACTTCACAGGCCCGAATAAGCTTGAGTGTGTACCCATCAAAAACAATGCCATCAGCAGTGTTGGCATATGTTGATAATGAAAACCGATTGCAACAATCACCATGATGGCAATTTCAAGCAACTTGGTTGCCCGGATCAGAATGGTTTTTTCCAGTTTGTCCGCCAGCTGCCCAAAGGTTGCCGAGAACAGAAAAAACGGCAGGATAAACAGGCCGTTGGCAATATTGGTCAGCAGGCCGACTTCGCCTTCGCTGTAAACGCCGCTGTAGGTAACCAACAAGACCAGCGCAATCTTGAACAGATTGTCATTGAACGCACCAAGAAACTGGGTACAGAAAAACGGCAGGAAGCGGCGTTGCCGCATCAATGCCAGCTGATGACCTTCAGACATGCCTGCATTCCCTGAGGTAAGAATTTATTCCACTGCGTGCCGGTCACGTCGGATCGGCGGGAGTTTCACTCGGTACCGTTCGATGGCAAGGCAGCGTTGATTGCACGCCAGCCCATGCCACGGCGTCGCCATAATACACGTGCATCTGCGGTTCGCAGCCAACCGATTCGGTCATGGCAGCAAGAACAATATGCAATTCCTCTGGCCAGCGTTTCGAACGGAACAGCAACGCCGAACCACACTGCCGGCAGCGACCACGCTCGGCACTGTCGGATGAGCGAAACCAGGTGATAGCGTCCTCGTTGAGGCGGTAGTGACCGTGGCGCACACCAAACCAAGTGACAAACGCGGCGCCATGATAGCGACGGCACATGCTGCAATGACAGTGGGCCACCCAAGCCACTGGCAGTTCGACCGCGATCTGGACCGCGCCACAGAAACACTGACCATGCGCCCATTGTCCGGCCGGTGCTGTTGCTGTGGTTTCTGTCATCGCGGCCTCCTGCGCTGTCGGGCTCATGGCAAACCGAACAAACGTCTGGCATTCGCGGTCGTGTGCTCGGCCAGCACGCTGAGCGGAACATCCAATTGCTTTGCCACCACAGCAGCGATATGCGGTAGCAAGGCAGGCTCGTTGCGACGCCGTTTCGGCTGCGGTTTCAGATCGCGCGGCAGCAGCCAGGGCGCATCGGTTTCCAGCAGCAAACGATCCAACGGAATCTGTGGCAGCAGCGCCAGCAAGGTTTGGCCGCGGCGCTCATCGCAGATCCAACCGGTGATGCCGATCGACAAACCGGCCGCCAAGCATTCCTGCAATTCTTGTTCATCGCCGGTGAAGCAATGCAGCACCGCACCCGGCAACGTGGATAACCATGGCTTCAACAAGGTCAGGAAACGCGTGTGCGCATCGCGGCAGTGCAGAAAAACCGGTCGCTGCAATTCCGCCGCCAGCGCCAGCTGAGCAGTGAACGCCATTTCTTGTGCGGCCGGTGTGGAGAAGTTGCGATTGAAATCGAGCCCGCATTCGCCAATGGCGCAGGCACGCGGGTGTGCCGCCAGCTTGCGCAAGGTATCTGCCGAATCGGTTTGCCATTCGCTGGCATGATGTGGGTGCACGCCGACCGTTGCGAACTGTTGATAACGCTCGGCAAGCACCAGCGCCGTCGCACTTTCGCTCAGCGAGGTGCCGGTAATGAGAAAACGACTGACACCAGCCTCGGCCGCTCGCGCGACCACGTCCGCTTCATCCACTGCGAACTGGCTGGCCCCCAGATTGACACCAATATCCACCCACATGGCAGGCGAGTCGTCGCCAATTACTGCAGGCGTTTGACCTTTGGCGATCGATTTGCACCTTCGATCTTCAGGAAGAAGACGCCGAGCATGCCACGCTCGATCCGCACGGCCGGGCTGTCCAGTTTGTAGACGCCACGACTACCGTCACTGATCTGCCAGACCTGGCCATTTTCCAGGGTGATTTTGCTCTTGGCTTGCCAGCCGCGAAACTCGCCAACAATGCGACTCTCGATCGCGTCCAGCTGGGTTTCCACCGCTTTTTGTTCCAGACCAAACTCTGCACTGGTTTGACCGCGTAACGCTGGCGTTGCTGGCGCGACCGCCGCCGGCTGCGCGACAATCGCAACGGGCGTGGCCGGAACAGGCTCGGCAGCACTTTCCGGTTTGGTCGCTACCGAGGTAACGGTAGTGCTGGCGGCAAACAGCGTGTCGTAACATGCCAGTCGACGATTATTGTCCGCCATGCTGCGGCATTGCTGCAAAGCCTGTTCATCAACCGGCAGCACAGCACTCAGCAACAGGATCAGGGATTTCATTCTGGTTGGCTCCGATCAGGACGTCGTCGACGGTTCGACTTCCGGCTTTGGCCGGCTCAGCAAGCGCGCTGCCAGCACACCCAATTCGTATAACAAGCACATCGGCACAGCCAGCATGGTCTGCGAAACCGGATCCGGCGGTGTCAGCACTGCTGCAACCACAAATGCAGCGACAATCATGTACGGGCGCCATTCCTTCAACTTCTGCACCGGCACCACCCCCATCTTGACCAGCAGCAACACCGCGACCGGAATTTCGAAGCAGATACCGAAGGCGAAGAACAGGAACAGCGCAAAATCAAAGTACATCTTGATATCGGGCAGATAGGTCACGCCCTCAATCTGGATGCTGGCGAAGAATCCGAAGATCACCGGAAAAACAACGAAATAGGCGAATGCCATGCCGACATAGAACAGCACGACGGCGGAAGCCAATATGGGAAAGGCCAGCCGACGTTCATGCTTGTACAGCCCAGGCCGGATAAAAGCCCAGACTTGATAGATCACAACCGGCATCGCCGCGATGATCGCCGCGACCAGGGCCAGCTTGAACGGCGCGAAGAACTGTGACGCCACGTCGGTGGCAATCATCGACGAGCCGGCCGGCAGAAACTTGACCAAGGGCTGCGCAAAAAGCGCGTAGAGTTCGTTGGCGTAATAGATCAGCGGAACAAAACAGATGGCAACGGCAGCAGCGGCCTTGACCAAACGACTGCGCAACTCCAGCAGGTGCGCAATCAGCGGCATTTCGTTGCTGCGAGCAGGACTCGGTTGACTCACGAAACCGGCTCCTTGCTACCGGGCGTATTGGCATCGGGACGAACCGGATCAGAGCTGGCCGCGTCAGCCGCGGCCGGCTCTGCCGCCGCGCTACTTGGCGCGGTCTCGGTCACCGGTTTGGCGATGCTCGGCTCAACCGGATTGATCGACAGGTTTTCTCGCAATGCGCGCTCTTCTGCAGCCAGTCGGGTGCGCATTTCTTCGAGCTGCAATTCGCGGTCAATATCGCTTTTCATGTCATTGAACTGGCGCCGGATACGACCAAGCCAGCGACCGCTGAAGCGAGCCACTTCCAACAGCTTGGTCGGCCCCAGCACCAGCAGTGCAATCAGACCGATAATGATCAGTTCAAAGAAGCTGACGTCGAACATTGTGTTCAGGCTTTCTTGTTGTCGTCCGATTTGCTGTCAGTTTTGACTTCTTCTTCACCGTCGCGCATCGACTTTTTGAAGCCTTTGATGGCAGCGCCCAGATCGGAACCGATATTGGCAATCTTCTTGGTACCGAACAGCAGCAGCACGATGACCAGAATGGCAATGATTTCCCAGATACCCAAACCCATGATGACTACCTCGATTGTGCAAATCGCCGCGGCAACGCGGCTGCTTTCAACAACATATGATTCAAACAGTAAACGGTAAGGCCTTGCCACCGAGCAGGTGGTAATGCATATGAAACACTTCCTGACCGCCGCCACGACCGGTGTTCAGCACCGTGCGGAAACCAGTTTCCAAACCTTGTTCGCGAGCGATCTTGGGCAAGGTCAGCGCCATATGTCCGAGCAGCGCTTGATCGGCCGGCTCCGCATCGGCCAGCGTCGCAATATGTTTGCGCGGCACCAGCAGGATGTGCACGGTTGCTTTCGGGTGAATATCCTTGAAGGCAATCACGTGCTCGTCCTGATAGACGATGCCGGCCGGAATCTCCCCGGCAACGATTCGACAGAAAATGCAATCGCTCATCGCGTCTCCCTGTGACTGGATCTCAGCCCTGCTGCCGCGCTGGTACGAATAAACCGCCGCAGGCAGGGGAGCCATGTTACTCCGAACCCCTGGGCCAGCGCCTGCGCCAAATGTTGCAATTTGCGCATGGCGGCGGCCATGCCGGCATCAATGTCCGCGCCGACGCAGCCAGCTGCCAGTCAAGCCCAGATAGGCGCCGCCGACCAGCAACACCAACGCTGCAGCACGCGGCAATGCCGGCCAAGCCAGTGCAGCCAGGCCCAGGACCAGCAAGACCACACCGGCCAACTGACGCTGCGCGGCAATGCGGTTGCGGCCTTCGCGGACCAGTGTTTGACGCAATTGACGACCGCCTTCGGCGAGCTGCCCGGCATCGGCGCGGGCACGCAGCGCCGCCAACGCCAACTCCGGTACCGCTGGAATCTCGTTCAGCCAGATCGGCGCCCGTTCAGCGAGCCGCTTCAGCAGCCGGCGCGGGCTGGTGCGCTCGCGGGTCCACTCTTCCAGATACGGCTTGGCGGTTTTCCACAAATCCAGTTCCGGATAAAGCTGGCGACCCAGGCCCTCAATGTAGAACAGCGTTTTCTGCAGCAGCACCAGCTGCGGTTGCACACTCATATTGAAACGGCGTGCGGTCTGAAACAGCTGTAGCAGGAAAACGCCGAACGAAATTTCCGCCAGAGGCTTGCCGAAAATCGGCTCGCAGTTGGCGCGCACCGCCGCTTCAAAAGCTTCGACCCGGGTACCGGCCGGTACCCAGCCTGATTGCACATGCAGCTCGGCAATGCGGCGGTAATCGCGATTGAAAAAAGCCACAAAGTTTTCGGCCAGATAAACCTGGTCACGCTCATCGAGCGAGCCCATGATCGCGCAGTCGATGGCGATGTAACGTGGCTTCTTTGGATTGCTGACATCAACAAAAATGTTGCCGGGGTGCATGTCGGCATGGAAGTAGCGGTCGCGAAACACCTGGGTGAAGAAAATCTTGACGCCGCGCGCCGACAATTCCGCCATATCGACACCAGCGGCTCTGAGAGCATCGATATCGCCGATAGGGATACCATGAATGCGTTCAATCACCAGCAGATTCTCACGCACCAACGACCAGTGAATGTCCGGCACATAGAGCAGCTCGCCGTCGGCAAAATTGCGCTTCAGCGCCGTGGTATTGGCGGCCTCGATACGCAGATCGAGTTCATCCAGCAAGGTATGTTCGTAATCGGCGATGACTTCGCGCGGTCGCAAGCGCTTGCCATCAATATGCAGTCGTTCGATCAGCTTGGCCAGTGCATGCAGCAATTCCAGATCGGCGAGGATCTTGGTCCGGATACCGGGCCGAATAATCTTGACCACCACATCGTGGCCATCGAGCAAGGTTGCCGCATGCACCTGCGCAACCGAGGCCGAAGCCAGTGGCGTGCTATCAAAGCGGGCGAAGGCACTGGCCACCGACTGGCCGAGCGCCGTTTCGATCTCACGGACTGCCACCGCCGAATCGAACGGCGGTACCTTGTCCTGTAATTGCGCCAAGGCATCGGCCAGATCGGGCGGTAGCAGATCGCGGCGAGTGGAAAGCATCTGGCCGAACTTGACGAAGATCGGGCCAAGCTGGACCAGCGCCGATCGCAGCCGCTCGCCGCGCGCCAAGGTCGCCGAGCAACGCGGTTGCCAGAAGAACAATACGCGCAGCAGCAGCAACAAGGGCCGCGCCGGTTGGACATCAATATCGCCGTCGATGCGGTAATGGATCAGCACCCGCAAAATGGCGAGCGTGCGCCAGAACAGTCGCCACCACTTCACTGTTTTGCTCCCGGATCTTGTAAATAAGGCCGCTGTAGCCGCGCTTTTTGCAGCAATCGCTCGGCATCATCGCGCAAACGATCGACCTCACTCAGGAACGCCTGTAGCTCCGCCGGCGCCACCAGCACGCGTGATTCTTCTTGCAGGTATTCCACGCCGGTTTGCTGCAGCTGACTCAGCGCCTGTTTGAGCCACGCCGTTATCGCGCGCAGAACATTGGCCAACTGGGGTCCGGCAATATCACCGAGATAACGGGACAGCTCTTCCTCCCAGTCCGGTTGCAGATCGGTGAAGAATTGCTGCCAGCGCTGCGCTGCACCAACATCACCTTGCACCTGCAAGCTGCCGGCGCTCAGTTCGCCGCGATTTGCCGCGGCCTGCAGAAAATCCTGCAGGCTGCCCGTCAAGGTAATGCTGGCGGCTTCGTCAGCACTGGCAAAACGCAGCTGATCGGTTTCGACTTTCAACGTGATGCTGCTGTTCATGGGCAACAGCACAACCCGCAGAGGCTTACCCGCCAGCGCCGCCATGCGACTGGCGCTGGCCGGATCGAGCGCCAACACCCGATTCAGCGCGGGCTCCAGCATTTGCAGCATCGGTAGCGGCAGCATGGCCAGTTCCTTTTTGCGTCAAGCCTTGAACGCGCGGTGCAGCGCGACGATGCCACCGGTCAGGTTGAACACCTCGCAGCGATCAAAGCCGGCATTCAGTGTCATCTGCTTCAGCGTTTCCTGATCCGGATGCATGCGGATCGATTCGGCGAGATAACGGTAGCTGTCTTCGTCATTAGCGATCAGCTTGCCCATCTTCGGTAGCAGCGAAAACGAATAGACGTCATAAACCTTGCTGAGCCAATCGTGCTGTGGTTTGGAGAATTCCAGCACCAGCAAGCGGCCGCCTGGCTTCAGCACCCGGCACATCGAGGCCAGTGCCTTGTCCTTGTCGGTGACATTGCGCAAACCAAAAGCAATGGTCAGCACATCAAATTGGTTGTCGGCAAATGGCAGGCATTCGGCATTGGCCTGGACAAATTCGAGATTACCGGTCAGGCCGAGATCGGTCAGCTTGTCGCGACCGACATTGAGCATCGAGCTATTGATATCGGCGCAGACCACTTTGCCGGTCGGGCCGACCCGCGGGCTGAACAGCGCGGCCAGATCGCCAGTGCCGCCCGCCAGATCGAGGATCTGCATGCCGGGCCGGATTTGCGCCATGTCGAGCGTGTAGCGCTTCCACAACCGGTGCACACCGAACGACATCACGTCGTTCATGATGTCGTATTTCTGGGCAACCGAATGAAATACGCCAGCGACCAGCTTCTGCTTTTCATCGGTCGCGACGGTCTTGTAACCGAAGTGCGTGGTCTGCTCTGTGCTCGTTGAACCGCGCTGGTCCTGTTGCTCTGTCATGTCTGTTTCCTGTGCCGAACCGAACGACTTCGGCAAGCGTTTTTTGTAGGAGCGGCCTTGGCCGCGATTTTTTCAAGTGAATCCATCGCGCCCAACGCCGCTCGTACAGGAAATTTTCTACAGCGGCTTGAACAGCGGCTCTGTCACCGGTTCGCGCGACTGCCCGGCCTGCTGCAATCGATTCAAATACGTCTGCCACTTCTGTTCGTATTCGCTGCCAAGTTCATACAAGTATTGCCAAGTGTAGAGACCGCTGTCATGACCATCATCGAAGACGATCTTGACGGCGTACTGGCCGACCGGTTCGAGCGTATTGATACCGACCGTTTTCTTGCCAAACACCAGCACTTCCTGGCCGACGCCATGGCCGCGCACTTCCGCCGACGGCGAATGCACCCGCAGATACTCGGCATCGAGCATAAACACCCGGCCATCAGCAAACTGGATTTCCAGTTTGCGCGAAGCTTTGTGCAGATGAATGGCGGTTGGCGTGGCGCTACTCACAGGATGTACCGACTCAAATCTTCGTTACGCGACAGCTCGCCAAGCTGCTTGTCGACAAACGCGGCATCGACCGTGACCGCGCCTTGCTTGGCATCGAACGAGACATCTTCCAGCAGCCGCTCCATCACCGTGTGCAGGCGACGGGCACCGATGTTCTCGGTGCTCTCGTTGACCGCGTAGGCAATCTCGGCCAGCCGGCGAATGCCATCATCTGTAAACGTCAGCGTGACGCCTTCGGTCGCGAGCAACGCGCTGTATTGCTTGGTCAGCGCGGCATCCGGCTCGGTCAGGATGCGAACAAAGTCTTCAACCTTCAGCGCTTTCAGCTCAACGCGGATCGGCAAGCGGCCTTGCAGCTCCGGAATCAGATCGGACGGCTTGGCGAAGCTGAATGCGCCGCTGGCGATGAACAACACATGGTCGGTACGGACCATGCCGAACTTGGTGCTGACAGTGCAGCCTTCGATCAGCGGCAACAGATCGCGCTGGACGCCTTCACGCGAGACATCGGCGCCGGCGTATTCGCTGCGGCGGGCGACCTTGTCGATTTCGTCGATGAAGACAATGCCGTTCTGCTCAACCGCTTGCACCGCGATCTGCTTCAGATCTTCCTGATTGATCAGCTTCTCGGCTTCTTCTTCGGTCAGCAGCTTCATCGCGTCAGCGATCTTGAGCTTGCGTGTTTGCGTCTTGTTTGGTTGCAAGCCTTGGAACAAGCTCTGCAGCTGCGAGGTCATTTCTTCCATGCCCGGAGGGGTCATGATCTCGACATTCATGGCCGGGCCGGCAAGGTTCAGTTCGATCTCTTTGTCATCGAGCTGACCCTCGCGCAATTTCTTGCGGAAGATCTGCCGGGTATTGGAGTCGGTCTTGCTATCGGTGTTGACGTCGTTGAAGCCGCGCGGCGGTGGCAACAGCGCATCGAGCACGCGCTCTTCGGCGGCGTCGGCGGCGCGGTGCCTGACTTTGGCAACTTCCTGTTCGCGGACCAGCTTGACGGCAACATCAACCAGATCGCGGATGATGGTATCGACATCCTTGCCGACATAACCGACTTCGGTGAACTTGGTTGCTTCAACCTTGATGAACGGCGCGTTGGCGAGCTTCGCGAGCCGACGAGCAATTTCGGTTTTGCCGACGCCGGTCGGGCCGATCATCAGGATATTTTTCGGGGTGATCTCGTTGCGCAGCTCGCCAGCCACATTCATTCGGCGCCAACGATTGCGCAGCGCAATGGCAACGGCGCGCTTGGCCGCCTGCTGACCAACAATGTGCTTGTCCAGCTCATGGACGATCTCACGCGGGGTCATCGGGGTGATGGTGTCGGACACAACTCTCTCCTGCAGCTTCCGACTCATGACAAGTGCGGATGTTCTGCTCCTCCTCACGGGGAGGAAGCGATTAGCTCAACTCTTCAATGGTCAAACTGCGATTGGTGTAAATGCAGATATCGCCGGCGATGTTCAGGCTTTTCTCGACAATCTCGCGCGCGCTCAGCTCGGTGTTTTCCAACAATGCAGTCGCCGCTGCCTGCACATAGGGACCGCCGGAACCGATCGCCAGCAGATTGTTGTCCGTCTGCACGACGTCGCCGTTACCGGTGATGATTAAGGAATCGGTTTTGTCGGCGACGATCAGCAGGGCTTCAAGCCGACGCAGCATCCGGTCGGTGCGCCAATCTTTGGCGAGTTCGACGGCGGCGCGGGTCAGCTGGCCATTGTGTTGTTCGAGCTTCTGCTCGAAGCGTTCGAACAAGGTGAACGCGTCGGCGGTGCCGCCGGCAAAACCGGCAATGACCTTGCCGCCAAAGATTCGGCGAACTTTTCTGGCATTACCTTTCATCACGGTGTTGCCGAGCGTGACTTGGCCGTCACCACCGACGACAACGACGCCATTGCGTCGTACCGAAACAATGGTGGTGCCGTGCATTTGTTCCATCGCCATCGAATAGCTCCTGAATCCGTATCGGCTTACCAGATCTGGCAGGTGGTAATGCCAGCGTCCGCCAGCTTTCTCTTGTCCGCTTCAGCGGTCGTTTTGTTGGCATACGGCCCGAGCTGAACACGGAACAAACGGGCACCCGCCTTGTTGGTCACCGGTTTGACTTCTGCCTGTAGGCCAGCAAACGCGATCTGCGCCTTCATTGTCTCGGCCTTTTCTTGCGCGCCGAAAGCGGCGCAGCCCATGACATAGCTCTTGGCCGTTGCGGTGCCGTTGGTTTTCGGCTGTGTCGGTGTGCCGTCGACTTTTTCTTCCAGCAATTCGTGGAAGCTCCACTCGGCTTCGGTTTGCGGATCGACTTTCAACGGTTTGTATTTGCTGTCGGCCGCTTTTTTGTCGACTTTGCTGGTCGGCTTGGCCGCCGGTTCGTTCTTGTCGCCACCAACTGATTTGGCATGCGCGACCAGCTCCTTGGCGTTCGAGAAGGTATCGGCAAACCACCAGTGACTGACAAAGCCCAGAATGAAGCCAAGGATCACGCCGATCAGCAGCACCCGACCGGTGCTGCTGCCGCTGCTTTTGCTACTGCTATTGCTTTTTTTTGCTGCCATGTCGGTTCTGCTGCTCGCTTACATCTGTTCCGGCGCGGAAACGCCGAGCATGGAAAGACCATCGGCCAAGACGATACGGGCGGCTTCGCACAGCACCATCCGGGTATTACGCGCGACAGCATCGTCGACCAGCACTTTGTCGTCGTTGTACCAGCTGTGGAAATCGGTCGCGAGATCGTTCAGGTAATGGGTCAGCATATGCGGCGCTTCGTTACGCGCAGCGGCCGCCAACATCTCCGGATACTGCGCCAGGCGCACCGCGACGTCGCCCGCTTTCGGGTGGTCGAGCTTGCCGATTTCGTTCAGGCCGAGCGCAGCGTCGTAGCTCAGATCTTTTTCGACCGCGTTGCGGAACACCGAGCAGATCCGGGCGTGGGCGTATTGAATGTAGTAAACCGGGTTGTCCTTGCTCTGCGAACGCGCCAGCTCGATGTCAAACTCCAGATGCTGCTCCGGCGACCGGGTCAGGTAGAAGAAGCGGGTCGCATCGGCGCCGGCCTCGTCGATCAGATCGTTGAGCGTGACAAAGTTGCCACTGCGCTTGCCCATCCGGCCCGAGGACAGCGTGACGAATTGAATCAGCGCGACATGGAATTGCTTGCCCTTGCCGGACAGCTGTTCGATGGCCGCGCGCATCCGGGCGATGTAGCCGTGGTGATCGGCACCCCAGACGTCGATCAGCAAGTCGTAGCCGCGATCGAGTTTGTCGAGGTGATAGGCGATATCCGGGGTGAAGTAAGTCAGCGCACCGTCTTTCTTGATCAGCACGCGATCCTTCTCATCGCCATAGGCCTCCGTCTTGAGCCATATCGCCCCGTCTTTTTCATAAACGGCGTCCTTCTCGCGCAGGCGCTTCAAGGCCGATTCGACCGCGCCGGTGTCGACCAGTGTGCGTTCGGAATACCAGCGATCGAACTTGACGTTCAGTTTTTCGAGTGTGCCTTTGATCGCGCCGAGCTGCTCGTTCAGGCCGCAATCTTGCACGGTGCGGTAATCGGCGCCGAGCAATTGCTTGGTGCGTTCGATCAGCGCATCGAGGTGCTTCTCTTTGACGATCTTGGCGGCATCACCGTCTTCATTGCTGTCGGCCGGCACATCACGGATCAGATCGGCGTACGGGCGCTTGAATTTGTCGCCGTATTTCTCGAGCAACAGCTTGGCATTGTCGATGACATAGTTGCTGGGATAAGCGCGCGACGGGATCGCGACTTTCTCGCCGAGCAATTCCAGATAGCGCAGCCACAACGACACCGCCAGCACATCAGCCTGGCGGCCGGCGTCGTTGATGTAATACTCGCGCTCGACCTGATAGCCGGTCGCCGCCATCACATTGGCGAGCGCCGAACCGTACGCAGCGCCGCGACCGTGACCGACGTGCATCGGACCGGTTGGATTCGCCGAGACGAACTCGATCAACACTTTCGCGCCGTTGCCGATGTTCGGCCGAGCAAACGCGGCTTTTTTCTCGTGAATGGTTTTGACAATCGCAAACTGGTGACCGGCGACCAGCGTGAAGTTGATAAAGCCCGGACCGGCGATATCGACCTTGGCGAGCTGCGCCGATTGCGGCAACGCCGCGATCAGTTTTTCCGCGAACGCACGCGGCGCCATGCCGGCTGCTTTGCCGAGCACCATCGCGACGTTGCTGGCGAAATCCCCGTGCGACGGATCGCGGGTGCGCTCGACCGTGTAGCGCAGGCCGTCCGGCAAGGTCAGCACGCCCTGGGCAGCCAGCGTCTGCAGGCCTTGGGCAACGAGGGTTTCGACAATCTCTTTCATCGTGGTCTTCGCGGTTACGTCAGGGGGAGTCGGGCGGGCCGGCAAATGGCGAAAAAGCCCGAACAATTTGGAAAAAACTTAGCCGGCTATTAGACCATTTCCGGCTAGGGGCCGTCGACCGAAGGCGGGGACTTGGGGGACTGGTGTTAGGGGGAGCGGGCCCGATTGCCGTAGCAGCTGGTCTCAGACCATCTCCTGCGGATCGACATCGACCGACCAGCGCGCCTTGCGAGCTTCCGGCCAGGTTTCGAGCTGGGGCAGCAGCCGAGTCAGCGCGGCTTGCAGCGCCGAGCGCGGGCCGCCTTCTATCAACAGCTGGCTGCGGTAGCGGCCGGCGCGCAGCGCCTGCGGCGCCGGCACCGGGCCAAGCGCCATCAGGCCAGCCGCAGACAATTCGGTGCGGACCCGGACCAGCAGCGCCTCGGCCACTGCCATCTGGCCGGCCTCCGCCCGGATCAGCACCTGCGGCGCATACGGCGGCAGCTGCTGGTTCTCCCGCTCGGCCAACGCCAGCTCGGCAAATGCCGGGTAGCCGCCGGCCATCAGCGTGGTCAGCAGCGGATGCTCGGGGTGGTGGGTCTGCAGCAGCACTTCGCCGGGTCGGTCACCGCGGCCAGCACGACCGGCAACCTGAGTGACCAGCTGGGCGAAGCGCTCCGGCGCGCGGAAATCGCTGGCGAACAGCGCGCCATCGACATCCAGCAGCGCCGACAGCGTGACGCCGGGAAAGTCGTGACCTTTGGCGAGCATCTGGGTGCCGAGCAGGATGCGATAACGGTTGGCTTTGATCGCCTCGACCCATTTGCTCATGCTGTCGCGGCCGCGGGTAGTGTCGCGATCAATGCGGGCGACCGGCACTTCCGGAAAATGCCGGTGCAGCGCGTTCTCGATGCGTTCGGTACCGGCGCCAAGCGGCATCAGCTTCTGCGATTTGCA
>CAMLNB010000086.1 GCA_946481205.1 uncultured Kangiella sp. | reverse complement strand
AACCCGGAATTCACGATGATGGAATTCTACTGGGCCTATGCCGATTACCATGATCTGATGGATTACACCGAAAAGCTGTTCAAGTTCGTTGCTGAACAAGCACTTGGGACATACCAGTTCCATTCGCAGGGCGTCGATTACGATTTCAGCAAGCCGTTTGATCGCTTGTCGGTGCTGGACGCCATCGTCAAGTACAACGACGGCGTGACCAAGGCCGAGTTGTCGACACTGGAAGGCGTGCGCGCAGTTGCTCAGCGTCTGAAAGTGCATGTCGACAAGAATGCCGGTCTGGGCAAAGCGCAGATCACGGTGTTCGAAGAGACGGTCGAAGCCAAGCTGATGCAGCCGACCTTCATCTGCGATTACCCGGTTGAGGTGTCGCCGCTGTCGCGTCGTAATGACAAGAACCCGGACGTTACCGATCGCTTTGAATTGTTCGTTGGTGGTCGTGAGCTGGCCAATGGCTTCTCGGAGTTGAACGATCCGGATGATCAGGCCGACCGCTTCCGCGCCCAGGTCGAAGCGAAAGATGCCGGTGACGAAGAAGCCATGTTCTTCGATGCCGATTACATCAACGCGTTGGAATACGGTCTGGCGCCGACCGCCGGTGAAGGCATAGGCATTGATCGCTTTGTGATGCTGCTAACCAATTCGGCCAGTATTCGTGATGTGCTGCTGTTCCCGTTGATGCGGCCGAAAGCTGACTGAACGCCATTGCAGAGCAACAAAAAGGCCCGCACTGCGGGCCTTTTTGTTGCTCAATACGTGGCGAACCGCGCTTACGAAAACAGCTGCTTGGCCTCAGCAATTTCGCCGCCAATTTCTTCCATGTCATGGACATGAACATCGGTCGCCAAACCGAGCCGGGCGAAGGCCGGCACGTCATCCCAGTTGATGGTGCCGAACACATGCTCGGTGCCGCCATAGCTCTGCAGCTTGGCAACGGTAACGATATCGGCGTAATCGACTTTCTCCGATTTGCGACCGAAATCGACACAGCCTTCCGGCACGGCGACCAATTCCGGTGGAAAGCCCCAGGCTTTCAAAATGGCGGTGCCGACACGCGGATGCAGCTGATCAATTACGCGCTCGAGAATATCCGGATGCGCCATCATTTCGGTCGATTCTTCGGCCAAGGTCAGGATCGGCAGAATGCCGATTTCATGGACCAGACCGGCCAGCATTGCCTGATCCGGTTTCAGCTTGGTGTAGTGGCTGGCGAGGACGTGACAGATGGAGGCGACTTCAGTGGAATGCTCCCAGACCTGACGCAGCTTGGCGTCAACGGCATCCGAGGTGGCTTGGAACATCTGCTGCATTGCCAAGCCGGTCACCAGGTTGCGGACGAACGTGATGCCGAGCCGGGTGATCGCCAGTTGCAGGTTATCGACCTGAACCCGGCCGCGCAGCAGCGGGCTATTGGCAACTTTGATGATACGGGCGGCGAGCGCAGCGTCCTGGCCGACGACGGTCGCCAGCTTGCCGGCCGAGACATCCGGGTCATCGACCGCCTCACGAATACGCAGGGCAACTTCCGGCAGAGTGGGCAGGTTCAGGCGGTCGCTTTTGATGGCATCCAGCAGTTCGGTCAGGAATTGTTGTTCAAGGCTCATTTGGTCTTCCTGTGGTTCTACGCGAGCGGCCGTCGGTAGTGAAGCAGTACACCCAGCGTAAGGCGGCCAGCAATATGAAGCCTGCTTGGGCGACCGGACTCTGGCCGGTCGCTACGGGCGGCTTCTAGTGAAACAGTTCTAGTATAGGCGCGTCCGGCCGATCGAGCTGCAAACTGGCATTAATCGCCGGATCCGACAGCGTTATCAGTAATAACTGATGTTGCCCGAGCTGCGCGCTGCGGACCACCTCACCGACGGCCTTGCCTTCAGACAGAACATTGCTGCCTGCCAGCACTGGCTCAGTGCTGGCCAAGCGGGCTGGCTGCAGATGGGTTTTGATTTTGCCGCGGTATTCCATCCGGGCGACGATTTCCTGGCCGGTATAGCAGCCCTTGCTGAAACTGACACCGCCAACACCGGGCAGATTGGCGTGATGCGGCAGCAATTTTTCGACCGTTTCCGGATACACCGCTGGCTCGCCAAGCAGCACCTCGGCAGCAAACCATTGTGCTGCTGCGGCAGCTTGCCCCGGCAAAGCGGGTGCGGCCGCTGCTGCCGGTAACAACAGCAGCTGGCGGCTGATTGCGCCGGGCAGTGCCACGACCAGCATGTCGGCTGAGCCTGCGATCGATTCTGCTGCCAATACGCCCCAGAGCTGATACTCGCTGCTGGCATCGCGCAGCTGGGCTTTGAAAAACACCGCGTATTTTTTCAGCGACTCCAGCAGCGACGGCACCACCGCCTGCGGCATCAACAGCAGAAACTGTTCGCCGTGACGGACCAGCCGGAACAGCGCCCGCATCCGACCCTGCGGCGTGCAGCTGGCACCGAAGCTGGTTTCGCCATCGGCCAGAGCCAGGACATCACAGGTCAGCTGGCCTTGCAGAAACTTGCCGGCATCCGGACCGCTGACGGCCATGATGCCAAGCTGATCGGCGCCGGCCTGGCTGTCATCCAGCCGACAATGGGCTGGCAACGGAGCCAGTCGATTCAGTAATTGTTCGGACGAGAGCGCTTCTGGCATTGCTACAATCCGCCGCGTTCGTTGCGGCCCACAGTAAAGAGAGAGGTGGTCATTGTACGGGAAGAGTTTGCCGGACGCTGAACAGCGTCGACTGCGGTTTCAATGCCGGCGCGGCATGTTGGAACTGGACGTGATATTGCAGCCGTATTTTGACCGCGCGCTGACCGAGCTGGACCAGACCGCGTGGCAGGAATTCATTGCGCTGTTGTCGGAGCCGGACCCGGATATCTACAGCTGGTTGATGGGCTACGCCAAGCCGGAAAGTCCCCAGTTTCAACGTGCCATTGCTGCGATACGCGCCAGCTTGCCAGCGACCTGAGTCCATTACACCGTGACGAGCGCCACCGCAGTCCTTGCCGCTACAACCGAAACGCGGCGTTTTCTGCTGCAGCCTTCGCGCCATTTGCGCATCGGCAATGCTGTGCTGCACGCCAGTTGTGCGTTGCTGGCACTGGCGCAGGCATGGCTGCACAGTGAGCGGCCGATCTTTGTCCTCAGTGCACTGCTGGTTTTCGTGCTGGTGCTCGTTAATGCCTGGTGGCTGCATCGCCAGCTGAGCGCTGCGGCGGGTGCGTTCTTTCACGATGCCGCGGGCTGGCAGTTTGCGACCGCGACCACGGCCGCCGAACCGATTGAGCTACTGGCCGGAACCACCGTGACGCCGCTGGCACTGGTATTGAACTGGCGCGACAGCGCCGGCAAACGGCACTGGCAACTGGTCTGCGCCGATCAGCTGGGCCAGGACGATTACCGCCGACTTTGTCGCCTGCTCTGGCAGGCCGGAAAAGCCGCCGCGACGCCGGCCGAGCCGGTATAATGCCGGCCGATATTTTTTGTCGATCTTCTCTCTGTCTCCGTACCTTTTTGAGTAAATGCCATGACGCAATACCGTGAATTGTTGCAGCAAATTGAAAGCCTGAAAAAGCAAGCCGAAGAAGTTCGCCAGCGCGAAATCGCTGAAGTCATCAAAGACATCAAGGCGATGATGGACGAGTACGGCATTACCCCGGCAGATCTCGGTTTCTCGGTGGCGACACGTGCTGGCAAAACCAAAACGGCGGCTGCTGCCAAGTACCGCAATCCGGTCAGCGGTGAAACCTGGTCAGGTAAAGGCCGGGCGCCGAAATGGTTGATCGATGCCGAAGCCAATGGCCAGCGTCGCGAACAGTTTCTGAATAGCTAATTGCGCAGCGCCGCTGCACCAGACCCGTTGTCAGCTCGGCTTCACAAGGACCCATCGTGCCGTTTCTTATCTTGTCGATTCTGCTGCAGGTGTTTTGTCTGGTGCATGCCTTGCGGACCGGGCGTGATCGCATCTGGGTTTACATCATTATTATCGGTTCCCTGATCGGTTGCCTGGCCTATCTGGTGGTCGAATTGGTGCCGGCCATGGCGAACACTCGCGGCGCCCAGCGTGCCCGCAAAGCCGTTGCCAAGAGCATCGATCCGACCAAGGATTTGCGCCAGCACCAGCGGGCGCTGGCGGTCAACAATAGCGTCGGCAATGTCATTGCCTTTGCTGAAGAATGCTTGCAGACCGGTCATTACCAACAAGCAATTGATGCCGCCCAGCAGGCGCGTAAAGGCTTGTTTGCCCACGATCCCAATCTGCTGCTGGTGCTGGCCAAAGCGCAGTTTGCCAACAACGATTTTTCTGCGACCCGGCAAACGCTCGATGAATTGATTGCGGCCAACCCCGATTACAAATCGGCTGATGGTCATTTGCTCTATGCCCGTAGCCTGGAAGCGCTGGGCGAGATCGATGCCGCCAAAACCGAGTTTGCCGCACTCAGTCAGTACTATCCCGGCCCGGCCGCCAAGCTGCAGTACGCTCGATTGCTGCGCAAAGCCGGGGAGAATGCGACGGCGCGAGCGTTGCTGGATGAGCTGCTGCTGGCCGCCGAACATGCGCCGGCGTTCTATCGCAAGCAGTACGTCGATGAGCTCAGACAGGCGCGGGATTTGCGCAACAGTCTGTGAGACAAAGAGCTGAAAACAAAACGCCGGCATCAGCCGGCGTTTTGTTTTCATGTGAGCTTGCGCTTTCACGGCGTCAGAATGGTTTGCCGTTTGCCGCCATCTGGCGATGCATTGGGATGATCGCGGTTGTAATGCAGACCTCGGCTTTCCTTGCGGCTCATGGCCGAACGCACGATCAATTCTGCAACTTGCACCAGGTTGCGCAATTCGAGCAAGTCATTGGTGACCCGGAAGTGGGTGTAGTACTCGCGGATTTCTTCTTGCAGCAATTGAATCCGGCGCTGGGCGCGCTCCAGCCGTTTGTCGGTGCGAACAATGCCGACGTAATCCCACATCAGCTGACGCAGTTCATGCCAGTTGTGTGAGATCACGACTTGCTCATCGGAATCGGTGACCCGGCTTTCATCCCAGATGGGCAATGCTGGCGGCGCTGGCACGCGATGCCATTCGGCCAGAATGTCTTCGGCAGCGGCTTCGGCGAAAACGAGGCATTCGAGCAGGGAATTCGAGGCCATCCGGTTGGCGCCGTGCAGGCCGGTCCAGGCAACTTCACCAACGGCGTAAAGCTGTTCGAGATCGGTGCGCGAGCGCAGATCGACCAGCACACCGCCGCAGGTGTAGTGCGCCGCTGGCACGATCGGAATCGGCTGCTTGGTCAGATCAAAACCGTACTTCATGCACTGTTCGTACACGGTCGGGAAATGGCTGGTGATGAACTCGGCGCTCTGGTGGCTGATGTCGATAAACATGCTGTCGGCGCCGAGCCGTTTCATTTCATTGTCGATGGCGCGGGCGACGATATCGCGCGGCGCCAGTTCGGCGCGATCATCGTAGTCAGGCATGAAACGGCTGCCGTCCGGTCGGCGCAGGTAAGCGCCTTCGCCGCGCAGCGCTTCGGTCAGCAAAAAAGTTTTTGCCTGCGGGTGGTACAAGCAGGTCGGGTGGAACTGGTTGAACTCCAGATTGGCCATGCGGCAGCCGGCACGCCACGCCATCGCAATGCCATCGCCGGACGCGACATCCGGGTTCGAGGTGTACAGATAGACTTTGCTGGCGCCGCCGGTGGCGAGCACAACAAAACGGGCGGCGATGGTTTCGACTTCACCGGTGGCCAGATTCAGCACATAGGCGCCGACGCAGCGTTTGCCGGGCAGGCCAAGCTTGTGTGTGGTCAGCAGATCGATGGCGATGTAACGCTCGAGCAACTGAATATTCGGTTGATTTTTGACCGCATCGACCAGTGAGGTTTCGACCGCGCGGCCGGTGGCGTCGGCGGAATGGACGATGCGCCGGTGCGAGTGGCCACCTTCGCGGGTCAGGTGCCATTGCGGCTGACCATCAAGGCCGGGTTCGGTGGAAAAGCTGACGCCCTGTTCGACCAGCCATTCGATCGCCGCCCGGCTACGTTCGACGGTATGGCGGACGGTGGCCTCGACGCAGAGTCCGGCGCCGGCCACCAAGGTGTCCTGGACGTGCGATTCGATGCTGTCTTTGTCGTCGAGCACGGCGGCAATGCCGCCTTGGGCATAAAAGGTCGAGCCTTCGGTGACCGCTGCTTTGGCCAACACGGCGATCCGGCCGCGCTGCGCCAATCGCAATGCGGTCGAAAGTCCGGCAGCGCCGGAGCCGATTACCAGAACATCAAAAGCCTGCTGCCGCGCCGACATGAACCTTCCTTAACCGAAACCGCTTCGTTGCCGGTCTGAGCCCAGCCGACCGTGCCGGCAATGGACGCCTACATGCGAGACTGGCGCCAGCGCAGTCACTGGCCCAGAATAGCCGCAACCGGCCGGGACTCGCCGGGCCGGCATTTTACCCGTCGGCCGGCGGCCGCGGGGACGCAATCTGCCAGAGTTTTGATTCGGGCGGAACTTGCCTTGCGCGACCCGGTCAGACTCCACCAATTTATGGCCCGATTTGGCCGTTGGGATTCAAAGTAGCCAATATGGGCGATTATAAAACCGGGCTCGAAACCGACGCGGAACTGGTCGCGCGGGTGCAGCGCGGCGACAAACGTGCGTTCGATCTGCTGGTGCGCAAATACCAGCAGCGCATCATGGCGCTGATCAGCCGCTATATTCGTAACCGCTCGGAAATTGCCGATGTCGCCCAGGAAGCCTTTATCAAGGCGTACCGGGCTTTGCCGAATTTCCGAGGTGACAGCCAGTTTTACACCTGGCTTTACCGCATTGCGATCAACTCCGCCAAGAATTACCTTGCTGCGCAGTCGCGCCGGCCGCAAACCGCGACCGTCGATGGCCTTGAGCCGGAACAACTGGCCGATCTGGCCGGTCAAACCGACAACGCCAGCCCTGAGCGTCTGCTGTTGACCGCGGAGCTGAAACGGGTGATCGATGAGGCCATCGCCGAACTGCCGGAAGAGCTGCGCACGGCGCTGCTGTTGCGCGAAATCGACGGGCTGAGTTATGAAGAAATTGCCGAGGTCATGGAATGTCCAATCGGCACGGTGCGGTCGCGCATCTTCCGGGCTCGTGATGCGGTGGATCGCCGCATTGCACCCTTGATGGAAACCTGAGGTCTGGCAGATTCCTATGACGTCCAACGAGCAACAGCAAAGCGGTGACCGAATGAGCGAACGCAGCTTTTCCGAACACAACCTGTCCGAACAGCGTTGTCTGCAACTGTCCAGTTTCATGGACGGGGAAGTGCCGAGCAAAGCTGATCTTGATGCCCTGATGCAGGACGTTGAGGCACGGGCAACCTGGGGCCGCTACCATCTGATTCGTGACAGCGTGCAGAACGAACTGCCGGAGCAGTATTGCGATTTGAGCAGTCGGATCAGCCTTGCGCTGGATGATGAGCCGACCGTGCTGGCACCGCGCCCACGCCCGATCAGCACCTGGCAAAAAGCCGTGGGTTTTGCCGTGGCGGCCTCGGTGTTTGCCGTTGCGATTGTCAGCTTCCAGACTTTTCAACAACCGGATGCGGCCAGCACGGTTGTCGCCGAAGCGGCGCCGATTCCCACCGTGGCTGCGCCAGTCAGCCAAGTTGCCGATGCGCCGGTGGTCGTTGATGACGAACGCGCCCGCTTGGAAGAGATGTTGATCAACCACACCGAAGCGGTTTCGGCCAACGGTTTGAATGTCATGCTGCCGTATGCCCGGGTGGTGTCGGATCGGATTGAAATTCCACTGGAAGAGCTGCCGCAAGAAAAAGCCGAAACCGACGTCTCCGTTGCAACCGAAACCCCGGCTGAAGCCGCGAGTGCGACCGCAGCGCCGGCGGAGCAGGGCACGAATTGATGATGGCCATGCGCTGGTTACGTTGGCTCGGTTTGACCGCAGCGCTGTCGTTTGGCCATACCGCCAGCGCGGTTGAACCAGACCCGAATGCGCTGCTCGATGGCATGGTGCGGGCCTTTCGTGAACTGAATTACGACATTTCCTTCGTTTATATTCGCGACGGCAAAATCGAGCCGATGCGGTTGATTCATGCTTTGGATGACGGCCGCGAACGCGAGCGGCTGGTGCACTTGAATGGTCAGCCGCGCGAAGTCATTCGCGAAGACGACACCATCACTGCTTATTTGGCCGGCGCCCAGCCGGTCATGCTTGACAAGGCCGACGGCAATGTCGTTTGGACGCGAGCGCTGCTCAGCAATCTGCAACAGATGCGTCAGCATTATCAGCTGAGTGATGGCGGTCCGGCCCGGATCGCCGGTCGCGATGCTCGCGAGATCACCATTCGTTCGGTCGATGGCGAACGCTACGGATACCGGTTGTGGGTCGATGTCGCCAGCGGTTTGTTGCTGCGTTCGGATTTGCTCAATCGCGCCGGTCAAGTGATCGAGCAATGGCAGGTGGTTTCGCTGCAATTGAAACATGAAATTCCGGAAGCGGATCTGCGGGTCGGTTTTGCGGTCAATGCTCCGGCTGGTGTGCGGGTTCTCTCGGCCAAGGCCGATACAACGCCGACGCACGAACTGAATTGGCAGGTGGGATGGTTGCCCGATGGTTTCACGCTGCGCAGCCAGCAACAGCAGCATCGCAATGACAGCGCCAGCCCGGTCCAGCATCTGCTCTTCTCTGACGGCGTCGCGTCGATCTCGGTGTATGTCAGCGCACCGCCGCAAGGCATCAGCAGCTTGGAGCGCAGTTGGCGCAAAGGTGCGATGACGATAGTCGAGACTGCCAATCGTGAGCGCCGGGTCACCGTGGTTGGTGATATTCCGAGCCAGACCGCGCGCCGTATCGCCGGCTCGGTCACGGCACTGAAAGCGACACCGGCGGCGGCGCCAGCAGCGGCAGAGACTGCTGCCAAAGCGGACGAGTCGCTGTAGACCACGCTTCCTGAAATTCCTGTAATGGATGTCGCATGATGATAGAGCAGCGTGCGCGTGTGGTTGCCATCGACGTCCAGCATCTGTACGTGCAAGCGCTGCAGCGGCAAGATTGCGCGCGTTGCGCGCGCGGCGAAGGCTGCGGCAATCAGCTATTTGGTCGCTCATTCGATGATGGCGCTTCCTTGCCCGTTCCGGTGGCGACAGATCACAGTTTTGCTGTTGGTGATATCGTGGTCGTGGCGGTGGCGCCAGCGTTGCTGCAACGCTCGGTTTGGTTGCTCTATGCCCTGCCGTTATTGACGATGTTGCTGGTCACCGGTTTGCTAGCCGGCTTGCGGGTACCGGAAGCGGGTGTTGTCAGTGGGGCGCTGCTGGGCCTGTTGCTCAGTTTGCTGATCTCGCATCGTTTGGCGGCGCCGTTGAGCCGCATGCCGACCGTGCAGGTGTTGCGCAAAGACAGCGCTGCCGCATGCAGCGGATGAATCGCGACCGGGTTGCGCCACAGCCGCTTGAATTTCCGAATCTCGACACAATTCTTTACCAAGCCGTAGCTGACAACCGGCGTCGTGGACGGAACAGTGTCGGCGGTGATGAGTCTGAACAGCCTCCCTTTTACTTAATGTTATTTAATGAACATGGGTACCAAGACAAAATGCGTTCATTGCTGAAATCAGCAGCGCTTGCTGCTTCGTTTGGCCTGGCAACCGCTGCCTCGGCAGCGGTGAATTTGCCGGATTTCTCCTCGCTAGTAGAAGAGGTCAATCCGATCGTCACGTCGATCAGTACCGAGGTCAAAGTGACTGGCCGCTTGCGCGGCGGCCCGAGTGGTTCGGGCTTCGTGACTTCGGCGGATGGTTATGTCCTGACCAATCAACATGTGGTCGCCGAGGCTGAAACCATCAAGGTGCATCTGAAAGATGGCCGGGTGTTTCCGGCCAAGAAAATCGGTCAGGACGAAGACACTGATGTCGCCCTGTTAAAGATCGAGGCGACCGGTTTGAAGTTCGCCAAGGTTGGCAAACTCGATGCACTGAAGCCAGGCGCTTGGGTGCTGGCGTTTGGCGCGCCGTTTGGTTTTGAGCATTCTGTCTCGGCCGGCATTGTCAGCGCCAAAGGCCGCAGCTTGCCGTGGAACCGTTACGTGCCGTTTATCCAGTCCGACGCAGCGATCAACCGCGGCAATTCCGGCGGCCCGTTGGTGAACATCAACGGTGAAGTCGTTGGCATCAATTCGCAGATTCTGTCGTCGAATGGTGGTTCGATTGGTTTGTCGTTCTCGATTCCGATCGATTTGGCGATGGATGTGGCCCAGCAGCTGAAAACCAGTGGCAAGGTGGCCCGCGGCTTTATCGGTATTGGCTATCAGGATGTTTCCGATGAACTGGCCGACAGTTTTGAACTGGACCGACCGCGCGGCGCGCTGGTAACCCAGACCGAGAAAGGTGGCCCGGCGGATAAAGCTGGTATCAAGGCCGGCGATGTGATCACGGCTGTCGATGGCCAGCGCATCGAGAACTCGGGCGAGCTGCCGTTCCTGATCGGCAGCCTGAAGCCGGGCAAGGTTGCCAAGGTCGAGTTGCTGCGGGATGGCAAGGCCCGGACCGTCAATGTCACCGTCGGCGAGCAGAAGGCCGATGACGCCGTAGCCAGTGCAGAGGGCAGCGGCAGTGGCCAGATTCGGTTGGGCATCGTCGTGACGGAGTTGACCGACGAGCTGCGGACCGAGCTGGGCGCCGACTCCGGGGTGTTGGTCCGGCAAGTCGAAGATGGTCCGGCGGCCGATGCTGGCATCCGCCCGGGCGATGTGATTCTGTCGCTGAACCGGCGCGAGGTCGGCAACGTTGCCCAGTTCCGCGAGCTGGTCGGCAAGCTGCCGCGCGGCAAGCCGGTGGCGGTGCATGTCGTTAGCCGCGGCGCCGCCCGCTTCCTGACCCTGCGCGTGCCGGAATGAGTGCCAATGCCCGGTGAAGGTCACTTACCGGGCGGGTTTTAGGGTAAAATCAGCAAGTTGCGGCGGGCCGAGGTGGTCCGCCGCAGTGGTTTTTCGACCCGAACCTGATTTTTGGCGACGCCGGCCTGTATCCGGCGGCCTGGCACCCGGACTTCCATGTCGTACATTCAACAGATTCGCAATTTTTCCGTCATTGCCCATATCGACCACGGCAAGTCGACCCTGTCGGATCGGCTCATTCAACGCTGCGGCGGTCTTGAAGACCGTGAAATGCAGGACCAGGTGCTCGACAACAACCCGATCGAGCGCGAGCGTGGCATCACCATCAAAGCCCAGAGCGTGACCCTGCGCTACAAAGCCCAGGATGGGCAGATTTATCAACTGAATTTCATTGATACCCCTGGTCACGTCGACTTCTCTTATGAGGTCAGCCGCTCGCTGGCCGCGTGTGAAGGCGCGCTGCTGGTGGTCGATGCCGCGCAGGGCGTCGAAGCGCAAACGCTGGCCAACTGCTACACCGCACTCGATCAGAATCTGGAAGTGCTACCGGTGCTGAACAAGATCGATTTGCCGACCGCGGATCCGGAGCGGGCCGCCAAGGAGATCGAGGAAGTGATCGGCCTCGAAGCCCATGACGCCGTGCGCTGCTCGGCCAAAGAAGGCATCGGCATCGACGATTTGCTCGAACGCATCGTCAGTGGTATTCCGGCACCGAAGGGCGATGAAAATGCGCCGCTGCAGGCGCTGATCATCGATTCCTGGTTCGACAACTACTGCGGCGTTGTCTCGCTGGTGCGAGTCGTCAACGGCACGGTGCGCAAGGGCGAGAAGTTGCAGGTGATGTCGACCGGCCGCGCCTACGAAGTGACCGAGCTCGGCATTTTCACGCCGAAGAAGAAACCGCTCGATCACCTGAAAGCCGGCGAAGTCGGTTACATCATTGCCGGCATCAAGGAAATCATGGGCGCACCGGTGGGCGATACGCTGACCACGGCGCGGCATCCGGCCGAGCAGGCGCTGCCGGGTTTCAAGAAAATCAAACCGCAGGTCTATGCTGGTTTGTTCCCGGTTTCGTCCGATGATTATGAAGCGTTCCGCGATGCGCTCGACAAGCTGAGTCTGAACGACGCGTCACTGTTTTACGAGCCGGAAAACTCGACCGCGCTCGGCTTCGGTTTCCGCTGCGGTTTCCTTGGTCTGCTGCACATGGAAATCATCCAGGAGCGGCTGGAGCGTGAATACAGCCTCGACCTCATTACCACAGCGCCCACCGTCATTTACGAAGTGCTGAAAACCAACGGCGATGTCGTTTACTGCGAGAATCCATCACGTCTGCCGGATCTGGGCGTCATTGATGAAATGCGCGAGCCGATTTGCGAAGCGCATATCCTGGTGCCGCCGGAGCATTTGGGTAACGTGATTACCCTGTGTCAGGAAAAGCGCGGCGTTCAGACCAAGCTGCTCTATGTCGGCCGTCAGGTGTCGCTGACGTATGAATTGCCGATGGCGGAAGTGGTGCTCGATTTCTTTGATCGGCTGAAGTCCTGCTCGCGCGGTTACGCGTCGCTGGATTACAACTTTGTCCGCTTCCAGGCCGCCAATCTTTGTCGCTTGGACATCATGATCAATGGCGATAAGGTTGATGCACTGGCCGTGATCACGCACCGTGACAATGCGTTCTATCGCGGCCGGGAATTGGTCGAGAAGATGAAAGAGCTGATTCCACGGCAGATGTTTGAAGTCGCCATTCAAGCGGCGATTGGCAATCAGATCGTCGCCCGGTCGACGGTCAAGGCGATGCGCAAAGACGTATTGGCCAAGTGCTATGGCGGTGATATCTCACGCAAGAAAAAGCTGCTGGAAAAGCAGAAAGAAGGCAAGAAGCGGATGAAGCAGGTCGGCCGGGTCGAGATTCCGCAAGAGGCTTTCCTGGCAGTACTGCAGGTCGGCAAGGATAAATAAATCACTGCAGCTGAAAGCGAGCGAAGCGGCGTCGCTGCAGTGCCATAACAGTGTCAATCAATACAGGTGTAAGCATGGATTTTTCGCTGATTTTGTTTGTGGCGACCGTCGTTTGCGGGGCAATCTGGCTATTTGACGCTGTGCTGTTGGCGCCGCGGCGGAAGCTCGCGATGGCAGCGACTGCGGGCGCGAATGCAGAGGTTGCCGGTGTCACGGCCCCTGTTCCGGAAATCAAGGAATCGGCCTTGGTCGAGCAGGCCAAATCGTTTTTCCCGATTCTGCTGGCCATTTTTTTGCTGCGCTCCTTTCTGTTTGAACCGTTCCGCATTCCGTCCGGCTCGATGAAACCGACTTTGATTGAAGGTGACTTCATTCTGGTCAACAAGTTCAGCTACGGCGTTCGCCTGCCGGTGATCCACGACAAGATTATCGATCTGGGCATGCCAAAGCGCGGTGACGTAGCGGTGTTTCGCTACCCAGTGGATGACAAGACAGACTTCATCAAACGGGTCGCTGGCCTGCCAGGCGACCGCATTGCCTATATCAACAAGCAACTCATCATCACTCCGGCTTGTCCCGGTGTAGAAGCGAATAACTGCCCACAGCCTTATATCGTCGAGAAGAACCTGTTGGCGGCTGGCGGATTTATCGACCGCGGACTACCGTTTGATGTATACGAAGAGCAGCTCGGTGAGCACAAGCACCAGCTATTGAACTATCCGTTTGCGCCGTCTGATCGGCCGGATTTCTTCCTTGGCACCAATGAATGGATTGTCCCGGAAGGGCATTACTTCATGGTCGGTGACAACCGCGACAACAGCAATGACAGCCGAGTCTGGGGTTTTGTTCCGGATGAGAACCTGAAGGGCCGCGCTGTGGCGGTGTGGTTGCACTTGGATTTTGAGTTGGATATACCGTTCTTGGGTTGGGTCCCGACCGGTATCAGCTTCAGCCGGGTCGGTGGTATTGATTAATACGCGGCTTGTGCAGTCCTGACAGCATAACGATTGAATAAGGAGAACCACGACATGACGCGGCATCAACGAGGCATGACTAT
>CAMLNB010000085.1 GCA_946481205.1 uncultured Kangiella sp. | reverse complement strand
CTTGACAAAAACGAACGGTCGATTTATTTTGAGCAAAATCCAACCAACACCTCAGGCAAGCATGAGCAAGGGCGAACAAACCCGCCAGCACATTCTGGGTACGGCGTTCAGCATGGCACGCGAGTGCGGGCTGGAAGGACTGACCATTGGCTCCTTGGCCGACCGTTTGGCGATGTCCAAGAGCGGAGTGTTTGCTCACTTTGGCTCCAAGGACGAGCTGCAGATTGCCGTATTGAAGGAAGCGGCCGAGCGGTTTGCCCTCGAGGTGCTGCAACCGGCGCTGACCGCTCCGCGCGGCGCGGCGCGGCTGCGGGCCATTTTGCGCAACTGGCTGGCTTACTCGGTTGCCAGCGGTTTGCCTGGTGGTTGCCTGTTTATCGCAGCGGCCGTTGAGTTCGACGACAAACCGGGTGCTGTCCGCGATTTTCTGCAAGCCCAGCAATCGCGCTGGCGGCAAACGCTGCTCAAGGCGACTCAGCTGGCCATTGAGACCGGCGAATTGCCGGCCTCGACCGATACCGAACAGTTCGGCTTCGAGCTGTTTGGCTTGGTGCTGGCCAGTCACCACGATCAGCGCCTGCTCGGGGAAAACCGGGCGATGGAACGTGCCGAACGCGGCTTTGACCGGCTGCTGAACCACCCGCCACAGCGCATCAGCCACTAACCCCTTTTCAAATTCGTCCCTAGGAGCTTGTCATGCAAACCGCACTCACGCCCGCCAAAAGCACGACCGTTCGCGCTGAAGGTGTTCCGCCGGCCGTTCGCATCGGCTTTCAGCTGCTTGAGCGCTTGGCGCCGCCCTTGGCGCTGCACGCGCTGAATCGCGTGTTTGCCCGGCCGCAGCGCCATCGCTGGCCCGAAGAAGAGCTGCGCTGGCTCGACCGCGCCGACCGGCGACCGCTGTACAGCCGCGACATGCCGGTGCCGGAGTGGGACGGCAAAGCCATCGCCACTTATCGCTGGCTGCCGGAAGGCCAGGTCCGCGGCCGGGTGCTGCTGATGCACGGCTGGGCTGGCCGCGCGACCCAGCTGTGGTCGTTCCTGCCGGGCTTGCTGGCGGCCGGAAACGAAGTGATCGCGCTCGACGCACCCGGTCATGGCCACAGTCATGGGCAATGGTCTTCGCTGCTGCAATTCAGTCGCGCCCTGCAACAGACGGTTCGCCATTACGGCGCCATCGACGGCGCCATCACACACTCGTTCGGTGGCCCTTCGCTGCTGCATGCGATCAGCGAAGGTCTGGTCGTTCCGCAAGCGGTTCTGGTTGCGCCGCCGGTGCGCATTCACGACTTCACCCGCGCACTGGTCAGCACGCTTGGGCTCAGCGAAACCAGCCGGCAGCGACTGCACCGGCATTGGGAACACAAACTCGGTTTGCGTTTTGAACAGTTGGATGCCGTCAAAATGGCGCCATCGCTGCAAACCCGCGGGCTGGTGATTCACGATCTGCACGACCGCGATGTGCCGCACAGCCGCGGTCAGGAACTGGTCGATGCCTGGCCGGGCGCACGCATGTTGAGCACTACTGAACTCGGCCATCGCCGCATCCTGAAAGACCCGGCCGTGGTCGCAGCCGCCTTGGCGCACCTGCAGGAAAGCTGATCGAGCGCCGCCCACCCGGGTTACCATAACGCCCTTTTTAGAGGCGGCGTCTGGCCATGCAGGCAGTTTCGGACGACCGGCTGCAGGAAATCGATCTGTTGCGATTTCTGGCAGCATTGGCGGTCGTTTTCTATCACTACACCTTTCTTGCCAGCACCGGTCATGGCCTTGTCGTCGGTGCCTGGCCTGAGCTGGCGGTGTACAGCCGCTACGGCTATCTCGGCGTCGAACTGTTCTTCATGATCAGCGGCTTCGTGATTCTGCTGTCCGCACAGGGCCGCAGCACGGGCGCTTTTGTTCGGTCCCGGATTATCCGGCTGTATCCCGCCTACTGGCTCGGCGTCACCCTGACCGCGATCGTATTGGCGTTCTGGGGTGAAGGCCGGCAAACCGTTACGATTGGCCAGTATCTTGCCAATCTGACCATGTTGCAGAAGTTCGTCGGCATACGGCACATCGACGGCGTCTATTGGACGCTGGTGGTCGAGCTGAAATTTTACTTGCTGGTCTGGTTGCTGCTGCGCACCGGCGCCATGACGCGACTGCGACTCTGGCTTTGGCTCTGGCTGGCGGGTGCGGCGGTGGCGCAGATCGTGCCGGCGCCGCTCAGTGATCGGTTGGGCTCGCTGCTGCTGGCCGAATCAGCGCCCTTTTTCTCGGTAGGTATCGCCTGTTTTCTGCTGCGTCGGGATCAACGGCGCTGGCAGGACTGGTTGTTGTTGGTGATCGCCGGCGTGCTCGCCAGCGAGGTCGCTGCGCGTGATGCCGCCGAACTTTCCGCTGCTCACGCCGTTGATATTGCGCCGACTACCGTGCGACTTCTGGTTGCGCTGTTCTGCCTGATTTTTGCGGCCATTGCCTTGGATTGGAGCCGCGTGCTGCGCTGGTCCGGTTTTACCCCGGTTGGCGCCCTGACCTATCCGCTGTATTTGCTGCATGCGTATATCGGCTATGCACTGATGCGCCAGTTTGGCGGCGACCAACCCAGTCCCGTGTTTGTCCTGTTACTGGTCGCCGGCATGATCGCTGCGGCCTGGCTGATGCATCGATTCGGCGAACGGCCACTGGCGGCCTGGTTGAAACAAAAACTGGCACGCATGGCCTGAACCTGCGCTGCCATCACTCCAGCGCAGCAGCCAGCATCGCTTCAATCTGGGCGACAATCTGGCGCTCTTTTTCCTCGTCGTAACCGAGCACGGCCGGGGTGTGAATATGGCCGACCGGCAATTGCACCGCCAGTTGATCGCGTAGTCGCAGGCTGCGGTAGGAAATTTCATTCGATAAATAGCCCCCGCCCGAGCCATTCACCGAGGTGTGAAAACGCAGCGCGTCCAGCGATGGCGCTTGCATGGCTGCCGCCAAGGTCGTGACCTGGCGATTGTCATGCACCGCGAACGGTTGCTGCACACGCCGCATGCGATCGGCCGGCAAACTGAACTCGACAAATTCCGGCCCATCAAGCGGCAAGCCATGCAGCAACGGCGGCAGCGGGCGCTGCAGGTTGGCGCCGGTTTTGTGCCGGCTATTGTCGGGAAAATCGGCGCTACGTCGCCGCGCCGGAAATCGCTCCAGATCAAAATCGCGCCGACCCATGCTGATCGTCGCGATCAAGCGCATCTGCGGATCTTGGAGTACCGGTGTCAAGAGGGTTTCGATCAGGCCGGCATCAAAATCGGCAAAACGTACCGGCACGATCACGGCTTCAATCTGATACGGACGGCCTTTGATGTTCAGTTCCCGCCCATCCAGCGCCAGTGCCGCCAGACCGGAAGGATTGCTCTGATCAGGGCGCTGGTCGAGACGGAACGGGTCGAAGCCGGTAACAAAAATCCGCGCACGGTTTTGCTCGTAACGGATATCAAACTGGCCACGGCTGCTCTGCTCCAGAATCGCCAACAGCTGCTGCTGTTCGTGCTCATTGAGCTGACGTGCCTGCATCGCGGCAAGCAGTTGTTCGCGCATGGCCAGCCGCGTCCAGTACAACGGCCGATCATCGAAGCGCTGATCGGTCTGCAACAATGCGCGACTTTGTTGCCACAACTGTTGCCCAGCCTGACTGACCTTGTCCGGCCAGGCTTGGCTATCGGCGCTCTGGTTCAGTGTCGCGGTAAAGTCATCGCGCACATCGCGCAGAACAAATTGCTGTTGCAACGTGGCCGATGCCCGCAAACGATCCAGCTCAACGTCTTCACCAGCCGATGCAAAAGCGACCAATGCCCAAACGAAAGATCCCTGCAGTGTTGACCACAGCGCGCCAACCCAACCGATGCGGTGCCTGTTCATTCTGGTGTGCTCATTCTGGTGTGCTCATTCAGGTCCGCTCATCCGGTTCTGCATTGCTGGCTCCGGCAAACGCCACCAGCCAACATTCACTTGCCAACTTCACGCACTGGCACGCCGTCAGGAGACTTTGCGCTCTTCCATCAACGCCATCATATTGCCGCTGGGATCTTCAAAGAACGCCAGCCACAGTGCGATGCCGCCAGCGACATAGACTTGTTGCGGTGCTTCTTTGCCCACCGTGCCGGCCGCCAACAACCTGCCCCAGGCCACCTCGATATCGGGAACACGAAAATACAGAATCGACGCGCGTTGCTGCGAATCGATCGCATTGGGTTGGGTCAGCATCAGCCGTTGACCGGCGCTATCAAAAAACGCCATGCCGCTGGCTTCAAACAGATAGCGCAGCCCGAGCGTGTCACGATAGAACGCTACGGCGCGTGCCAAGTCGCTGACATACACCGCGATCTGGCCAATGCCCTGGGTGGTCAATGCGGTCATGTCCTGTGCCTCCGTGTTGGTGAATCCCTGTCCTGTTGGCAGCAGATCAAGCGCTGCCCGGCCAGCGCGCGAGCAGTGATGGCCGCATCAGGCGATGGTCAGCGGCCAGCGCTTGCAGCTCCGGTGCTGGCGTCAGTGCGGAATAGCCTTGCTGCTGATAATAGATCGCGCCATCGGTGATCAGTTCGGTGCGCGCGCGTGGCTGCGCCGCTGTGCAAGCTTGGTAGATCAACTCGGCTGCTGCGCGCACATCAACGGCGTGACGCGGCTGCTGCGCACTCATCGCGATGGGATCGTAGCGCTCATAACCGGGCCCGGTGATGCCAGCCAAGCGCAGGATGGCATGATCGGCACTGAGTGCCTGTACCCGTTGTTCGGCTTCAATCAGTCCCGCGCTGCGGGCACTGGCGGCGTGGACCGGCGTGTTGGCATCGACCCAGCCCTGTTGATGGCTTTCGTAGACGGCAGTCGATGACACCAGCACCGCGCGGGCCAGCTTCAAATCACCGCGCTGCACTTGTGCCAGCAGACCATCGAGCAAACCACTCCAGCCGGAGCCTTCGGCCGGATGCGGTGGCACCAGGCAGATCAGCAAGCAGCCCAGCTCGCTGGGGCATTCACCCTGCGGATTGATCAGGCCACGCTCGCGATCAATCCGCAGCGACAGCAAGGGCCGGCCATCGCGCTGCCAGTAGCTGGCGGCCCGGCTGCCGAGTCGGCCACGGCCGCAAATCACGTCTTGCATCAGGCTTGCCTGCATCAAATGGTGTCGACGGATGGTAGCGACTGGCTTGCACGCTCGCCACGCACAATTGATACTGACCACCGTCTTGCTGAGTCCGACCGGCTGAACATAACAGCCGGCGGTGCTGCCACCGTTCCTGTATTGGGGTTCACCAACACCATGTCGATTCCGGGCTACCGTATCGTCCGCACCCTCGGTGAAGGTGGCATGGCCACGGTCTATCTGGCCATTCAGGAAAATTTCCAGCGCGAAGTCGCGTTGAAGATCATGTCGCCACTGCTCGGCCGTGGCGACAGCTCTTATGGTGAGCGCTTTCTGCGCGAAGCGCGCATTGTCGCCCAGCTCAATCACCCGCATATCGTTGCGGTTTACGACGTCGGTGTGCATGAGCAGCAGCACTATCTGGCGATGGAGTACGTCGCCGGCGAGGATCTGCGCAGCCGCCATCTGAAGCTGAATCTGAAACAATCGCTGAGCGCGGTCAAACAAGTCGCGCTGGCGCTGGATTACGCCCACAAAAAGGGCTATGTCCATCGCGATATCAAACCGGAAAACGTGCTGCTGAACGAAGACAGCAGCCGCGCCGTGCTGACCGATTTCGGCATTGCCCGGCCCTCCGGCGTCGAAAGCGGCCTGACCCAGACTGGCACCGCAATTGGCACACCCAGCTACATGAGCCCCGAGCAGGCGCTCGGCAAACCGCTCGATCACCGCACCGATCTGTACAGTCTCGGCGTTGTGCTCTACTTCCTGCTGGTCGGTGATGTGCCGTTCACGGCCGATTCGGCCGTCGCCGTTGGCATCAAGCATGCGGTCGAGCCGATCCCGCGTCTGCCCGCGCCGTTGACGCGCTTTCAATTGATTATCGACAAAGCGCTGGCAAAAGCAGCCGACAAGCGCTTTCAGAGCGGCACCGAATTTGCCGAAGCGATTGATCAGTTGATCACCCAACTGCAACCGGAACTGGAAATCGCCTGGCGCGCCCAGCTGAAAGCACAAGCCGAAACACCGAGCGCCGCGCCCGCGGCTGCAACCGTCATCAGCGGCGCCAATCCAACGGCCATTCCGGGTATCGCAACGCCTGCGGCGACACCGATAAAACGCAACACCGAAGCGGCGATGGTGTTGCATGCCGAAGATCGCGTCGGCGGCCCGGCACGCAACAGCCCGGGCCGCACGCCGATCAAATCGATACCGGCTTCTGCTGAACGCTCGAAGCTGCCGCTGGTATTGACGATTAGCGTGCTGCTCGCCGGTGGCGCCGGTGCCGGATACTGGTATTGGCAGCAACAGCAACAAGCCGCCGCCGTACCGACTGCGACAACCGAACCTGTCGTTGAACCGAGTGTAGAGCCGGTTGCGACAACACCCGACAATGGCGCAACGGATCGCACAGCGAGCAGCGGCGAAATCGCCGCCGAACCGTTAACCGAAACCGCACCGGTCGCGACCAGCGAACAAACGGATCCGCAGACAACCATTGCCGCTGGCGATGCCCCGACCGTCGGCAATGGCGCGCTACCCACGCCAACCGACAGCTCTGGCGAAGTACCGAGCAACGCCAATGCGCCGAGCGCCGACACCACGGCTGCCGAACCCGCACAAACGCCGATTGAACGCTTATTGGCTGATGCCAACAAGCGACTGAAAGCCGGCAAACTGATCGAGCCAGCCGACGACAGCGCGGAAAGCCTGTACAACCAGGTCCTGAAACTCGACAGCAAAAATGCCGCTGCCATCGAAGGCCGGAAAAACGTCGGCATCGCCTTGGCCAAACAAGGCCTTGAAGCCAGCAAAAACGGCGACGGTTTGCGCGCCAGCATGCTGTACGAACGCGCCGTGGTGCTGGCACCGAAAGCGCGCGATGTGCAACTGCTGAAACAGCGGCTCGATGCCGCCAGACGTGGTGAACAAGCCAAGCCCTTGCTGGAGCGCGCCAAGCAATTGGAAACCGCTGGCAACCTGATCACGCCGGCCAACAACAACGCCTACGATCTGTATAAACAGGCACAGCAGATCGATCCGGCCAGCACGCTGGCCTTGCGCGGACTGTCAGAAGTGGAAGTCAAACTGGCCGATGAAATCGAACGACTCTGGCGCAAAGGTCAGGTCACCGAAGCCAGCGCGCTGTATGCCGGCGCCAAAGAGCGGTACCCGGACAGCAAAGACATAGCCGATGCCGGCAAGGGCATTCTGCAAGCCACCAATCGCAAGCCGAAACCGGCTGAAACGCTGGACGCGGAATTGGAACGGCCGGAGATTCTGACCCTGCGCGTGTCGGGCAACCCGCTCAACAGCCTGCCGAGCGAACAAACCACGCTGCTGGTGATTGGCACTAGCCTGCACGCGGCGTTCACTTATCAGAATTTCAAACCCGGTAGCACCGTCGTTGAAGCCCAGCTGTACGACGACACGCATCAGATCAAACTCGGCAGCAAACGACTGACGCTGAACTACGACGCCGGCGAATTGCGCTTCCAGATCGATCGGCCGGTCGAGGGGTTCGCCGACGGCGATTACTTCCTCGACCTGTACGCCAACGGCGAACGGTTGACCAGCTTGCCGTTCAAGATTCAGCGCGCCGATTTGTTCTGATTGGCAGTGCGTTCGCGCACTGCCGCCGGACGCCTACTGGGCCGGATCACCACGGCCACCACCAACCGCCGTTTGCCAGATATAACGGAAATACGCGGACAAACTCAGCTGCTGCATCATCTGCTGATCGATCTCGGCCAGCCGTTTCGGCACCGACATATCGACGCCTTGCAGCTGCGCCAAGCCGGTGATGCCAGGACGGTGTTCCAGCACCCCGCGCTGCGCACGTTCGGTGATCAACTCGGTTTGGTTGAACAGACAAGGCCGCGGCCCCACCAGACTCATCTCGCCTTTCAGCACATTCCACAGCTGCGGCAACTCGTCGAGCTTGTAATGGCGCAGCATCGCGCCCCAGCGCGTGACGGCAGCGCGACTGGCAAGATGGGTGGCGACATCCGGCGTGTCCATCCGCATCGTGCGCAGCTTCACCAAGGTGAACGGTCGTTGCCGGCGGCCAACCCGCTGCTGCAGAAACAGCGGCGAGCCAGTATCAAACCAGCCGATCAACACCAGCAACAACAAAACCGGCAGCGCCAACAGCAAACCGATGACGGACAGCAACACATCAAAACAGCGAATCAGTTTCATGACAAATTGGCTTGTTGTGGCGAACAGCAATCACACCGTTGCCAATCACGGCAACGGCATTTCGGATCATTGTGCATAGGGGTTTGGCGTGCAAACAAGCGAAGCTTGAGAGCTGGCATAGCGATCGACATCTGCGGCAGAACACGGGCCTGCGCACAGTCACGCTACCCGGCCTCGTGCCCTGTTGCCGACACTTATTTGCGCGCTTTCTGCCGCGCCGCTTCGTCGTTGTACGCCTGCTTGAAATCATCCCAGATGCCGGTGCTGCCGGCTTTCATCATGCTGGCGGACAATTCGCCGTGGCGACTGACGTAGTGATCCCACAGCGCGGCTTTGCGCAGCGCCGGCAGGAAGCCGCCGGACACTTCTTTTTCCATCGCTTCCGGTGACAGCCGCTTCAGCGCGCCGTCGACCGCGCCATGCAGACCCGCCAGCATCGCTTCTTCGTGTTGATGGATATCGGTCATTGCGTCGCGCACGGCGGACACCGGGTCGACGATGCCGGCGGCGATCGCTTCCGACGAGAACAGCAGCGTCAGCATTTCCTGACGGGTGGCGCCGTGCTTGATCGGATTCTTGTCGGTGGCAACGGCGATGGTGCGATTGGCCGGCACCAACTCACTTTTCGATTCCGCGCGTTGCAGCATCAGGCGACGCAGACCCTCGAGTGCTTCCGCGAGCATTTCACCGTACAAGCGCAGTTTGACTTCGGCATCGGCGGCGTTGTTGGCGCGCAGCGGAAAACCGAGGCCCTGCGACAGAATCTGCAGCGCGCGCTGGCTGTCAACGGCGCCGGCACTGCCCACATCGGACAGTGCCGCCGATACCGGCTCGGCTTTGGCCGCTGCAGCTTGCTGGACCCTCAAACGCAACATGAACGGACCGATGGCGAGCGTATCGCCATCGTTGAGTTCGACGCTGTCGCCTTGTCGATGCGGCTGCTCATTAATCAGCACCGGATTGATTTGCGACAGCACTTCCAGCACAAAGCGGTCACCACGGCGGCGGATGCCGGCATGCTGACGCGAGACGGTGCGGTCGGCGTCGTCGAGCACCAGCTGGCATTCCGGCGAGCGGCCGATAATGCCGCCACTGCTGTCAAAGCGCGCGACGGTGGCACCGATGCTGGCACCGGTAAACGGGCCTTGAACGGCTTCGAAGATCAATTCCATCTGCGGTATCCCCGGGATGGCGCCAACGCGGCGCAGGAAGGTCGGTGGCGACAATAGCCACTGTCGGCAACCAACAATGTCGATTGTGCCCGGCATTCTGTCGCTACGCCGTTGCCTGTTCAAGCGCTCACCGCTATGGTTGCTGGCAACGTGCAAATGAGGGCAGCCCGGTGACGGCAGGACGGTGCGGGAAAAGCAGGGCCGGAGGGCGAGCGGCATGGCGTTGATTCGCCTGCACGCTCAGACCGACGTCGGCCGGGTCCGCAGTGGCAATGAGGACTGCGTCCATGCCGATCCGGCCGGCCGCTTTGCCGTGCTGGCCGATGGCATGGGCGGCGCCAATGCCGGCGAAATCGCCAGCCACCTGGCCGTGGACACCATCCGGGCCCGGATGCAGGCGGCCATGGCGAACCAGGAGCTGCCGATTGTCGACGAGCTGCAGGAGCAGCTGCTGATCGCTATCGAGGAAGCACAGCGCCAGATCCGCACCCGTGCCAGTCGCGAACCGGAATGTGCCGGTATGGGCACGACCGTGGTCGCTGTGGTGCTCAGTGCCGATCAGCTGATCGCCGCCCACGTTGGCGACTCACGCTTGTACCGCTGGCGCGATGGCAAATTCGAACGGCTGACCAAGGATCATTCGCTGGTCCAGCTGCATGTCGATCAGGGCTTGCTGACAGAAGAAGAAGCGCGCCAATCCAGCCAGAAAAATATCCTGCTGCAGGTGCTCGGCTCGGACAAGATGCCGATCATCGCGACCGCCGTGCACGAACTGGTCGAGGGCGATCGCTATCTGCTCTGCTCCGACGGCCTTAACGATCTGCTCAGCGATCAGGAAATCGGCACCCTGCTCGGCAACAGTTGGATGAACCTGAAAGATCGCGCGCAAGCGCTGGTCGATGCCGCCAATCAGCTTGGCGGTCGCGACAATGTCTCGGTGATACTGCTTGATGTCGGCGGCGACGAAGGCGGCGGTTGGCGCGACAAGCTGAAGCAGTGGTGGCGCTGAGCGCTTGTGCGAACCGCTTGTGCTGAGTGCCTGCACAGAGTTGCCGCACCGAGCACTTCATCAATCCGGCTGAACGAGATCGTCAAGGATCGTGGCTGGTCTGTTGCCGCCAAAGCGGTGACGATCGCAATACATCTGTTTCATTCGAATCCTGCCTATGAACCGTCAGCCTGTGCTGTTTGTTTCCCATGGCGCGCCCGTACTGCCCTTGCAACCCGGCGCGACCGGTCCCTATTGGCGTGAGCTGGGTCAGCGCTTGCCGGCGGCGCGCGCCATTCTGGTGATCTCTGCACACTGGGACACGGCAACGCCAACCGTTAGCGCGGCCACGCAGCCGGCGACCATCCACGATTTCTACGGCTTCCCGGAACCGCTGTATCAGCTGCGCTATCCGGCGCCGGGTGCACCCGATGTCGCCGCGTTGGTGCAACAACAGTTGCAGCAAAATGGTGTTGCTGCATCGGAGCATCCCGAACGGGGACTCGATCACGGCGCTTGGGTGCCGCTGCTGTTCTTGCGGCCACAGGCCGATCTGCCGGTGCTGCAATTGTCGATTCAAGCCAATCGTGATCCAGCCTGGCATTACCGCATCGGCCAGGCACTGCAGGCGCTGCGCGAGCAAGGCGTGCTGATCCTCGCCAGCGGTTCGTCCAGTCACAATCTGCGCGAAGTCATGGCTGGTCAACATCAGCAGCCGCCCGACTGGTTGCAACAATTCCGGCACTGGTTGATCACCGCTATCGACAAGCGCGATACCGAAGCCTTGCTGGACTATCGCCAGCAAGCGCCGGCAGCGGTGCGCAATCATCCGAGCGACGAGCACTTGCTGCCCTTGTTTGTCGCGCTTGGTGCGGCCGGTAATAGCACCGTTAGCCACCACTTGCCGGAAATCAGTTACGGCGCGCTGCCGATGGACAGCTGGCTCTGGCAGGATTGACGCTGTACACCGGCCCACAACGCGCTAGGCTAACGGCAGTTCGTTTACCGGAGACAGACCATGAAAACGCTCTGGCTGGGTTTGCTGCTGGCGCTGCCCGGCACCCTCGCTGCCGATACGCTGATCGTATTGAACAAAGCCGAGGCCAGCGTTTCGCTGCTCGATCCGCGCAGCGGCAAAACCCTGAAGACCTTGCCAACCGGCCACGGCCCGCACGAAGTGGCGGTGGCACCGGATGGTCGCCACGCGCTGATCAGCAACTATGGCCAACAACAACCTGGCAATTCGTTGACCTTGATCGACATCAGTGCGGCAACCGTCGTCAAAACGATTTCGCTCGGCAAATACCAACGGCCACATGGCATTCAATGGCTGGAACCGGATCGGGTGGTGCTGACCGCCGAACAGAATCAGGCGCTGTTGCTGCTGACCGTCAGCACCGGTGCGATCAGCGCGATCAACACCGGCCAGCAGGTTTCACACATGGTTGCCGTGACGCCGGATCTGAGCCGAGCTTTTGTTGCCAATATCGGCTCCGGCTCGGTCAGCGCCATTGATCTGAAAAGCCGGCAACTGATCGCCAATGTTCCGACCGGCAAAGGCGCCGAAGGCATCGCAGTAACACCGGACGGCAAAGAAGTCTGGGTGACCAATCGCGAACAAAATACCGTTACCGTGCTGAACAGCAAAACGCTGCAAGTCCTTGCAACGATTGCCAGTGCGAATTTTCCGATTCGCGTCCAGATCACACCGAGCGGTCAGTTTGCCTTGGTCAGCAATGCCAAATCCGCCGAGCTCGCCGTCTTCGATGTCGCAACGCGCAAAGAGCTGCGTCGCATCCGGTTTCAGGATGCCGCCAAAGCCGATCAGCAAGGCCGTTTGTTAGGCCCTGATTTTGCCGCCGGCAGCGTGCCGATTGGCATTCTGATTCCGCCGGAAGGCAATCTGGCCTACGTTGCTCACGCCAATGCCGATACCATTTCGGTAGTCGATTATCTGAACGGCAAGGTCGTGCAATCGCTGACCGCCGGCAAAGAACCGGATGGGCTCGGCTGGTCGATGCTGGTGGTGTCGAAACCACCGCGCTGATCCGCACAGCACTGATCGTGGGTAGTGACCAGCGGCATGGCGACCAACAACGCAGCAGTTCCCGGTCTCAGTCAGGCTGAGGCCGCACTGCGTCTGCAGCGTGACGGCCGCAACGAACTGCCCAGCGCGAAGCCACGCTCGCTGTTGCGCATCGGCCTTGAGGTGATGCGCGAACCGATGTTCCTGCTGCTGCTGAGCTGCAGCATCATCTATCTGCTGCTTGGCGAACCACGCGATGCCCTGGTGCTCGCCATTGCGATGCTGGTGGTTATCGGCATCACGCTGTATCAAGCCCAGAAAACCGAACGGGCATTGGCGGCACTGCGCGATTTGTCGAGCCCGCGCGCACTGGTGATACGCGATGGCGAACGCCGGCGCATTGCCGGCAACGAAGTCGTGATCGGTGACTGGGTCGTGCTCAGTGAAGGCGATCGCGTTCCAGCGGACGGCGTGCTGCGCGATGGCAATCAGTTGCAGGTTGATGAATCACTGCTGACCGGTGAATCGCTGCCGGTCAGCAAGCACAGTGATGCCGTACTCGCCACATTGGCGCGTCCAGGTGGCGACGACACCGCCTTGGTTTATTCCGGCACGCTGATCACGCGCGGCAGTGGCGTCGCCGAAATTCTGGCCACCGGTCGCAACACCGAACTCGGTCGCATCGGCAAGGCATTGCAGGGCCAGACCCGCGGCGACAGCGCCTTGCAGCGCGAATCAGCGCGACTGGTTCGTACCATGGGCATCCTGGCGGTGCTGCTCGCCACGCTGGTCGTGCTGGTTTACGGTTTCACTCGCGGCAATTGGCTGGAAGCCGTGCTCGCCGGCATTGCAGTGAGCATGTCGCTGTTGCCAGAAGAGTTGCCGGTGGTCATGACGGTATTTATGGCGCTCGGCGCTTGGCGGATGTCGCAGCAGCAGGTGTTGACCCGCAAACTTGCCGCCATTGAAGCACTCGGTGCGGCCACCGTGCTCTGTGTCGACAAGACCGGCACGCTGACCGAAAACCGGATGACCGTCGCGGTCCTGCACAATGCCGACGGATTCGGCGCCGCAGTAACCGATGCGCCGCTGCCGGAAGCACTGCACACGCTGGTGGAATACGCACTGCTGGCGACCCGGCAAGATCCGTTTGATCCGATGGAGCGCGCCATTCGCGAGCTCGGTCTGTCCGATCATATCGATGCCGGTCATTTGCACACCGATTGGCAGATGGTGCGCGAGTATCCGCTGTCGCGTGAGTTGCTGGCGATGAGTCAGGTCTGGTGTTCAACGACCACCGGTCAGCAGGTCATTGCTGCCAAAGGCGCACCGGAAGCGATCGCCGAACTCTGCCATCTTGATCAGACTCGCCGCACTCAATTGCTGGAACAGGTCAGCGTGTTTGCACAATCCGGTTTGCGTGTGCTGGCGGT